>JBDUEE010000078.1:0-2885 GCA_040002615.1 Chloroflexota bacterium | reverse complement strand
AACGTGCTCCAAATCGCCGAGGATCGCCGAGATCGGCCCTCGCAGCGTCATCGAAACGCGACCCCTAACCCCGCCCGGCAGCGCATTGTCAGGCTGCATCGCCGCTCGCGACAGAGGGTCTCGGAGTGGCCCTCGATGTGGCGCATCCATGGGCTAAAGTATTTCTGAGGTCGCTGGCCGCCCGGCGCCGGGATCTCGCCCCAGTGCAGCGCGCAGCGCCGTGGTGGCCGCGGATAGCCCATCTGGCAGCCGGACGACGTCCGCAGGCAGGGCGGATCTCTGGGCCGCATGGCCGCCAACAGCCACGATCAGATGCAGATCGGCATCGCGGAGGGCGGCTACCACTGATGCCGCCGCCTCTCGGTCGGCATCGGAGATGACGCCGATCACGGCCGCAGCCGCCCCGGTCCTTGAAGCAGCCCCGACCCAATCTTCCGTGGGCAGGTCCGCTCCCAGGTAGAGCACCGGCAGGCCAGCGCGTCGAGCGGCAACGCTGAAAGCGAGCGCCCCCAGCTCATGGCGTGATCCGGGCGGGAGGCCAACTAGCACCGGATTGATGGCACGCAGGTCCCGGCCGCTGGCCGCGAAGGCTCCGGCCAAGCGGCGCAAGATCGCGTTGCTTGCCGCGTGCTCGGCCGCGACATCGATCTCTCCCGTCTCCCAGCCCGATCCCAACGACACCAGCGCAGGAAGCAGGTAACTGCCAGCCACTAGCTCGAACGAGCCGATTGCGGCGACCTCGTCCAGGAGGTCTTCCAGCCCGGCCGTATCCATCCCCGCAGCCGATTTCAAGAATCTCTCGATCCACGAGGCGACAGGGGACCGGATCGCATCGTTGGCATCCGTTGGCTGGTCTGTGTGGTCGGCGCGATTCGCCGGACTGATCTCGGCGTCCGTGAGGCCGGCAAGCGATGCCGCAGCGGCACTCGGCGACCAGCCACTGTCGACCAGCCGCCGCATGGCGCTCACGCGCGCGATCTCCTCAGCGCTGTATAGACGGTACCCCGAGGCCGTGCGCTGGGGGTTCACCACACCGTACCGCCGCTCCCACGCCCTCAACACCGGCACGGTCACACCCGCCATGTCCGCAGCTTTCTTCGTGTTGTACATGCTTTGCGGACGGTAGACGATGAACAAAGCCTTGACAAGGGGTCGCGTGGTAACTAAAGTTAGGACAAACCCTGTACAGAGCATGTACAGGAACATCGCTCGAAGCGGGTCCAAGCCCCAGCTGGTTGAAAGGAACCTATCTCGTGCAGTACCTGAAGTCTCTGGCTCTCGCGCTGGTCATCGTTGGCGGCGCCAACTGGTTGCTCGTCGCGGTCGCAAAGTACGACCTCGTTGCCGCCATCACTGGCAGCGAATTCGGCGAAGTGAATGTCGTTTCGGCAATCGTCTACGCCCTAGTTGGGGTGTCGGCGATCGCCCTGATCCCGACCCTGTTCGGCTGGCTGTCTGCTGAGGAGCGCGCCGCCTAAGGCACCCGACTGTCGACGGCCGTCGGCTGATGCGCCGCCGATCGTCACCCGTATTCATTAGGTGCAGGCTGCTTGGGGGGTACGCCTGCGTCCTTCCCATAACCCCGAGGAGACGCAATGCGTTACTGGAAACCGGCTGCCTTCACACTGGTTGCCGTCATCGGCCTGGCTGCGTGTTCGAACGCTCCGGGCACCGAACCATCGGCAACGGCTGACCCGAGCATGCCTGGAAGCATGACGGAGCACAGCATGGCTCCGAGCGACGGCATGGGAGATGCCGCCATCGACAGTGATGCTGCCAACCTTCGCAGCGAACTCGACTACCTGCTTGGCGAGCATTTGATCCTGGCCGCCAAGGCCACCGGCGCGGCGCTGGGCGGGCGGAACGACCAGTTCGCCGCTTACGGCACGCTGCTCAACACCAACGGAACTGACCTGGGCGCGGCCATTGGCGGCATTTATGGTCAGGACGCCGAAGACGAGTGGAACCGCATCTGGAGCGCGCATAACGGGTTCTTCGTCGACTACACCACCGGTGTGGCGACCGATGACCAGGCCATGATGGACAAGGCCGTCGAGAACCTGACCACCGTCTATGTTCCGGAGTTCTCGTCGTTCCTGGCCGGTGCCACGGGACTACCGGAAGACGCGGTGACCGATCTCGTGACGGCGCACGTCCTCCAGACCAAGGCAGTCGTCGATGCGCAGTCGGCCGGCAATTGGAAGAGGGCCTACGCCGCAATTCGCGAAGCATATGCCCACATGCAGATGATCGGCGACGCACTGGCGCCGGCGATCGCAGAGCAGAACGACATCGCCGGCGATGAGGCGACCGCTGCCGTCGACTTCCGCGTTGCGCTGAACCAGCTGCTCCAGGAGCACCTGTTCCTGGCTTCGTTCGCAACCGATGCCGCCATCAACGGACGCAGCGTCGAGTTTGCCGCGGCCGGAGCCGCCCTGAACCAAAACGGCACCGACATCGGAGGCGCGCTAGGCGAACTCTATGGAATGGATGCACAGGACCAGTTCAACGAGATCTGGAGCGCCCACAACGGGTTCTTCGTCGACTACACCACCGGTGTGGCGACCGATGACCAGGCCGTGATGAACAGGGCCGTCGAGGACCTGACCACTGTCTATGTCCCGGCCTTCGCCGAGTTCCTGGCGGGCGCGACCGACCTGCCGCAGGCGGCGCTGGTTGACCTGACCACCGAGCACGTGCTGACCACCAAGGAGATCGTCGACGCACAGGGTGCCGGCGACGCGCAGGCGGCCGCCGAGGCCGACCGCACGGCAGCGATGCACATGCGGATGATCGGCGACCCGCTGGCAGCGGCCATCGTGGCCAAGCTGCCGGACAAGTTCTAGTTCCTACACCCAGGGCGGTCCGGCACGGCCGGGCCGCCC
>JBDUEE010000077.1:0-6517 GCA_040002615.1 Chloroflexota bacterium | reverse complement strand
CAGCGCCTCACGGGCGATCAGTCGGTTGCGCATCCTCAGCATTGCAATTGCGCTCATTGGCATCGGCTTTCTGGCGGTCGGCGGCTTCGCCTTCCTGAAGACCCAGGAGGGGTACCGGTCGCTGAACGCGTTCAGCAAGGCGCAGAACGTCACGCTGACCTACAACGACGCGGGGCAGCTCACGGACGGCGGCGAGGTCGCCGAGGCCGCGGGCATCATGGCTCTCCTGAAGAATGACTGGGGCTTCCCGGTCGTCGACTCGGAGCTGAACCCCAACGACCCGGTCGTCAACACCGCGACCGAGTACATGTACCAGATGGCCACGGTGACCTATCACACCCTGCACGCGACGACCACGGTGGTCCTGCCGGAGGACGTCGATTACAACGGCCAGATCTTCAAGGCCGGTGAGTACGAGTTCGTCAACGACGGGCGTTACTGGGTCGATTTCGACCGGCTGCACCCGATCGAGGGCGCCGCCCGTGCGCAGATCTGGTCCCCGACGGCCCACGCCCTGATCGGCGAGCTGGGAGTCGGAACCGCCACGGCATCGGCATTGCAGCTCGGCCTGGCACTGGCCGCACTGTTCGCCGGCGTGGGCGCAACGATCCTCTTCAGCGGAGCCGGACTGTTTTGGGCAACGCGCCGAGAGACTCAGGCCGTCCCGGTCCTACGGACGGCGACAATGACCGCCTGACGTCCGCCATGCATGGCCGGTTCAGCTGATCCGGCAGCTCCGCGAGGAGCCTGTCCGAGTGGTGAGTCACCACCGCTCACCAGGGCAGGCTCCTTGCCTTTCTGCGCCTCAGATGCTCTGCTAGACTCCCGGCCCGATGGGCATCCTGTTTGATCCGTTCACCCCGATCGGCTTCCGCGACCTGTTCACCCTGATGTGGTCCGGGTCGCTGGTCATCGTCATCGGGGCCGTCTTCGTGTACACCACCGCCCAGCGGCGTTACCGTCGCTACCCGGCCATCCTGGCGCTGCACGAGTGGATCTTCTGGGCGATCGTGGTGACCTGGGGGCTGGTTCCGCTGCTGGTCGTGATCCACGTGCCGCTGGCGCTCATCATGCTCATCATCCTGCCCGGCATGGCGATCGCAGCCTGGGCCGCGTTCGTCAAGTTCCCACCGGTCATCGGCGCCATGAACGACGAGATCCGCCGCCAGCGCTTCGTGCCGCCGCCGCGTCGATCGACGCGGGAGCGGGCGCGCCCCACCCCCGCCGGACGCCGCCGCAGACACCGTTGAGGCCGCCCCGCGCGGCTGTCCACCTGGCCGTCGCCACCGCGGTCTTTCTGCTGTTCCTGGCGGGATGCGGAGGACCACCGCCCACGGGCAGCGTCGCAGGCTCGCAGGTGGCATCACAGGTGTCCTCGGGTACCGGCGCGGGGGACCGCATCACCGGATGGGCGAGCGACCTGGACCTCCTTCTACCTGGCATCGAGGAAATCCACCCTGACCCGTACCACAGCACGCCAAAGCCGCAGCTCGTGGCGGCCATCGCGGCCCTGAAGGAGTCTGTGGCGCAGGCAACCGATGACGAGGTGATGGTCGGCCTGCTCGGAATCGTGGCGCAGCTCAGCGCTTCCGGTCGCGACGGCCACACCGGTGCCTTCATCTGGGGTACCGACAGTGCCTACCCGGTCCACAGCCTACCGCTTCGCCTCTGGTCTTTCGCCGACGGGCTCTATGTCGTCGACGCGCTGCCGCCGTACGAAGGCTTGATTGGGAGCCGGGTCGATGCCATCGCCGGTCGGCCGTTTGGAGAGGTGCAGGCTGCGATCGAGCCGCTCGTGCCGCGCGACAACGACGAGACCGTCGTCCTCCTCACCCCGCGGTTCCTGCTGATTCCGGAGGTGCTGCACGGGTTGGGAATCATCGGCCAGGTCGGACCGGTTGAGCTGACCCTCGCGGATCAAGCCGCGACCGTGGCGGTCGCCCCGATCGCCATGGCGGACTACAACGCGTGGGCAGGACCATACGGCCTCCACCTGCCCGATGACCCGGACGCGCTATATCTCTCGCGTACCGATGAGGTCCTGTGGCGGACGAAGCTGGAGGGCTCGCACGACCTGTATGTGCAGTACAACCGTGTCGAGGACCTGGGCGCCGACCTGCTGGACGAGCTCCGGCATGCCGCGGCGGGGGATGCGGTCGATCGGATCATCGTCGACATCCGCCACAACTTCGGCGGCGAGACGTTCGCCTATCCGCCGCTGGTTGACGTGTTGACGGACGAAGGCATCAGGTCGAAGCAGCTCTTCGTCATCACCGGTCGAAACACCTTCTCAGCGGCCTGCCTGTTCGGGGCAGAGATCGACCGCGACACGGATGCCACCTTCGTGGGCGAGCCGATGGGCGGCAGCCCGAACCTGTTCGGGAATCCCGGCAGCGTCGCGCTGCCGTTCTCGGGCCTGGCCGTCACCGTGGCTGGCGAGTACTTCGTCCGCAGCACGCCGGACGACAGGCGACTGACGATTGAGCCCGATATCCCCGTCGCCCTTCAGGCCCAGGATTACTTCGCGCACCGCGATCCCAGCATCGAGGCAATCCGCGCGACCCGCTAGCGGCCGCTCGGAAACACAGCCGATTCCTGTCCTAGGCTGACGCCCCGGCAGGTTCCCTGGGTTGGGCCTCGGCGCCCGGCGCCCCGATCTCCTCGAACACCATCTCAACCGTTCGGGACGCATTCGCTCACACCGGGCTCGCATGCATCGTGCCGCCCCGCCTGGTAAGCAGGCGCTAAGCGAGTGATAAGCCGACCGCGCTAGCGTGATGCGCGCCCCCCAGACATGGAGGACCTCGATGCATCGACCAAGCCGGCTTGTGGGGGCAGGATGCGCTTTCCTGCTCGCCATCTCAACCATAGGGCCTGCGGTGGCCAGGACCCGCGACCGCGATGCGGCGCCGCCCGTGACGCTCGTCCTCGCCAACGGGTTCGCAGGCGCTGGCCAGCGAGTCACACAAGGCGGCGCCGCGTTGGCCACGGTCCGTTCGGCCGACGCCACCGTCGCAGTGGTCGCGAGGCCGGGCTCATCGCTGTCGGTCGCGTCCAATGCGCCGAAAGGCAACCGGCCGGGGACGTTCACCATCTCGATGAGCACCACCCGGCCCAAGACCGCGCGCGATGCCACCGCATACCGCGATTCGGGCCGCACCGTGATTGGCGACCTGGTGGCGCTGGGTATGTCGCGGGCGGACGCGGAGCGGGAATTCGGCGGCATGGCAACCATGGATGGGGACGCGGCAGTCGTCTCGCGGCAGCTGATCACCTTCGCGGATGCGCCCCTGGGTGCCGATGCAGACGTTGCCAGGCGGGCGCCCTCCACCACTGCTGTGACGCCTTACGACACGCAATGCGCCAGCATCAACGTGGCCCAGGGCAAGATCACAGGCTACGGTTGCTCCACCTTCTACCTCGTCCACCAGGACGGCGACGACTGGTGGCTGACCACCAAGATGAAGGTGTCTGCCCACTCCAGTGACGATTCGTGGTTCTCGCCCAAGCGTCTGACGCAGCTTGGCTGGCGCGCAAGCTGGAGCGCCGGCAACGTCCTCTATGACTGGGATCCGTACAGCACGCGCCCGGTGGGCAGCTGCCTCACGATGACCGTGAAATCGAGCTCACCGTGGGCGGATGTCTCGGTGCAGGGCACCGTCTGCCCCGATTCGCTCGGACCGTGGACGGTCACCACCGCCCGCAGTGGCGGTATCTGGAACGGCATGGAGCAGGGCACGGACTACGAAGGCGCACTGGCGACCCAGGCCGTCCACAGCCAGCCCGGCGTTGCGCTGGCGTATCAGAGTGCGTGGACGCTGAGCTATTGCGACCTGTGGTGCAACTAGTGGACGCGACCGTCTCGGCGAGGATCCGGCTGCGGTCGGCTGCCAAGGATTTTGGCCAGCTCCTCGCGTGCCTCCTCGTCGAGCGTGGGCAGGATCACCCGGACCCGGACGATCAGATCGCCCTTGCCGCCGCCGCGCTTCGGCAGCCCGCGACCGCGGATGTGGATCTCCTGGCCGTTCTGGGTATTCGGCCGGATGCGCAGCTTGACCGAACCGGTCGGCGTGGGGACCGGCACCTCACCGCCGAGCATCGCCTCGGCCAACGTCAGTGGCACCTCGGTCACCAGGTCGGCGCCGCGACGCTCGAAGCGAGGGTCCGGCTTCACACGAACGGTGATCACCAGGTCGCCGGCCGGGCCCCGCTCACCGCTCCGCAGGCCACCGCCGCGCAGCTTGATCTTGGCGCCGTCGTTGACGCCCGGGGGAATCTTGACCTGGAGGCGGCGGCCGTCGACATCGACCATCCGCTCGGCGCCTTTCAACACCTCATCCAGCGTGACCTCGGCGGTTGCGGTCGCCGTAGCCTGGGCAGCGACGACGCGTCGACCCGTGCTGCCCGCGCCCAGGCCGCCGAAGTCGAAGATCTGCTCGAAATCGTCGGCACCGGCGCTGGACGTCCTGCCGGCACCCATCGGCCCACCCGCGGTGGCACTGCCACCGAAGAATGACTGGAAGAACTCGCTGAATCCGCCCAGGTCATCCGGGCTGGCGCGCCGGTACTCCCAGCGGGTCCCACCGGGGGCGCCGCCGAAACCGGCCCAGTCGGTTGCGCCACCACCGAAGCCAGCCTGCTCGTACGCCTGCCAGTTCGCCCCCAGCTCGTCGTAGCGCTTCCGCTTCTCCGGGTCGGAGAGGACGGCGTGCGCCTCGTTCGCTTCCTTGAACCGCTTCTCGGCGGCCGCGTCGTCGGGGTTGCGGTCCGGATGGAGCTCGCGCGCCAGCCGCCGGTAGGCCTTCTTGATGTCGGCCTGTGTCGCCGTCTTTGGCACGCCCAGGACCTGGTAGTAGTCCTTGTATTCCATCTACGGACCGATGACCCCGACGAGCGGCGCCCGGCTAGGCGATCCCGGCCGGGGGCTGCTCGATCTTCGGCTTGCGAGTGGCGGCGACGGGCGCCTCCTCCTCCTGCTTGCGGGTGCGTCGGCGCGGAGCCACACGCTTCTGGCGCTCAGCCCGCTCCGCCTTGATCCGAGCCGCAGGCCGCGCCTCGGCGATGAGCGCCTCGGCCAGGACCTCGTCCATGGTCTCGACACCCACGATGCGCAGCTGGCTGCGGATCTCTTCCGGTACGTCGACCAGGTCCTTCTCATTCCGCTTCGGAATGAGGACCGTCTTCACGCCGGCCAGGTGCGCTGCCAGCAGCTTGCTCTTCAGCCCGCCGATGGCCAGCACCCGCCCGCGTAGCGTGATCTCGCCGGTCATGGCCAGGTCGCGCCGCACCGGCTGGCCGGTCAGCAGGCTGGCCATGGCGGTGGCCATGGTGACGCCCGCCGAAGGCCCGTCCTTGGGCGTGGCCCCGGCCGGCACATGGACGTGCATCGTCTGCTTCTCGAACGTGCCGGGGTCGATGCCCAGCAGCTTGGTGCGGGCCCGGATATAGGACAGGCCGGCCCGCGCCGACTCCTTCATCACGTCGCCCAGCTGGCCGGTCAGGATGAAGTCCTCCTTGCCGTCCATGCGGGTGGCCTCGACCTGCACGATGTCGCCGCCGGCGTCGCTGACCACCAGGCCGGTGGCCATCCCGATCTGGTCCTCCGCGTCCAGCTCGCCGTAGTCGAAGCGGGCCGGGCCCAGGTACTCCTCCAGGTCCTCCGGCACGACGACGGCCCGGACCTTGCTATCGGATGCCACGCGGCGCGCGACCTTGCGCGCCACGTTGGCGATCTCACGCTCCAGGTTGCGGACGCCAGCTTCGTGGGTGAAGGCCTGGATGAGCCGCACCATTGCCGGCTCGCTGATGTCCAGCTGCTCCGCCGTCAGCCCGTGGTTCTCGAGCTGCTTTGGCATCAGGAAGCGCTGCGCGATGCGCAGCTTCTCGAGCTGCGTGTAGCCAGGGAGCTGGATCATCTCCATCCGGTCGCGCAAAGCGGCCGGGATGGTGTCGAGCATGTTGGCGGTGGCGATGAAGAGCACCTTGGACAGGTCGAACGGGACCTCCAGGTAGTTGTCCTGGAAGGTGTTGTTCTGCTCCGGATCGAGCACCTCCAGCAGGGCCGATGAGGGGTCGCCACGGAAGTCCATGCCGACCTTGTCGATCTCGTCCAGCATGAAGACCGGGTTGGCGCTGCCAGCGGTCTTGATGCTCTGGATGACGCGACCGGGCAGCGCGCCGATGTAGGTGCGCCGGTGCCCTCGGATCTCGGCCTCGTCGTGGATGCCGCCCAGGCTCATGCGCACGAACTTGCGGCCCATGGCGCGGGCGATGCTCTTGCCCAGGCTCGTCTTGCCAACGCCGGGCGGTCCGACGAAGATGAGGATGGGGCTGCGGATCTTCTCGGCCAGCTTGCGCACGGCCATGTACTCCAGGATCCGCTCCTTGGGCTTCTCCAGGCCGTAGTGATCCTCGTTCAGGACCTTCTCGGCCTCGTCCAGGTCCAGGTCGTCGGCGGTCTCCACGCCCCACGGCAGGCTCACCAGCCAGTCGACGTAGGTGCGGATGACGCCCTGCT
>JBDUEE010000076.1:0-2515 GCA_040002615.1 Chloroflexota bacterium | reverse complement strand
ACGGTGGCAAGTTCCTCGTCTGCAGTCGGTGCGCCAAGAAGCGGGGGATCGATGAGGACGACCTGATCGACGGGGCCACGATCGTGGGTGGGGCGACCCTGGTTGCGCTGCTCGCCGACGGCGCCACGTCGCTCTTGTTCTGAGCCCGGCGATGTCGGTATCGGAGGTCGTGCCCGACCCGGTCGGCGCGTGGACGACGGCCGCGCAGCTGGACGACCGACTGCGGCAGCGGGTTGCTGCTATCGCTCACGGGCGCGATGTGCGCACCGAGAGCTGGCGCCACGCCGAGCACAGGGGCGGGCTTCACGTCCGGATCCGCGGTGCCGCTGGGGAGCCGGTTGTGGCTCTACAGCAACTTCCACTGCAACCTGGCGTGCGACTACTGCTGTGCGCAGTCGTCGCCGAAGGCGGACGCGCGGCTGCTTCCGCTGGAGCTGGCGACGACGGCGGTCGACGAGTTCGCCGCACAGGGGGACGCGAGCTCCTGATCACCGGTGGCGAGCCGTTCCTGCATCCTGACCTCGGAGCCATCGTGGCGCACGGCGCCGAGCAGGTGCCGGTGGTGATCCTCACCAACGCGATGGTTTTCGACAAGGGCCGCCGGCGGCAGAAGCTCGAGTCGCTGGACCGTGATCGCGTGACGCTCCAGGTCAGCCTCGACTCGGCCGGGCCCGCACTCCACGACTGTCAACGAGGGGCAGGCTCACATGCGCGCGCTGGCCGGGATCGGGCTGGCCAAGCAGCTCGGGTTCCGTGTCCGGGTGGCGGCCACGCTGGGGGAGGACGAGCTCGGCACGGTCGATCAGCTGCACGCGGCGCTCACGAACCTGGGTGTTGTCCCCGAGGCCCTGTTGATCCGACCGGGTGGTTCTTCGCCTGGATGACGCTGCTGTTGGAGGCGTCGATCGGCGCTTTTCTCTTTTATCGGCCTGTCCACGCGCCTGTGGGCCCTGATCGGCATCGGCCAGAACCTCGCCATCACCATGTCGGTGTTGAACGCACCGAACGAGTGGGAATGGTCGTACTACCTGATGATCCTGGCGCACATCGGCATCTTCGCGACCGCAGCGGGCAGTGCCTACGGACTGGACGGCGCACTACGCCCGATCTGGCGGTCCTCGAACGGCCGGCTGTCGCGGGTCCTGATGATGCTGTCATGACCAGGCGGCGGCTCGACCAGGCGGCGGCCACCCTCGGCGTCGCGGGCGTTGCTAGCCTGGCGTTGTCCCTGACCACCAGCTCCAACAACTTCGTCACCGTGCAGGGCGCCGCCATGATCGTGTTTCCCTTGCTCGGGATGTGCGCATTGGTCGGCGGGATCACCAGTCGTCGGATCCTGGTCCGGTTGGCTGGTGCGGGCTATGGCGCGGCGCCGATCCTCCAGCTGGCGCGGTTCGGCTGCTCGTCCACCTGGATCGACGGGAGTGGCTCCACCTTTGCGTTGCTCTCGCTTTGGCAATCGGGTTGCTGGTGGTTGGTTTCGCACCGCGGGAGGCCCATACGGGCACCTTGGCCGGCCGACCCGGCGGTCCTCCTCAGCGGGCTAGCTGGTCGGCCAGCTCCGTCAGGGAGGTGACCGCGCGGCGAGGTGGGGTGAAGTAGGTCGGGTACGGGGCGCCTGTTCGGTTGATCCATCCCGTTTGCAGCCCGGCGTGCGCAGCGCCGTGGATGTCCCACGGGTGCACGGCCACCAGAAGCATCTCGGAGGTATCGACCTGGCAGCGGTGCGCGGCGAACTCGTAGGCGCGCCCTGCTGGTTTCCAGATCCCGGCGTCCTCGACCGACAACAACTCCTCGAACGCGTCGCGGACACCGGCGGTGGTGAACAGCCGGTCGGCCACGGCTGCTGCACCGTTGCTCAAGGTGACAAGCCGGAATCCGGCCCGCTCGAGGGCACGGATGCCGGCCACGACGTCGGGATGAACAGACAGGCTCGCAAACCCTGTCATCACGTGGTCGATGGCGGCTTCCAGTCCGCGGTCGAGGTCCACCGTGGACAGCAGGCCCGGGAGCCCGACGCTGCCGAGGTCTGCGAACGGCGCCTGGCTGTCGGTGAGGGCGGTTGCGAACCCGTCCCTGAGCAGGGCCGCGAACCCACTGTCCGGCCAGGTGCCCAGGGGCGCCCACATCGGCGAACCGGGACGCGATCGGCGACATGTCGGAAAGGGTCTCGTTGACGTCGAAGACGACCACCTTCGGGACGGGATGCATGCCGGACTCCTCATTTCAACGCGCGGCGCCTGGGCCGGGCCATGTGGTCATTGATTATCAGGGGGTACGTATCACCGTAGCCGTCACGCCGAGCCGCGGCCTCTTGCGCTATGGGACCGGGAACGACCGACTGCAGCACCGCGGTGAACTGCTGGGTACTCCCCAGGGTGTGACGTGGTCTGCTGCGCTAATGCGACGCGGCCGCCAATGGTGAAGCACTGATCGCTCCGAGCGTCACGGTGCGCCTGCTGGCTGCGTTCGCCGACCTACGCACCAGCCAGCCGCCGGCCCAGCCGATCGAACC
>JBDUEE010000075.1:0-3181 GCA_040002615.1 Chloroflexota bacterium | reverse complement strand
GCTGTCTGTTGCCCATACAGGGACCGATCGGCATGCATAGGTGACGCGATTCGGAAACTCGTTTGTGCAGGCGTCAGAAGGCTGGGCTAGATCTAGGGCGCCCAGTCAGGAAACGACTCCTCAGACGCGCTGTCGGTGATCTGGAAGAGGCCGCTGCCGTCAGGCCGCACTCGTGCAATGGCCAGGACTCCGGGGCCGTGGGTGCGACTGAGCATCTGGAAGACGATCCAGTCGCCGTCCGGGGACCAGCTCGGCCAGAAGTCGCCAGCGGGCGCGGGCTCCGGGATCGTGATTGGAGTTGCCGAACTTCCATCGGCGGCGATCAGGTAGAGCTGCTCATTACGTACGGCCACAAGGGTCTGACCGTCGGGCGACAGGCTGGGCATGCCATACCCCTCCGTCGTCACCTGACGCGGATCTGATCCATCCATCCCCACCGCCATGATCGGCCCGGTCTGCCCGAATTCATTCCACCGTGCGAAGAACAACTCACTGCCATCCGCGGAATAGTCGCCCGGGATGTCATGTCCCCCGTCCGGGCTGGAGGTGAGTCGCTTTAGGTCGCTGCCATCGACCGCATCCAACGTATAGATGCCATTGCGAGTCGGATCGGTGTCGTCCCAACCCTGGTAGGCCAGGCGGCTGCCATCAGGTGACCAGACGGGGCAGTCCAGGTTGAGCGTGGGATCTGGCAAATATCGCGTGGGAAGGGCGCGGAAGACATGGTGCCTGAGGCTCGCACGCGTACGGCGTAGGGTGGCAAATGCTCGGAAGCGGCCATCGGACTGACCGGCGTTCTCGAAGATGCCCGATCCGAGCGAGATGTCCCGGCCGTCCGGCGACCAGCGTGGACACTCAAACAATCCTGGCAAAAGCTGGCTCTCGTTCGTGCCATCTGGATCGATCAGGTACACGACATAGTCGCCCGCAAAAGGGTCCTTTCGGCCAAACGCGATGCGCCCAGTGGCCGGTTCCGCCGAGGGCGAAGTGGCGGGTGTCGCCGAGGCATCGAGGAACACCGGAAGCTTGATGATTCGGGACCCGATCAACACGGCGCTGCCGATGGCCAGGGTGAGAAGCAGAAGCGTGACGGCAATCAGGCTCCACGACAGCGTGCGCGGGGC
Organism: Chloroflexota bacterium; assembly: GCA_040002615.1. Classification (GTDB taxonomy): domain Bacteria; phylum Chloroflexota; class Limnocylindria; order QHBO01; family QHBO01; genus DASSCW01. The sequence goes on along the minus strand of JBDUEE010000075.1, from coordinate 2,057 downwards.
GCGCAGCTGCGCCTCTTGTGCCCTGGCCTCGATCTCGGACCAGAGGTTCGGCATCGGCTTGTCATCCAGGGTCCGGAATCGGGTGTGCAGATCAGTCATCGGTGTCACCAAGCAGTGCCCTGAGGTGCTTCCGACCCCGGCTCAGATGAGCGCGGACGGCCAGCGGGTTGATGCCCGTGCGGCGTGAGATCTCGCGCACCGGGCAATCGACGTAGTAATGCAGCACGATCACCGCGCGCTGCTGCGGTGTGAGGCCCTGAAGCGCGGCGAGCAACTGCTCGTCGGGATGAGCATCGTGGAAGGCACCCTCGGGCATCGCTCCCCGCGAGAGGTTGGACTGGCGCTTGAGGTCTCCGGCAGCGAGACGAAAAGCTGAGCGCCAGACCCAGCTGCGAACGTCTCTGATGGCCGATCCGCGGCGCAGCGCCTGCGCGAAGGCCTCGGCCACTGCGTCAGAAGCTACGTCCTCGGTGCCGGCGAATGCGTACAGCGCCCGCCACAGGCGATCGCCGTCCTGGCGGTAGACCGCCTCGACGTCGCCAGAAGCTGCCACGCGCGTCACGGAGGTGGCCACTATGCCCCTATAGGGACCGATCGGCCCCGAAAGGTGACAGGCCCGCGTCGCGCCTAGGCTGTGTTCAAGTCCCCAGGGCGCCGTCGCGCTTCCTTAGCCCGCGGGACTTAGAGCTGCGGGCTGCCGCCCTCTGTGACCTGATCCGATGGCGGCGGGCTGACCTCGACCGCGGCGTTGTACCCCGAGATCGTGACCACCACCCCGAACGTTCCGGCGTCGCCGGCGTCGATATCGCTCGAGACCTGGGTCAGGCGCAGGGTCTCACGATCGAACTGGAGGTTGATCAGCACGGTATCGCCCAGGAACTTGCTGGCGTCAACACCGGCGGCATCTCCAGCGGATCCCAACAGGCTGCTGGGCATGGTCAGGCTCACTGAATAGCAGGTTTGATCGCCGCAGCTGACATCGTCGAGCTTCGTCGCCTCGACACCTTCCTTATCGAGGAAGTCGCCAACCTGGCCGATGGCGGCGGCGGGATCCACCGGCACGCCCGTGTCGCTGGTCGTCGACTTGGTATAGCGGTCGCCGGTGAGGCTGGTCTTGACGAAGCTATCGGTGCCGACCTGGATCACCTCGCCGCTGAGGCTGAGAAAGGCGGGTACCTTGAAGGTCAGCCGAGCCCGATCGTTGGCGATATCGAAATCGCCCGCGGCGGTGGTGCCCTCGAGGTTGAAGGTGCCGCCGGTCTGCGGGATCGTGACGCTGCCGGTCACGGCCACGGCGAGATGGAGGCTGGTGGCCTGGCCGGTTGCCGCGAGTCCCTGGGTGATGATCTCGTGCGGGTCAGTCAGGGCAGGGCCGGAGCTGCCACACGCGGTAATCGCCAGCGCCACGAGCAGCATGGCTGCCGGCATCAGTCTGTGGAGCACGGTTCCTCCCGCCTGTTCGCGCCGCATGGCAGGCGCGCGAGCACATCAGCGCGGGCGGCGGCGCTGGCAGGCAGGATAGCGCCCATCCTTCTGACCGGCATGAGGCCCGATGGTCCTGCACTCCGACCCGATCGGCTAGGGTTGCCGCATGCGACGCGTCGAGGCAAGCAAGACCATTGATGCGGCGCCCGAGGCCGTCTTCGCCTTCATCGCCGACCTGGCCAACCTGCCGAGCTGGCAGACCGGGATCGTATCCGCCGAGCAGACATCGCCCGATCCGGTGGGCGTCGGATCGTCGGCACACGTCGTCCGCGAGCTGCTGGGCCAGCGGCTGGCGGTTGATTTGACGGTGACCGGCTACGAACCGGGTCGGCGACTGGCGCTGTCCAGCGCCGCCAGCGGGATCGGTGTCAGCGCCGCGCTGGAGCTCGAGCCTGCGACGGACGGGACGCTCATCCGCTTCGCGATGGAGATCCGCGCACAGAACCTGTTCATGGCGCCGCTCGAAGGTGCCGTGGCGGGTGCGGCGGCAAGCGACGTCGCGACCAGCCTGGACCAACTCAAGGCGGCCGTGGAGCGGCAATGAGGGCGTTCGTCAAACGCTACGGGGATTC
>JBDUEE010000074.1:0-36500 GCA_040002615.1 Chloroflexota bacterium | reverse complement strand
GGGCGCGACTCGCGCTTGATGAAGCCGCCCGGGATCTTGCCGGCGGCGTACATGCGCTCTTCGTAGTCGATGGTCATGGGGAAGAAGTCGATCCCCTCGCGCGGCTGCGCCGAAACGGCGGTAGCCAGGAGCACGGTGTCGCCATATCGGACGATCACTGCTCCGTCGGCCTGCTCGGCGAGCTTGCCAGCCTCCAGCGAGAAGGTCTGGCCGCCGATGTCGGCCTCTACTTTGATTGCCACAGATTCCTCCAGTGTCCTGATGTGTCTCGGATCGAGATGGTTTGGATCGAGCCCGGTGCTCGGCCCGGCCGGTGCCCCACAGGGCGAGGGGGGCGGGCGGCTATGCGGGCACGCCTTGTCGATGAATGGTTGATTCGATCATTGCGCCGGTATGACGCTGGATCGAGCGCTGCCGGATCCGCCACACGTGACCCAGGGCCGAAGGGCACCAAGTCGAGGCGTGAATCGGGCTAGCGGCGGAGTCCCAGACGGCTGATGACCGCGCGATAGCGGTCGACGTCATTCCGTACGAGGTACGCAAGCAATCGACGCCTGTGGCCTACCAGCTTCAGCAGGCCGCGGCGCGAGTGGTTGTCGTTCTGGTAGGTTCGCAGGTGCTCCGTCAACGACTTGATCCGCTCGGTCAGTAGCGCAATCTGCACCTCGGGGGAGCCGGAATCGCCCTCGTGGGTGGCGTAGTCTTCAACGATCGCGCTCTTCGCTTCCTTGGCGAGCGGCACAAATTCCTCCACTTTTCATTTCTGTATCGCGCCGAATCCTACCAGAATCGACCGCTCCACGCTCAGCTCAGGCCCAATACCAAGCGTGCCTGCGCCTCGTCGCGGCGCATCTGGGCGACCAGCGCGGCGGCGCCGTCGAATCGCCGTTCGTCGCGCAGATGATCGAGCAAATCGAGCTCAAGATCGGCACCGTACAGGTCCCCGTCGAAGTCGAGCAGGTATGCCTCCACCAGCAGCTGCCCCGCTTCGTGAAAGGTCGGCCGGACCCCGATGCTGACGAGCGCCGGGTGGCCAGGACCGACGCCTCGGTCGGGCACGGAAACCCGCCCGGTGTAGATGCCGCGCGGCGGCATGGCGGGCACGTAGTCGAAGCGCAGGTTGGCGGTCGGAAAGCCCAGCTCGCGGCCGCGATGGTCACCCTGCACCACCACGCCCCGCAGGAACGCCGGCCGTCCCAAGCGCCGCACCGTGGCCAGGTCGCCCGCGGCCACCGCTGCGCGCAGCCGGCTGGATGAGATCAATTCCCCGTCGTCCAGGACCGGCTCGACGATGAGGACCTCGAAGCCACGGTCTTGGCCGTGTAGGCGCATGCGCTCGACCGTACCGCCCCTGCCCCGGCCGAAGGCGCTCTCAGGGCTCATCACCAGCCAGCGCAGCTCGATGGCCGGCTCCAGGGCCGCCAGGAATTCCTCGGCACTCAGCGCGCGCAGCCCATCGTCAAAGCGGATCAGGACGGGATGCGAGATGCCTTCGTCGTTGATGAAGCGCAGCGTCACATCCGCAGGCGTCAGCCGCGGGACGCGTGTCCCAGGTTTCAGCACCTCGTCCGGATGCGGGTCGAACACAAGCGCCACCGAGGCGGTACTCGCCCTGGCGGCCGCTTCGCGCGTCGCCGCCAGCATGGCCAAATGCCCGCGATGCACACCATCGAACACGCCCATGCAGACCACGGCGGGGCCGATGGGCGGAAGCGCCGGCGTCACATGAGCTCCTGGGTGACGAGGACCTTCTGCGGCTGGAGCTGGCCGGCGGCCAGGGCGCCGATACCCAGCAGCTGGTCTCTTGCATCAAAGACAGCGCGCCGCTCGTCGACGGCATCGGCCGCCGCCGGATCCACGGCAACCGCGATCCGCGAGCCATGCCTGAATCGATCCGCGTCGATGTCTGAGAGATGCAGGCGCGGCAGGGACAGCAGATCCGCGACTGGCAGCAGCGCCTCCTGCAGCCGATCCTGCTCCCGCAGCGCCTCCAGCTGGTCCGGTCGCAGCGCATCGGCGATATACAGGCCGGCAGCCTCGGTGCGCCGCAGCGCGGACAGATAGCCCCCGCAACGCATCGCCTCGCCCAGGTCGCGGGCAATCGACCGCACGTAGGTGCCCGCGCCACAGCGCAGGTCGATCGTCACGTCCGCCCAGCCATCGCCACTCGTGACGGCCATCACAACGATGGCATGCACTGTCACGCGGCGGGACGCCAGCTCCAGGGGCTCGCCGGATCGGGCGGCACGGTGAGCCGTCCTGCCCGCCACTTTCCGAGCGGAGAAGGCCGGAGGCCGCTGGTCGTAGCTGCCAACGAACCCCGCCAAGGCGCGGCGGATGGCGGCTTCATCGGGGATCGGGCCGCCACCTAGGCCCAATGGCCCCTCCCCGTCATCGGTGGCGGACGTGCTGCCCAGCCGAACCGTCGCCTCGTAGCGCTTTGACCCACCGGTGAGCTCCTCGCTGAAGCGGGTGGCCGCGCCGACAAGGATGGGCAGGACACCAGATGCCAGTGGATCGAGCGTTCCGGCATGACCGATCCGACGGGTCCCGGTCAGGCGACGCAGCAGGCCGACCATGTCGTGCGAGGTCGGGCCGACCGGCTTGTCGAGGTTAACGACCCCCAGCATCGGTCCTGGCGAGCTCGCGCTCGCATTCGGCCAGGACCCGCTCGCGCGCCACATCCAACGCCGCGGCCACGGTGCAGCCCGCAGCGCGCACATGGCCGCCGCCTCCGAAGGCGGCCGTGATGGCCACCGCATCAGCGCGCTCCGTCGTCCGCACGCTGACCCGCGTGCTCTGGTCGTCCACCTCCTTGAACAGGACGGTGATGTCGGCTGTCTTGGTCGAGGCCAGCAGGTCGACAAAGCCCTCCGAGGCGGTCGGGCTCTCCCCGGCCTCACCCAGCATCTGGGTGGTCATGCCGGCAAACACGATCCGGCCGTCGCAGCGCTGCCCGATTCCGGCGAGCATCATTCCCCACAGCGCCAGGGTGCTGAACGGCTTATCCGCGTATACGGCGCGGTTGATACGCGCCAGTTCGGCTCCGGCGTCGACCAGGTCGGCCGCCACGCGCAGCGTGCGCGGCGTGGCATTCGGATGAGCGAAGGTGTGGGTGTCCTGCACGATGCCGGCCAGCAGGACGGTGGCCAGCTCGCCGTCGAGCGCCACCCCCAGCTCCGGCAGCAGCAGCGCCACCATCTCGCAGGTCGCCGCCGCACTGGGATCGACCAGGTTGGCGTGGCCAAACCCGGGATTCGAGACGTGGTGGTCGATATTCGCTATCCGGGCCCGCGCCAGCCAGTCGGCGTGGTCCCTCGCCACGCTGCCGGTTCGTGCCAGGTCGCCGGCGTCGACCACGACCGCCACGTCCGGCTCGAGGGCCGGGGCGCGACGGACCTGCTCGATCCGCGGCAGGAACGAGAGAAACGGCGGCGGCGGATCGCCGCTCACCACCTCGGCCTGCTTGCCCATGCGCTCGGCGGCGATGGCGATGGCGATCGCGGCGCCCAGCGTGTCGGCATCCGGATTCTCGTGGCAGATGGCCGTGATGCGTTGCGCGCCGCGCAGCAGCGCGACGACCTCGTTCACGAGCCCTCCTGGCCGTCCCCCGACTCGGCCTCCAGCTCGTGCAGGATACGGAGCACACGGTCGCCGGACTCGATCGAGTCGTCGCGCCGCATGCTCAGCTGCGGCACGTGGCGCAGTTGCAACCTGGCGCCAAGCTGGCGGCGCAGCCATGGCGTGGCGACCTGCAGCGCCTCCATGGTCTGGACCTTCTCGTCATCGGTGCCGTACACGCTGACCCATACGCGAGCGTGCCCCAGGTCGCCCGCCGTCTCGACACGGGTGATGGTGGCGAACCCGATGCGAGGGTCCTTCATCTCGCGCTGCAGCAGCTGCATCAGCTCCTGCTGGATCTGGCTATCCAGCCGATCTGTCCGTTGGCTCATCGGCCCGTGTGGTGCTTGCTCATCGGCTTCAGGTGGACTCCGCCACCATCTGGAAGCACTCGACCACGTCGCCCACGGCGATGTCATCGATGGTCAGGCCGATCCCGCACTCAAAGCCGGTGGCCACCTCGCGGACGTCGTCCTTGAAGCGCTTCAGGGTTTCGATGCGACCTTCGGCAATCTCCTTGCCGCCGCGGAAGAGGCGGACCTGGCCGCCGCGCACGATGCGACCGTCGGTCACGTACGAGCCGGCCACGTTGCCGGCCTTGCCGGCCTTGATCACCAGGCGCACTTCGGCATGGCCCTCGACCTGCTCGACCAGCTTGGGAGCCAGCATGCCCTGCAATGCTGCGCCCAGGTCATCGATCAGCTTGTAGATGACGTCGTACAACCGCACGTCCACGCCTGAGGCGTCGATCGCGCGCTGCGCGCCGGGATCGGGCTTGGTGTTGAAACCGACGACCACCGCGTCAGAGGCCGACGCCAGCAGCACGTCCGACTCGTTGATGTCGCCCGCGCCCTCGCGCAGGATGTTCATCCGCACCTCGGCGGTATTCAGCCGCTCCAGCGCATGGCGGATGGCGCCCAGCGAGCCCTGCACGTCGGTCTTGAGCACCACCCGCAGGTCCTTGACCTCGGAGGCCTGGATCTGGGCTGAAATGTCCTCCAGGCTGAACGCGGTCTTGCCGTCGCCGCCGCCCGTGCGTGCGGCGTTGGCTTCGGCCATGTCGCGCGCCGCCTTCTCGTCCGCCACCACCCGCAGGATGTCGCCTGCCTCCGGCAGGTCCTGCAGACCGATGATCTCGACCGCAGTGGCCGGCTCGGCCAGCTTGACGCGCTTCCCGGCCGCGTTCTGCAGGGCGCGGACGCGCCCGTGGGTGCCGCCCACCGCCACCACGTCGCCGACGCGAAGGGTGCCGGTCTGGACCAGCACGGTGGCCACGTTGCCGCGGCCCTTCTCGACCTTCGATTCGATAATGGTGCCGATAGCCGAACGATTGGGGTTGGCCTTGAGGTCCTGGAGGTCGGCGACCAGCAGGATCATCTCCATCAGGTCGTCCAGGCCAACCTTCTGCTTGGCCGAGACCGGCACGGCGATCACGTCGCCGCCATACTCCTCGATCAGCACGTTGTTATCGGCAAGCTCCTGCTTGACCCGATCCGGGTTGGCATCCGGCTTGTCGATCTTGTTGATGGCCACGATCATCGGGACCCGCGCTGCCCGCACGTGATCGATGGCCTCTTTTGTCTGCGGCATGACGCCGTCATCGGCGGCCACCACGATGATCGCGATATCGGTCACCTGCGCCCCGCGGGCGCGCATGGCGGTGAAGGCCTCGTGGCCTGGCGTGTCGAGAAAGACGATGCGCTTGTCCTTGTGCACCACTTCACTGGCGCCGATGTGCTGGGTAATGCCTCCGCGCTCCCCCGCCGCGACGGCGGTGCTGCGGATGGCATCCAGCAGGCTGGTCTTGCCATGGTCGACGTGGCCCATGATCGTCACGATCGGCGCGCGCGTGATCAGCTCCCCCGGATCCTCCTCGGTGAACAGGACCGGCTTGCCGGCGCCCTCGTCCTCGGAGCCGGGAGCAACGATCTGGTTGGGACCGGCGGCGTCGGCCGCGGCGCGCTCGGCCGCACCGCGCTCCACGGTCTCGATGCCCAGCTCGCCAGCCGCCAGCGAGGCCGTGTCGAAATCGATCGATTGGTTGATGGACGCGAAGATGCCGTTGCGGATCAGCTCCTTGATGACATCGGCGCTGCTGACGCCCAGTGCGTCGGCAAGGTCCTTGACTGCGACCGACGAGGGCAGCTCGACCGGACCGCTGGGCCGGACCGGCGCGATCGGCGCATCAGCGACCGCGGCGCCACCGGCAGCTCCGGTGCGGCGCCGTTGCGGGCGGGGCCCGCGACGGGGTTGATATCTACGTGGGGGCATCTGTCACCTCGAGCAAGAGCATTCCCGGCTCAACGGCCGCGCCGAGCGCTCGATTGACTACCTCGGCCAGGCGTCGCGGCTCCCGGCAGGCAGGGTCTTCACAAATGTAGGTCCCGCGCCCGGCGGCTCTGCCACTCGGGTCGAGGGTGATCGATCCGTCGCCGCTGCGCACGACGCGGGTCATCGATCGCTTTGGCCGGACCGCGCGGCACGCCGCGCAGGTCCGCATCGGGATATGGTCAGGCCTTCGCTTCGGCATCGGCCGGTGCCTCCTCGGCAGTCGCCTCCGCCTCCGCCTCGTCAGTGCTATGTGGCGTGGAACCGGCTGCGGCCACCCCCGCATCCGAGCGGATATCGATCCGCCAGCCGGTCAGCTTGGCCGCCAGGCGGGCGTTCTGGCCCTCCTTGCCGATCGCGAGTGAAAGCTGTCGCTCCGGCACGATAACGTTGGCAATCTTGTGCTCCTCGTCAATGCGCACGCTGAGCACCTCCGCCGGGGAGAGCGCCTCGGCGACATATTGCCCGGGGTCCTCGTGCCAGAGCACGATGTCGACCTTCTCGCCGTTGAGCTCGGCCACGATCGCCTGGATCCGCGCGCCGCGCTGCCCGACCGCCGAGCCCTTGGCGTCGACGCCCGGCTGCCGGCTCTCGACCGATACCTTCGATCGGCTGCCGGCCTCTCGCGCAATGCCGCGGATCACGACCGTGCCGTTATAGATCTCGGGAATCTCCATCTCCATCAGGCGGCGCAGGAAGCCTCGGTGGGTGCGGCTCACGACCAGCACCGGTCCGCGGGTCGTGCGCCGCACCTCAAGCACGTATACCTTCAGGTGCTGCCCGATGCGGTAGTGCTCTCCGGGCAGCTGCTCGGTGACCGCCAGCACGGCTTCCACGCCCTTGCCCATGTCGAGCACCACGGCCTGGTCGGTGGTGCGATGCACCACGCCGGTCATGATCTCGCCCTCCCGGCTGGCGTACTGGCTGTAGACCACGTCCCGTTCCGCCTCGCGCAGGCGCTGGCGATAGACCTGCCCCGCGGTCTGCGCCGCGATGCGGCCCAGCTGGGCCTGTGTCACGTTCTCCGGGACGCGGACCTTGCTGCCGACGCCGGTGCCGGGGTCGATCTTCTGCGCCTCGGCAACCACCATCTGCAGCTCCGCATCCTCGACCTCATCCGCGCTTGGCACGACCTCGTACTCGCGGAATACGCTGATCTCCCCTGTCTCAGGGTCCACCCGCACCACGACGTTCTCGGGCGCTTCGGCGTTGCGCCGATAGGCCGACTCGATCGCCTGCTCCAGGGTCTGGATGAGGATCTCTTGCGGCACGCCCTTCTCGGCGTTCAACTGGAGCAATGCTCCGATGAAGTCTCGATTCACGTCCGCACCTCGCGCCCTTGCGGGCAGAAACAAAAACGTGGGATGGCGAACCGACCCACGTTCTCTACTGACCAGTATCGATTCGGCTCGCATTTTCGACCGCGAAACCGACCCGAAGTATATCAGTCCGCCCCTCTTCCCGCCACCGGGGAGAGCGAGTCCAGCGGTCGCCTTGCTCGACTCAGCCTGCCGGTGGCGGTGGCGACCACGATCTGGCCGATGACACTCGAATCGGAGCCGTCTCGTGATCGAAACTGGTCACGCGCTGGCGATCCCGCAACGAAACGGGCCCGATCCCTGACTTCGTGGTCGTTATCGCCACGGCCTGGCGGACTTGCGTTGCCTCCGTATCGGCTCGAACGACGCGGCTACAACGTGGGCCAGTACACCGTAGCCAGTGGCTGCCAGTTTGCGATCTCTGACCGCCCCTAGTGGTAAGCGTGCACCGATTGACAGGCGGTGGTGGTAAATCGCAGCCACCGGGCACGGACTGGCTACGTTGTACTGGTGGGCCTTGTCAGCGGCCTGCGGGATGGTGGGTGGCAGCCCTCCTGCGTTGCCGACCGGTCATTTCGCGCCCGCCCAACCCGCCGCATAGAATCCGAGGGCAAGGAGGGACGCGAATGGCGACGGATGCCGAGCGGCGAGACACGCTCAATGCAGCCATTCATCGAGCTCTGGAGAGAGGAGCCAGGCTCGACTCCAGGATGGAATTTTCCGCAATCCTGGTCGTCGCAAGCACGCCCAACCACGTCCTGCATCTCGTGCTGAGCATCGTCACGTTCGGAATCTGGCTTCTGGCCTGGCTTCTGGTGGTGCTGAGGGGCAAGGAGCGTCGAATCCTGGTCAGCGTCGACGACGACGCAGTCGTCCACACCAAGCCGCTTGGCCTTTCGGCGAGTCTGGGTCCGGTCGCATTGGCCAGTCAGGCAGCATCCCGACAGACGCCAAGCGGATCGAGGTGGAGGGGTGGGACGGCCCCGCCGAAGGACGTCGCTTCAGCCGGCCGAGGTGGGGGCGTCACGCCCCACAACTATCCCTCGATTAGCCGCTGGACGTCCTGGATCGAGATCAGGATGACCAGTGCGATGAGCACCATGAAGCCGGTCAGATAAATCAGCGCCTCGCGCTCGGCTGGCAGCTTGCGGCGTCGCACCGCCTCGATCACGACGACCAGGATGCGGCCGCCGTCGAGCGGCGGGAACGGCAGCACGTTCAGCACGGCCAGGTTCAGCGAGAGGATGCCCACGAAGTAGAGCATCCCGACCAGCGGTCCTTCGAGTACCCGCCCGGTCTGCTCGGCGATACCGATCGGTCCCACCGCCTGCCCCGCATCCGGGTTAAGCCCCAGCAGGCCACCCACGGCGTCCGACAGCGCTCCGGGCAACTGGAGGGCGAGGCCGGTCGCACCGTCGCCGCCAAAGCCGATGCTGAGGGCCTGGAGAGCATTCTGGGCGATCGGCGGCAGCTCCTCGAGCCGTTCTGGGCTCCAGCTAAAGCCCACCGCCCCGATGCCTCGATTGGCCTCGGCCTCAGTCACCGGGCGCGGTTTGACACTGACCTGCTCAATGGCACCGTCCCGCCGGATCTGGAGGCTGACCTTGTGCCCAGCCTGCCCACGGACGTAGGCAGTGAGATCGGACGGCACCATGAACGTTCTTCCGTCCGCGGAGAGGATCACGTCGCCGGGCTGCAACCCTGCCGCCTGGGCTGGGCTCCTCGCCTGGATGTCCTCGATCACGAGGCCACCGCGGGGGGCCACCTGGGGCAGTCCCACCACGATGCTGAACAGCGCCCCCGCGAGGATGAAGTTCATGACGACGCCTGCCAGCAGGACCGCCATGCGCACCCAGATCGGCTTGCGGTTGAAGGCTCCCGCCATGGCCTTGTCGACGGCCGCCTCGGACAGTCCGCGCTCACGCATCTTCTGCGCCTCGCGGTCGCCGTCCTCGCCCAGCATCTTCACGAAGCCGCCTAGCGGGATCCAGTTCAGCGAGTACCTCGTGCCGCGCCAGACGATCGACGTGATGCGTGGCGGGAAGCCGATTCCGAACTCCTGGACGGTGATGCCCGCGCGCTTGGCGACGATGAAATGTCCGAACTCGTGCACCAGCACCAGGAGGACCAGCACGACCAGGAAGGCGGCGATGGTGCCGACGACATCCATCAGGCCGCGCCGCCGATGCCCAGAGCCGTCCCGAGGGCGCCGCGTACTTCCGCGTCGAGCGCATGGATCCCGTCGAGAGACGGCTCGTCATCGGTCCCCCATCGGTCGACCGCGGACGCGATTGTCTCGGCGATGCCGGTGAAGGGCAGCCTGCCGGCCAGGAAGGCCGCCACCGCCACCTCGTCGGCTGCGTTCAGGATCGTGCCGCGGTTGCCGCCGGCGTCTGCCGCCTCCCGCACGGTGGCGTATGCCGGGTACTGCGCTGGATCCAGGTGGGTGAACTCGAGGGGACCCCACTCCTCGGGCGGCACCACCCGAACAGTCGAGGGCAGCCGCTCGGGATGGCTGAGAGCGTACTGGATGGGAAGGCGCATGTCTGGGAAGCCAAGCTGGGCTTTGTAGGAGCCATCGGTGAACTCGACCAGCGAGTGCACCACGCTCCGTGGGTGGATCACGGCATCAATCCTACTGTACGGAAGGCGGTACAACCAACGCGCCTCAATCGCCTCGAAGGCCTTGTTGACCAGCGTCGCCGAGTCGATGGTGATCTTTCGTCCCATGCGCCAGGTGGGGTGCGCCAGCGCCTCGTCAGGCGTGACGCGTACCAGGTCGGCGGGTCGGCGATCGCGAAACGGGCCCCCCGAGGCGGTGAGCACCAGACGCCTGACGTCCTCGATCCGTTCCCCGAGCAGGCACTGCCAGATCGCCGAATGCTCGCTGTCGACCGGGCGCAGCCGATCCAGCGCATCCGGGCCGCCCGCGTCCAGCACTGCGGCCACCAGATGCCCGCCGGTCACCAGCGTCTCCTTGTTGGCCAGGGCCACGCGCCGGCCTGACCGCAGTGCCTGCAGAACCGCGGGCAGCGCGGTCATGCCGGTGGTGGCGACCACCACCATCTCGGCGTCGCCGGCGGTCGCCAGCTCCTCCAACCCGCCGGCTGCCCAACGCGCCGGCTCCAGCTCGTCCGGGCGTCCGCTTGCCACCCAGGCTCGCGCCTGCGGCCACTGGGCCAGCTGGCTACTGAGCGTCGCGCTGGGACCGCCCGCCGCAAGTCCCACCACCCGGAAGCGATCCGGGTGTGCCGCCACGACCTCCAGCGTCTGGCCTCCGATGGAGCCGGTGGATCCCAGGATGGTGACGCCGATCACGTGCCGGCGCCGACCACGAGCAGCGCGTAGCCGGCCAGCACCGGGCCGGCAAACAGGAAGGAGTCGATGCGATCCAGGATGCCGCCATGGCCGGGAATCAGGAATCCGGATTCTTTGCGCCCAGCCGCACGCTTGAGGAGGGACTCGGCAAGGTCCCCGGCTTGCGCGGCGAGGCCCACCAGCGGCCCGATCAGCAGCGCATGCCACGGCGCCAACCCGACCAACCACGCACCGATGCCTGCCGCCAGAGTCGCGGTCACCAGGCCGCCCGCGAGCCCCTCAAGCGTCTTTGACGGACTGACGTGGTCGATCAGGTGGCGCCGGCCCAGCCAGCGCCCGGTGAGGTAAGCGCCGGTGTCATAGCCCCACACCACCAACAGCAGCGTGATCATCCAGGCTGATCCGGCCCGCATGCCCAGGACACCCACCGTCGATCCAGCGCTGCCGCCAACCGGTCCAAGGTGCGCGACGAGCACGACGAATGGCGCCAGCAGCGAGACGTAGGCGATGCCGAACGCAGCGGTGGCCCAGGTCAGGAAGCCGGCGCGAGGATCCCCGCGCGTGAAGCTGGCCACGGCGAGCACCAGCACGGCCGCGGTGTAAGCGATGACTGGCAGGCCCGGGACGATGGTGGCCGCCAGCAGGGATGACAGCAACGCGCCGACCAAGCCCTGGTTGGCGGCGATGAGCGTCGCGCCGGCGACGCTGATGCCTGTCGCCAGCATCAGCACCTGTGGCGGCTCGAAGCCGGCCGCATCGAGCAGGCCGATGACCTCGACGAGCGCCAGGAACACGATCAGGCCGATGAGCAGGGACACCCACGGCTCACCGACGATGGCCACCAGCACCACCAGGGGGGCGAGCAGGGCCGCGGTCAGCAGGCGAGTTCGCAACATCGGGTCAGGTACCGAAACGCCGCTCTCGGCGTCCATAGTCATCGAGGGCAGCATCGAAGTCGTCCGGGCTGTAGTCGGGCCAGAACTTGTCAGAGAATATGAGCTCCGCATAGGCGGCCTGCCAGATCAGGAAGTTGCTGGTGCGCTGGTCCCCACCGGTGCGAATCAGCAGGTCGACCTCCGGTTGCCCGGCGGTGTAGAGATGCTCGGCAAGGTGCGCTTCGTTCACGTCGGCGGGACTGGCGCCGATCGCCAGCAGGGCGCGCACGGCATCGATGATCTCGGCGCGACCCGAGTAGTTGAAGCAGATATTGAGCATCAGGCGATCGCCATTCATGGTCCGCTCCTGCGCGGCGCGGATCGACCGCTGTACGTCGATCGGCGCTTCCTGCAGCCTGCCGATGACGTTGACACGGACGCCCTCGGCGATGAGCTCGGCGGTGTACTGCCGAACGGCACCGTCGATGAGGCCGAACAGCCCGGTGACCTCATCATCGGGCCGGCTCCAGTTCTCGGTTGAGAAGGTATACACCGAGAGCGTCTCCACGCCCCGGTCGCGCGCGCGTCGAACGATTGGACGGATGGCCTCCACCCCCTGGACGTGACCGGCGATGACCGGCAGTCCGCGGGCCCGGGCCCAGCGTCGGTTGCCATCTGCGATGATCGCGACGTGTCTCGGGCGCTCGCGCAAGGGCGCCTCAGACCTCCATCACTTCCGCTTCTTTTCGCTCTGCCCGGCCATCGACCGCCTCAACGTGGCGATCGGTCAGCCGCTGCAGCAGGTCCAGCTCGCGGCGCTCCTCGTCCTCCGACAGGTCGCCATCGCGCAGCTCCCGCTTGAGGCTGTCCGCGGCCTCGCGCCGGTGATTGCGGATCTCGACCCGGGCTTCCTCGGCGCGGCGTCGGACCTGCTTGACCATCTCGCGCCGCCGCTCCTCGGTGAGCGGCGGTACGTTGAGCCGGACCACCGTGCCGTCGACGTTCGGCACCAGGCCGATGTCGCTGCGGGTGATCGCCTTGTCGATGGCGGACAGGACCGATCGGTCCCAGGGCTGGATGACGATCAGGTGTGGGTCGGGGGTGCTGATGCCGGCGATCTGCTGAAGCGGCGTGGGCGTGCCGTAGTAGTCGACCATGATCCGCTCCACCAGGGCGGTGGATGCTCGGCCGGTACGGATGCCAGCGAAGTCGCGCTCCATCGCCTCCAGGGCGCGCTGCATCTTGGGCTCGGCGGCGGACAGGGCCTCGTGCGTCATGTCACCTCCCCGGCGATCAGCGTGCCGATCGTATCGCCACGCACGGCGCGGACTATGTTCCCCGGCTGCGTCATATCGAACACGACGATCGGCATCTCGTTGTCCATCGCCAGGCTGACGGCGGCGGCGTCGAGCGCCTCGAGCCGGTTGGAGAGCAGATCGGTGTAGCTGATCCGGCTGTAGCGATTCGCCGACGGTTCCTTTTCGGGATCGGCATCGTACACCCCGTCCACGCGAGTGGCCTTGAGGATGACTTCTGCGCCGATCTCGACCGCGCGCAGCGTGGCGGCGGTATCGGTTGTGAAGTAGGGATTGCCGGTGCCGGCCACAAGCACGACGGCGCGCCCCTTCTCGAGGTGCCGCACAGCGCGGCGTCGAATGTAGGGCTCGCAGATCTCGGGCATGGCGATCGCCGACAGGACCCGCGTTGGGCAGCCAGCCTGCTCCAGTGCATCCTGGATGGCCAGGCCGTTCATGACGGTGGCGAGCATGCCCATGTAGTCGGCAGTGGAACGGTCCATGCCCGTGGCGGCTGCCGAAAGGCCGCGGAAGATGTTGCCGCCGCCGACCACGATGGCGATCTCGACACCACTCGACTTTGCCTCGGCCACCTGGCCGGCAATGTCTCGAGCCACGTCAGGGTCGATGCCGTACTCGCGCGGGCCCATCAACGCCTCACCGGAGAGCTTGAGCAGCACCCGGCCGTAGCGCCTGGCGACGGTCACGGCCGGCTCGGTCACCTAGGCGGCCTCCTCGCTGCCGTTCTGCTCATCGGCCGTCTCGCCGACTGCCATGCGCACGAAGCGGGCGACCCGGATGTTCTCGCCCAGCAGGGCGACCTTTTCCGTGATCAGGTCGGCCACCTTCTTGTCGGTGTCGCGATAGGGCTGCTCCAGCAAGGTGACCGACTCCAGCCACTTGTTGAGCTTGCCCTCGACGATGGTCGGGATCCGATCCGCCGGGCGTCCTTCCGCCTCCGCCTCCTCCGCGAAGGCCCTCCGCCTGGCGTCCAGCGCCGCCGCGGGCACGTCGTCGCGGCTGACGTAAAGAGCGGTATCGGGCCAACCGGCGACATGCATCGCCAGCTCATGCGCGAGCTGGCGAAAGTCGTCAGTACGCGCCACGAAATCGGTCTCGCAATTGAGCTCCAGCAGGACTCCCAGCCGATCCCCGTGATGGATGTAGCTGGCGATCACACCCTCGCGGGCCGCGCGCCCGGCCTTCTTGGCAGCCGTCGACAGGCCCTTGGCTCGCAGCCACGCGACGGCCCTGTCGACGTCGCCGCCGCTCTCCTCCAGCGCGTGCTTGCAATCCATGATCCCGGCGCCGGTCTGCTCGCGCAGGCGTTTGACGTCCTCGGGCTTGATCATCGTGGTCTGGGTCATTCCTTCCTGGCCTCTCTAATCGACGCTCGCCGCTAGCCCGCGGCGGCGTCGACCTCGCTCTCATTTTCGTCTTCGGCGGCCTCGGTGGCGCGCCGGGCACGGGCCCGTCGCTCCTCCTCCTCGTCCTCTTCCGGCTCGGGCTCGAAGACGAGCGCCTCGCCGGCGGCCAGGGCGGCGGTGTAATCGGCGTCACCCGCCAGCGCTGCCTCATCGACCGGCGGCAGCGCCTCGGCCTGCTCAAACTCCTCGTCCAGCCGCGCCTGGCGCTCCTGCTGGGCCTCCAGCACCGCGTCCGCCACCTTCTCGGAGATCAGCCGCACCGAGCGGATCGCATCGTCATTGGCCGGGATCACCCAGTCGATGAGGTCGGGGTCGCAGTTGGTGTCGGTGATGGCCACGATCGGGATCTCGAGCCGGCGCGCCTCGGCGACGGCGATACCCTCGCGATGCGGATCGACGATGAACAGGGCCCCGGGCAGCCGCCGCATTCGACGGATGCCGCCCAGCGCGTGGTTCAGCTTCTCGATCTCCTCGGTCAGCTTGCTGGCTTCCTTCTTGGTGAGCCGCTCGAACTCCCCCGCCTCGCGGCGCGCCTCGAGTGCCTCCAGGCGCTGGATGCGTCGCTTGATGGTGGTGAAGTTGGTGAGCATGCCGCCCAGCCAGCGGTTGTTGACGTGGTGCTGGCCGGACCGTTCCGCCTCACCGGCGATGGTTTCCTGGGCCTGCTTCTTTGTGCCGACGAACAGGATGCTATCGCCGCGGCGCACCGTGTCGCTCACGAAGGCCAGCGCAGCGTCCAGGCGCGACACCGTCTGGGCCAGGTCGATGATGTGGATCCCGTTTCGCTCAGCGAAAATGAAGGGGCGCATCTTGGGATTCCAGCGGCGGGTCTGGTGTCCGAAGTGGACGCCCGCCTCGAGGAGCTGCTTCATGGATGTGGCAGCCAACGAGATACCTCCGGTTCGTTCCTCCGCTCGCATCAACTCCCTGCGATCGACCCGTGCGCGCGACGCGTCGGGCACCGTGGATCGCGGAATCCGCGAACGTGTGTGATGGGATGACTCGGCCCGTGGAGGGCGGCTTGCGTAACCGACTCCGGACCGGCAGGAAGTATAGCACGGGAGGCGCCCAGCCTCCCGCGGCTGGTCCTCACAACGGTACCGAAGTACTCCAGGCCCACCCGCTCGTACCTTGACCGATCACGCCTCGCTCATAGGATCGGCATGCCGTCGTGGGCGGATGGCCCGTCTTCGATGCGCAACGCACGACGCACCCGGAGGCATTGATGGCGATCCGACCGCAACCGATTGCGCTGGCTGGCGCGCTGGCGATGGCGATCGTCGCGGGCTCGTTCTCCACCTCGGATGTCATCGCCAGCGACCGTGTGGTCGTGGTGCAGCCCGGCCAGAGCCTGAGCCAGATAGCCGCTGCCCACGGAGTCAGCCTGCAGCGCCTGCTGACGCTGAACGACATCGCCGACCCGAACCGAATCTTCCCCGGCCAACGCATCCGGCTTTATCCCTGGCGCCGACCCTCCGACCGTCGAGCGACGCTGGTGACGCACCGCGTGGCGTACGGCGAGACGCTGACCGGTATTGCCGCTGGCTTCGGCACGACAGTTGACGCCCTGGCGCGTCGTAATCATCTGGCGGACGCGTCACGCATCTACGTCGGCCAGCTCCTGCGCATTTCCAATGGCCGCGGCACCGCGCGGCACGGGGCGCGGTCGGCACGCAGCACGCCCTCCTATCAGACATACGTCGTGCGCTATGGCGAGACCCTGAGCGAGATCGCGATGCGCTACCGGATCAGCGTTGAATCGATCGTTGTCGCCAACCGCCTGACCGATCCGTCCTTCATCCGTTTCGGACAGCAGCTGAACATCCCCGGCCACGCCCGATTACGCGCCTCGGGCTCCCAGCCTGGGGGAACCGGCCTGCGCATGCCGGCCGAGATGGCTGCAGTCGTCAACCAGCGGGATGGGATCCGGCGGATCATCGTGGCCGAGGCGCGGCAGCAGGGCGTGCCGGCTGCCTTCTCGCTGGCGGTGGCCTGGCAGGAGTCCGGCTGGCAGCCGGGGGTCGTGTCATCGGCCGGGGCAATCGGCGTCATGCAGCTGCTGCCGTCGACTGCCGAATGGGTGTCGTCCGCAATGCTCGGCGAGCGTGTGAACCTGTGGGATGCCCACAGCAATGTGCGCGCCGGCGTCCAGCTGCTGAAGCACTATCTGCAGCGCTACGATCGCAGCCGATCGCTGGCACTGGCGGCGTACTACCAGGGTCAGGCCGGGACCGATCTCCATGGCATCTACCCGGTTTCGCGCTCCTACATCGCCTCGATCCTGCTGCTCCAGGCAATGTTCCGGAACTAGCCGCCGGCTGTCACCATTCGTCGATGGCTGCCAGCCTCTCCAGGCGCCATAGCTCGTCGACAGGCATGGCACTCACCAAGTCGATGCGCAGCCCGGGCCACGACGCAGGGGAAGCGGCCGCATAGGCCGCCAGCGAGCGACGCAGGCGCGCAAGCCGGCGCCGATCGATCGCCTCCGGCCCGGTCCCGGCGCGGCCGGTGCGCCGCAGCTTGACCTCCACGCCGACCAGCGTGCCGAGCGGGTCGACACAGATCAGGTCCAGCTCCCCATGGCCCGAGCGCCAGCGCCGCGCGAGGACATGCCAGCCACGACTGGAAAGCCAGGACGCGGCCGCCGATTCGGCTCGCAGCCCCAGATCGTGACGCGCGTTGGCCATGGTGGCCGCTCCTGTGGGAGGCGAGCAGCGGCGTCGACGTTCGCCTGGCGCAGGCCGGCGGACGCATCGGTTCAGTCCTCGAGCCCAGCCTCGGTCTGCAAGTCGTCGGAGGGATCGAGATCGTCCTCGGTTGGCATGTCGTCGCTGAACAGCATGTCGAAGCTGAGCTGCTCGCCTGCGAGCAGGATGCGCAACGGCGCGAACGAGCGCCGATGCCACTCACAGGGGCCTTCGTTCAGGAGAGCCTCGACGTGGAATCGCGTGCCGTATCCCTTGTTGCGAGCGAAGCCGTAGACCGGATAGCGAGCGTCGAACTCAGCGCAGATGCGATCGCGCGTGACCTTGGCGACGATGCTGGCCGCGGCGATCGACGCGCTGATCGCGTCGCCATCAATGATCGGGCGCTGGGGAAGGTCAACCTCGCGCAGGCTGAGCGCGTCGATGACCAGGTGGTCGGGCGCCTGCGGCATGCGGCCCAGCGCCTGCATCATGGCCAGCTTGGTAGCCTGCAGGATGTTGATGCGGTCGATCACCTCGACCTCCACGCAGCCGACTCCCACCGACTCAGCGCGATCCAGGATCTGGGCATACAGCCCCTCGCGGCGAGAGCGCGCCAGCACCTTGCTGTCGCGGAGGCCCTTGATCCGATGGCGCTCCGGCAGAATGACCGCGGCGGCCACCACCGGTCCGGCCAGCGAGCCGCGCCCCACTTCGTCGAGGCCGGCGATACGCTCGAAGCCAGCCAGCCGCAACTCGCGCTCGTGGCGCATGTGCGCGTCCCGTGGCTTGCCGTGTTTGCGGCGCACACCTCGCCGCCGGACGACCGATCCCGTGAAGAGACCGGTCACCGTCTCAGCGGCGCTCGCGAAGCGTGGCGGACTTGCCGACGCGACCGCGGAGGAAGTAGAGCTGCGCTCGACGCCTGACGCCGTGGCGAACCACCTCGATCTTCTCGACCCGCGGGGCGTGGACCATGAAGGTCCTCTCCACACCGACGCCGCTGGCGATACGCCTCACGGTGATCTGCTGGTTCAGCCCACCACCGCGCATGCGCATGACCGTCCCCTCGAAGACCTGGATCCGTTCCCGGTTGCCCTCGACCACCTTGACCGACACGCGAACCGTGTCACCGGAGGCGATCTCGGGAACGTCGGCGCGGAGCTGCTCGCGTTCGAGCTCCTTGATGGCATCCATGATGAGGCGACCTCATTATCGCGGGCTTAGCCGCGGCTTATCGGGCGATCGTGCGCCGGGCACTTCCGGCGGGCGTGAAGAACGCGACCGATGACTCGGCCGCGACCGGCGGAGTATAGCAGCCCGGTCCGACGCGACAACAGAGCGGACCTCGGTGGCGACGTTCGCCGGTCCAGTGGAGACACGCAGTGAGTCACCCACCCTTGGTGCCCCTTTTGTGCCAACTACCAATCACCGGCGGCTTAGACCAGCTAAGACTCCCGCTGAGCAGTCGTTGGGCCGTCGACGGCCCTGCCTGAGCGTAATGGCGAGAGTCGAAGTGACGTGACCGGGCAGCCAGCCAACGTAAGCCGACGGTGGTTGGCACCTGGCAATCATGTCCGGCGAACCACGCCTTACGTGCGGGGGAATCTCCGAACGTCGGCCTTCGGCTCAGCCGCGCAAGATCACCTCATGCGGCAACTAATCTGAGCGCTCGAGGAAGACGACGTTGCTCCCACGACAGCGGATCTCGAACGCCAGCACATCTGTTATCCCGGATCGATCTCGTCGCGCAGCTCGTCCAATACGGCGCGGTCAGCATCCGTCAGCGGGGCGGTCTCGAGCAGGTCGGGCCGCCGCTGCAGAGTGCGGCCGAGAGCCTCGCGGCGGCGCCAGCGGTCGACATCCCCGTGGTTGCCCGACAACAAGATCGGCGGCACGTCATGCCCTTCGAACGCTTCTGGGCGCGTGTACTGCGGGTATTCCAGGAGGCCCGCTGCGAACGAGTCGGAGGCGGTCGACGCCTCCTCGATGACGCCAGGCACCAGGCGCGCCACCACATCGATGAGCACCAGTGCCGGGAGCTCGCCGCCAGTCAGCACGTAGTCACCGATGCTGACCTCGCGGTCAGCCAGCGAGCGTGCGCGTTCGTCGATTCCCTCGTACCGGCCGCAGACCAGGGCGAGGTGCTGGAGCGTCGACAGCTCACGAGCAAGGGCATCGGTCAGGCGTTCTCCGGCGGGGTCGAGCAGGATCACCTGGGCGCCGGCGTCGCGCAGCGGCTGTACTGCGGCCTGCAGGGGCTCGGGTCGCAGGATCATGCCCGCTCCCCCGCCGTACGGATAGTCATCGACCGAGCGGTGGCGACCGAGGCCATGCTCCCGCAGGTCATGCGGAGTCACCTGCAGCAGGCCGCGCTCGATGGCGCGCCCGATCACCGACGTGCGCAGCGGCAGGTCGAATAGCTCGGGAAAGAGCGTGACGACGTCCACCTGCAGCATCGTGTCAGCGGACCTCTTCCGACTCGTAGCGCACGATCATGCGCCCTGCGTCCAGGTCGATGCGGCGGATCACCTCACGCAGCGCGGGCAGCAGCAGGTCAGGCTGCCCATCGGCCTCCACGCGGTATACCTCGTTCTCTCCGGCTCGAAATACCTCGACCACGATCCCCCGCTGGCGCCCATCCTCATCGACCACCTTCAGGCCCACGATCTGGTGCCAGTAGTAGCTGCCCTCTGGCAGCGGCTCGGCCTCAACCTCGAGGTAGCGGCCGATCATGGCTTCTGCCGCCTGGCGGCTGTCGATACCCTCTAGCCGGATGACCGGAACGCGACCCCCAGTCTCCGCAGCGGTGATGCGGCGCGGGGCGTCCTCACCCTCCGGAAGCAGGAGAGATCCGACGGTCAGCCGATCGGCGCGATCGGTCAGCAGCTCCAGCCGCATCGCGCCAGCCAGGCCCTTGGCGCCGGTGACGCGCGCGGCGGC
Source organism: Chloroflexota bacterium (assembly GCA_040002615.1). GTDB lineage: Bacteria > Chloroflexota > Limnocylindria > QHBO01 > QHBO01 > DASSCW01. Next base: position 16,690 of record JBDUEE010000074.1, on the reverse strand, counting down.
CAGTCGCTCATTCGTCGGTGACAATCTCCAGCTCGACGTGCCGCCCGTCGCGGGCGCCCATCACCCGCAGCAGACTGCGGATTGCATTGGCGATGCGCCCGTCTCGGCCGATGACGCGGCCCATGTCCTCCTGGTCGACGGTCAAGACGAGCGAGACCTCGTCCTCTTCCTCCTCGACCTCAACCTGGACTGCATCGGGCTTGTCGACCAGCGACCTGGCAACGTACTCCAGGAACTCCTTCATTCCTTCACCGTTGCCGCGGCCTTGGCCGGTGCCTTTCGGGTGCGGGTCGTCTTGGCGGCGGGCTTGGACACCGGCTTCGCCTCGGCGGTTGCAGCAGCCGGAGCCGCTCCGGAGCCGATGCCCGCCTGACGCATGAGCTTGCCGACCGTCTGGGACGGAAGAGCGCCCTTCGCGATCCAGGCGTTCAGGCGCTCTGCGTCGATCCGCACGGTGGCTGGATCGGTCAGTGGGTCATAGAAGCCCAGGATTTCAAGTGAGCGCCCGTCGCGCGGACGGCGGCTGTCGATTGCCACCACGCGGTAGCTGGGCCGTTTCGTGGCGCCCACGCGGGTGAGCCGGATGCGTACTGCCAAGTGATCCCTTCTTCCTCATGTGGCTGGAGCGTCCAGCCGCTGGTTGTCCTGATCGTATGCCGTCACCGCGCTTAGCGCACGGTCAGCACGGCGTGTAATTCGCTGGTCTCATCGCGTGCCGGGGCGGTCATGCCCAGGGCTCCGATGGAGAGCAGGATATCGCGTGCGTCGCCGGTCATGCCCAGCGTGTCCTCCGAGGAGTCCACGATGGACCCGATGTCCACGTACGCTTCGTTCCCACCGCGGCCCCCGGCCAATTCCCAGGCGGATCGGTAGCGATCGGCCTGGGCAAGCGAGTCGCCACTCGCCCGGGCGGCCAGGGCGGCGGCCACGTCCTCGTAGCTGAGACCAGCCAGGATCACGCCGTCGGACATGGCCCACGAAACGGCGGCGACCTGCGGAATGTCGACGCTGGTCACGATCGTGCCCTCCGCCGCGCGTTCGTCGACCTGGCCGCCGTGCGCCTCCAACGCATCGCGCATCCGCTGGAGCGAGGCCGCGGCAGCCTCCGCATCCGACGGACGCAGCAGCAGCTGGCCGCGCGGTGAGGTGTCTGTCACGCCGGTGACTGACAGCCCGGCTTCCGCATCGAAAAGGGGCAGCAGATCGTCGTCCAGGTTGATGCCCAATCCGAAGGCTGCCAGCCCTCGTAGCTGGCTGAGGGCATCGGTAATCTCCTGTGCGGCCGGATCGCCGGCCAGGCCCCGCTCCGCCGACTCTACGGATTGGCGGAGGCCGAAGATGACGGCCGCGGCCTGCGTGTCGGCTGGCATCCAGTCGGCCAGGCTCGCCGGTTCGCTTGCCAGCGCGAAGCCCTCGCGTGCTGCCGGTGGCGCAGCCAGGACGTCGAACGGCGCGATCGCCTGCACCCGCAAGCCGGACCGCTCGGCCATCAATGCGGCACTGGCGGTCGAGTATCCACCAAGCTGATCGCCGATGCCGGCCGTGCCGGCCAGCCGCTCGAGGTCGAGATAGGCGGCCGCCAGGTGATCCGCCGGTAGGCGGCGCATGGCCGCGATGTACTGTGGATCGTCGGCGAGCGAAGGGGCTCGGTCGGCGTAGGCGTCCAGCGCGGCCTCCAGCGACTCACGATCAGGCGCCACGACCAGCAGGTCGGGCTGCACCGCCCAGGCCAGGCTTTCGGCAACCGTGATTGGCACGTCCTGGTAGGTCGTTGCGGAGCCGGTCAGTCCGCGGCCGGCGGCAATGCGATCCAACGCCTCTCCGGCCAGCGCGGGGTCCTTGACGCTGGCCACCAGCAGCCACGGCGGCTGGTCCGCCAGCGTGGCACCCGGTTCTGCGGCGACCGATAGCTGGTTGCCGATCCAGGGACGGATGTCGGCCTCGTAGTCGATGCCCGCCTGTCCCAGGAAGCGAGCGCTGATCTCGTTGATCTTCTGGTCTAGGCTCGCGGGGTCGGCGAAGCCAGGCACGCTGCCAAGCATCGCCGCAAGGTTCATCTGCTGGCCGGTGGTGGGCTGGAGATAGACCGTCACGTACGCCCCCGCATCGGCCGGAACGGCGGCGGCCATGCGGTCGGTGCCGACGGCGAAGACGAGCAGGTAGCCGGCGACCACAGTCGCACCGACCAGTCCCAACAGGGTGGTCAGCGCGATGGCCAGGCGGTGAAGCACCCGGCTAGCGCCCCATCATCCCGCGCAGCCCGGCGATGTTCGGCAGCCCCCCGTTGCCCAGCTGCTTCACCAGCTTCTGCATCTCCGCGAACTGCTTCAGTACCCTGTTGACGTCGGCCGTGCTGGTGCCGCTACCGAGCGCGATGCGACGACGGCGGTTGGCCTTGATCAGGTCCGGCCGGCGCCGCTCATCGGGCGTCATCGAGTCGATGATCGCCTCGATGCGCTTCAGCTGCCCGTCGTCGACTGCCTGCTGAGCCGCTCCCGCCATCTGGCCTGCGCCGGGGATCAGCTGCAGGACCTGGCCGATCGGTCCCATCTTCTTGATCTGGTTGAGCTGGCTGCGAAAGTCCTCCAGCGTGAAGCGAGATTCCATCATCCGCTGGGCGACCCGCTCCGCCTCCTGCTGATCGACCGTCTCCTGCACGCGCTCGACCAGCGAGAGGATGTCTCCCATGCCCAGGATGCGCTGCGCCAGGCGATCGGGGTGAAATGGCTCCAGGCCATCGGTCCGTTCGCCCGTGCCAATGAAGCTGATGGGCAGGCCGGTGACGCTGCGGATGCTGAGCGCTGCCCCGCCGCGTGCGTCGCCGTCCATCTTGGTCAGCACAAGGCCGCTGACCGGCAGGCGATGGTGGAAGGCCTCCGCCACACGGACTGCCTCCTGGCCGGTCATGGCGTCGACGACCAGCAGCGTCTCCGCCGGGGTCACCGCGCCGGCGATGCGGACCAGCTCGTCCATCATCAGCTCGTCGACGTGAAGCCGGCCGGCGGTGTCGAGCAGGACGAGGTCGAGACCACGCTGGCGGGCCACCTCCAGGCCGGAGCGCGCCACCTCGAGCGCCGGCGTTCCGACCGGACGCGTATGCACCTCGATCCCCACCTGGTCGCCAAGCTGCACCAGTTGATCGACGGCGGCTGGTCGATAGACGTCGGCCGCCACCAGGAGCGGCTTGCGACCTTCCTTGCGCAGCTTGACCGCCAGCTTGGCGGCAGTGGTGGTCTTGCCCGATCCTTGCAGGCCCACCAGCATCACCACCGTGGGCAGGGCATCCAACTTCAGCTGATGCCGTTCACCGCCCAGCACCTCCACCAGCTGGTCGTGCACGACCTTGACGATCTGGTGCCCGGGCTGCACACCATTGAGGACATCGGCGCCGAGGGCTCGTTCGCGGACCGTGGCCACGAACTCTTTGACCACCTTGAAGTTGACGTCTGCCTCGAGCAGGGCGAGCCGAATCTCGCGCAGCGCGACATCCAGGTCGGCTTCGGTGATCTTTGCCTTGCCACGCAGGCGGTCGGCGACCGCCTGCAGGCGTGCTGAAAGGGATTCGAACATCAGATGGACCGATACGGGGGCTTGCCTGTGGGCCGACGGCCCGGAAGCGGCTGCCCATTCTATTCGGGCGAGGGCGCAGCGGCAATCCGGCGACACCTGGCAGTCGGGTCAGTCGGCGAAGAGCCACTCCACGTAGGCATCCGGATCGAAAGGGGCCAACTGGTCGATCTCCTCGCCGATGCCCGCGAAGAGGATCGGCACTCCCAGGCGATCAGCGGCGGTGACCGCCACCCCGCCCTTGGCCGTCCCATCCAGCTTGGTAAGGACGATGCCGGTCACCCCGGCCTCCCGACTGAACGCTTCGGCCTGCGCCAGTCCGTTCTGACCGGTTGTGGCGTCCAGCACCAGCAGCACGTGCCGCGGCTGCCCCGGCAGGCGACGGGCAATCACGTTGCGGATCTTCGTCAGCTCGGCCATCAGCTGGGTCTTGTTCTGCAGGCGGCCCGCGGTGTCCACGATGACGGCCTCGACCCCGCGTGACTCTGCGGCAGCCACCGCGTCGTAGGCAACCGCACCCGGATCCGCCCCGGGCCGTTGGGCCACCACCGACACGCCCAGCTGGTCGCCCCAGATCCGCAACTGCTCAACCGCGGCAGCGCGGAACGTATCGGCGGCGGCCAGGATGACGCTGTGGCCGTCTCGCTGCAGGCGCCAGGCCAACTTGGCGATCGTGGTGGTCTTGCCCGTGCCGTTGACGCCGACGACCAGTATCACCGACGGCGCTGGCCCGAGCTCGAACTGGCCCGACGTGGTGCGTCGCAGACGTTCGCTCACCACTTCGGCCAGCGCCTGCCGCGGGTCGTCGCCGGAGCGTCCGCGTCCGGCAGCGGCGCGCGCCGTATCGACCAGCTCAAGCGTCGCCTCGGGGCCGAAGTCAGCCGCGATGAGCGCCTCTTCGACCTCGTCCCAGGTCTGATCGGTGGCGGGGCCGCCGGTCAGCAGTGCGCGCAGGCGGGCGCCCAGACCTCCTGGCCGGGCCCGGAGCCCCATCCCGGCGGCCGGCCGGGCGGGACGCGGCATCATCCGACGCTCACCTCGACCGGTAGATCGGCAAGACGCAGCGACACGATGGCCGAGACCGCAGCATCACTCATCGTCACGCCGTAGATCGTGTCGGCCACCTCGATCGTGGCGCGGTTGTGGGTGATCACCACGAAATCGATCTCCTCAGCCAGGCGGCGCAGCGCGTCGGCGAAGCGGCTGATATTGGCCTCGTCCAGGGCTGCGTCCACCTCGTCGAGGATGCAGAAGGGCACCGGGTTGACACTGAGCATGGCGAACAGGAGGGCCACGCCGGTCAGCGCCCGCTCCCCGCCCGACAGCATGGCCAGGCGCTGCAGCCGTTTGCCGGGCGGCCGCACCACGATCTCGATGCCGCCCGGCGGCTCGCCGTCCGAGCCGTCGCCCAGCTGTAGCGAGGCCGATCCACCGGCGAACAGCAGCCGACAGAAGTCGTCAAAGCGCTCGCCTATCGCCGCGAATGCGGCGTTGAAGCGCTCACCGATATCGCCGTCCAGGCGGCCGATGAGCTCCTCGGTCGACGCGATTGCCCGCCCCAGGTCGGCATCCTGGGTGGCAAGGTCGTCCAGGCGCGTCGCCAGCTCGTGGTGCTCTTCGACGGCGAAAGGGTTGACCGATCCGATCTGCGACAGCGTTCGCCGCACGCGACGCAGCTCCGTCTCCAGGCCTGTGCCGTCCAGCTCCGTCAGCTCGCCGCGCAGCGCCACGTCGTCGGCCGGAGCCTCCTTGGCGTCGATGGCCTCCGTTTCGGGTAGGGACTCGAGGGCAAGCTCGCGTTCGCGGGAGAGGGCCGCCAGCGCCTCCTCGCGGCGTGATGCGTCGACCGCGGCGTCCTGTGCCTCGCGCTCCAGAGCTGCCAGCTGCGCCCCGCCATGACCGACCTTGCGTTCGAGCTCCACCAGCGCCGCCCGCGCCGCGTCGCGCTCACCGTCGGCCGCCCGGCGCTCGGAAGCCGTCTGCTCATCTGTCGCGCGCGCGGCATCAACCTCCGGCTGTTGTGCCATCCGCTCAGCCATGAGCCGCTCGCCGATGGCGCGCTGCTCAGCGACGGTCGCGTCGAGCTGGATGCGGCGCGCCTCGCGGACCGCGCGGCTGCGCTGTGCGCCGAGCTGGCGTTCCTCAATCCGCCGCGCCCCGGCCTGCGCGGTGATCCACGCGTCGCGCGCCAGGTCGCGAGCCGTGGCCGCGGCGACACGGCGCTCGCGCGCCGCACCGGCGTCGGCGTCGAGCGGCGCCAGGTCCGGCGGGCCTCCTTCGATTTGTGGTGCGGGGATTTCTGGTGCGGGAATGTCGGCGGCGTCCACCGGCGGCTGCACCGCGAGGAGGCTCAGCTCGTCCATGAGCCGCTGTTCATCTGCCTTTGACCGCCGGACCCGAGCCTCAGCCGTCTCGAGCTGCTCGGCGGCCAACCGCTCGCGTTGCTCCCCCGCTTCCCGCTGGATTCGGACCGCTTCGAGCCGGCGGGCGGCTTCGCTGACCGCTGCCATGGCGCGGGCCGCCTCGGCCGCCGCCTGGCCCTGCTCCGCTTCCAGCGCGTCCAGCGCCTGTGACAGCTCTCGGCGCCGACCATGCCGGCGCGCGGCTTCCGAGACGGTCGGATCTGCCCGTCCGCGCACCACCAGCAGGCCACGCGCGTCAGCCAGGTCTCCGTTTGGCGTCACCGCCAGCCAGCCGTCGGGCAGGCTGCGCCATCCCGCCAGCAGCGCATCGACGTCCGGGGCCAGGGCGGTCCAGGCGAACAACGCCGGTGCACCATTACCGCCCAGCCACTGCGCCAGCGTGCGGGTGCCGCCCACCGCCCGCAGCGCTTTATCGCGGCTCTCGGCGGAGGGTCCATGTCCCGGCATGCGGGAAGGCGAGGCGACTATCCGAGCCGAGCCGCGCGCATCGGCGAGCCGGCCACTCAGCTCATCGTCCTGCCACAGTAGCGCCTGCTCCAGCTCACCGCCCACCACGGCCTCGATCGCCGGCCATGCGTCGTCCGGGGCATCCAGCCCGTCGAGCAGCCCACTCCAGCCAGCGGCCGCCAGGATCGAGCCCAACTTTCCGGCGCCCCCTGCCCGGTCCTGGAGCGCGTCGAGCTCGCCGCGCATGGCGCCGGCCTTCTCGGCCAGCTCCGACGCTCTCCGCCGTGCCGCGTCGGCGACTGGCTGAGCCGCGACGATCGCGGTCAGCGCCTCCTCGTGCTCAGCCCGCCCACGTGCGGCAGCCTCGCGTGCAAGGATGGCCGCCGTCCGTGCCGGCTCCAGCGCGGCGCCACCCGCGGCCACTTCTCTGCGGACATCCTCCTGCTCGGTTGCAAGCTGATCGCGACGGGCGTCGGCCCGAGCCGTCAGTTCGCCCAGGCGCGCCTCACGGGCGATGCGCGCCCCTGCCCGCCGTCGCGCCTCGGCCAGCGCCTCCTCCGCCGCCATGACGGTGCCATCCAGCTCGGCAAGCGCCGCGGAGGCAGCCTGCCAGGCCGCCTCGGCGGCCGCGGCATGAGCCACCGCCCGCGTTGACTCCGAGTCGATCGCGCCTGGTTCCGCGTCGCTGCCGGTCAGCGTCTCGGCCAGCTCTGCTTCGGCGTCGGCGATTGCCGATTCCACCTCGGCCAGCCGCCTGGCAACGGCCTCGAGGCGGCCTTCAGCGCGGATCACCGCCTCGCGGCTCGCCTCGCGTTGACCAGCTGCCGCCTGGGCTGCGGCATCGGCCTGCCAGTAGCGCGCTTCGGCGTCGCTGATCGCCTTGCGGCTGGATGCCTCCTCGGCGCGATGGGCCGCCAGAGCGGCTTCCGCCGCAGCTGCCCGGCGCCGGGCATCGCCCAGGCCGGCACGCTCGGCCGCCTCCCGTCGCCGGTGCGCCTCGAGCACCAGCGCGCGTGCCCGACGGCCAAGGCTGTCGTGCTCCTGCGAATGCTGCGCCTGCACGGCGAGTCGCCGCACTTGCGGCTTCAGCTCGCTCATCAGGTCGGTGACACGTGTCAGGTTGTCGCGCGCCCGCGCCAGCCGGGCCAGCGCCTCGTTCTTGCGCACCTGCAGGTTCTTGACGCCGGCGGCCTCGTCGAACAGCTGGCGTCGCTCCTCGGGGCGCAGGGAGAGCGCAGAGTCGACGGTCCCCTGTCCCACCACCACCAGCTCGTTCGCGCCGAGCCGGCCCTCGCCCAGCAGCTCGACCACGTCCCGCAGCCGCGCCCGTGCGCCGTTGATCAGGTACTCGCTCTCGCCGGACCGATACGCCCGCCGGCCGATCGAGACCTCGCTGAACTCGATAGGCAGCCAGCCATCCGCGTTGTCGAGGGTCAGGATCGCCTCCGCCATGCCCTGCGGCTTGCGCTGCTGCGAGCCGGCGAAGATGACATCGTCGGCGCGTCGAGTGCGGAGCGAACGGTTTGATTGCTCGCCCAGTACCCAGCGCACCGCGTCGGCCATGTTGCTCTTGCCTGAGCCATTGGGCCCGATCACGGCGGTGACGCCGGGCTCGAATACGAAGCGGGTGGGATCGGCGAATGTCTTGAATCCGTGCAGGCGGAGCTCGCGAAGGCGGCTCACGGCTCGGTCCCCTGGCTGAGCGCATCGAGCGCGGCAGTCGCCGCCTGCTCCTCTGCGCGCTGACGGCTGGTGCCGACGCCCATCGCCAGGCGCCGCCCACGAAGGACGGCGGCCACCGTGAAGGTCTGATCGTGTGCCGGGCCGCTGGTGCTCACAAGCTCATAGTGTGGCTTGATTCGATGCTTGCTCTGTGACCATTCCTGCAGTCGGCTCTTGGCCGACTTCCGCGGCTCGGTCTCATCGGGACCGTCCAACTGCGCAGCCATGATGCGGCGCAGCCAGGAACTCGTCGCATCGGGGCCTTCTGACAGGAAGATCGCGCCCGCCAACGCCTCGAAGGCACCTGCCAGCAGGGAGGGACGGGAGGCTCCTCCGGCCTCGGCCTCTCCGCGACCGAGAAGGAGGTATCGGTCCAGCCCGATCTCCAGCGCCAGCCCGGCGAGCGCGTCGCGATTGACCAGGGAGGCGCGTCGGGCTGTGAGATTGCCCTCGTCCTCATCGGCAAAGCGCTCGTACAGGAGCCTGCTGACGATCAGGCCGATGACGGCATCGCCGAGGAACTCGAGGCGTTCGTTGTGCCCCGCCACGGCGTGCGGATTCTCGTTGAAGTAGGAACTGTGGACGAAGGCCTGGCGAATGGCTTCCGGGTCCCGCAGGACGATGCCGAGTCGGTCAGCCAGATCGTCCAGGCGCGGGACGGCCATGGGTGGCGATCGCTACTGCTGATGCTCCTCGATGAACTCGACGGCGTCGGAGACCTTCTGGATCTTCTCGGCATCCTCGTCCGAGATCTCCATCCCGAACTCTTCCTCGAGGCTCATGATGAGCTCGACCAGGTCGAGCGAGTCGGCGTTGAGGTCCTCCACGAACGATGCCTGGGTTGTGACCTCTTCCTCGTCAACGCCGAGCTGCTCGACGATGATCTTCTTGAGGCGTTCGAAGGTGGTTCCGTCGGTCACCCGTCTTAGGCTCCTCTACCAGATGCTCCGCTCCCCGATGGCCGCGTGACGCTGCCCAGAACGCCGTTCACGAGGCGGCGGGCTGCGTCTCCGGCGTAGGTCCGGGCGAGGGAAACGGCATCGTGGATCGTCTCCCCGCTCGGGGTCGCGGCGGAGTATAGCACCTCGTACAGGGCGCTCCGCAGGATGGTCCGCTCTACACGGCCGAGCTCGGTGACGGGGATGACGGGGGCCAATCGGGCGATCTCGGCGTCCAGCTCGACGCGACGCTCGAGCACTCCGGCCACGATCTGGCGGGCATGCTCCAGCACTGCGGCGCGGGCACCCTTCTCGGCCGCCAGCCGGTCGAGTGCCGCCAGCGCCTGCGCCGGTCGGAACTCCTCCTCGAACAGGGCCAGCAGGGCCAGCCGCCGCGCCAGCATGCCGGGCCCGCTCGGGGCTCGGCGCCGCGCTCCGGCCGCCACGCTCAGGCCTCTGCCCCTGGTCCGGTGGCCAGCGGCGTCGTGCCGTCGGCGACCACGTTGCCCCTGTCGGGGCGGGTCAGGGCCGGGTGCCGCCGGCTCCATTCGGCGATGAGATCCGGGATGCGCGCCTCCGACGCCTCGGAGGCCACGCGCATCGCGTGCTCCACCATGCGGGCCTTGGCCCGACCATGGGTCACGATGCTCACACCGCGCACGCCGAGCAGCGGCGCGCCGCCATAGCGCTCGTAGTCGAAGCGGTGCTTCATGCGGTCGAAGCCCGGCTTGAGCGCCAGCAGCGCCAGCGGCGCGATCGGACCCTGCTGCAGGTCGGTGCGCAGCGAGCGAAAGATGTAGCTGGTCAGCCCCTCGAAGAACTTGATGACCACGTTGCCCACGAAGCCATCGCACACCACCACGTCGGCCACGTGGCTGATGAGGTCGTTGCCCTCCACGTTGCCGACAAAGTTGAGATCGAGGCCGCGCATCAGCGCGTTCGCCTCGCGCGACAGGGCGTCACCCTTCTCGTCCTCCTCGCCGATGTTCAGCAGGCCGATGCGCGGGCGAGGCACCTTCAGGACGTGCTCCGCGTAGATGGAGCCCATGACTGCGAAGTGGACCAGGTTGGAGGCTTCGGAGTCCACGTTGGCCCCGACATCCAGCAGCATGATCGGGCCGGTGGCTGTGACCAGGTGGGCGCCCAGTGCCGGGCGATCAATGCCCTCAATGCGGCCCAGCCTGAAGACGGCCGCGGCCATGGTGGCGCCGGTCGAGCCGGCAGACACGACGGCATCGGCCAGGCCGTCGCGGACGAGGTCGGTCGACACGCGGATCGAGGAGCGTCGCTTTGAGCGGATGGCGCTCGCCGGCGACTCGCCCATCCCGATCACCTCAGGTGCATCAGCAAAGCTGACGCTGGCAGGCCGGCCATGCCCATGGGCCGCGATCTCACTCTCGAGACGGGGAACGTCGCCGACGAGGATCACCTCGTCGGCGTTGGTAGCCGCGTAGTTGATGGCGCCGCGGACAATCTCGCGCGGAGCGAAATCGCCGCCCATCGCGTCGACCGCGATGCGCATCAGCGGCGCGTCAGCGCTGTCCGCTCTCGGCCGGCGTGTTGACCTCCACCGGCATCACCTCGCGGCCGTCGTAGTAGCCGCAGGTGGGGCAGACATGGTGGGCGCGCTTCAGCTCGTGGCAATGGGTACATTCCACGAGGGGCGGCGCGCTGATGGCGAGGTGCGCACGCCGCTCGCCCTGTCGCGCCTTGGATACCTTTCGCTTGGGGACGCCCACGCGTGACTCCTGATGATGCTCTCAAAGGGACGCCGCAGTATAGCCGTCATCCCCCAGGGCAGCCAACGACCTGCCCCTGGCCGGACAACCACCGAACGTGCCGAGCCCTCAGTCGCCGTCCCGCTCGAGCATCGCAGCCAGGACGGCCAGCCGCGGATCCAGCTCGTCGTTGAGGTGCGGGGTATGGCGCTCCCCGAGCCGCTCGCCGCATTCGGCGCAGAGGCCGGGGCAGTCCGGCCGGCACAACGGATGCATCGGCTCAGCCAGGGCGAACTCGTCGCGCAGCACCGGCTCCAGGTCGATCTCGTGGTGTTCGTCGATGAGCTGCACAGCCTCGTCGCCGGCGTCCCGCTCCACCGCCGCGCCGGTCTCCGGATCGATGCTCGGCAGGTACTCCTCCGAGATCGAGATGCGCGCCGGCTCGACGAACGCTTCCAGGCAGCGGGCACAGGTGCGACGCACCGGGGCATCCAGGTTGCCACGTACCAGCACACCACGGTTCGTGCGCTGGAATCGCAGCGAACCGTTCATCGGGCCCGCCAGCTCGATGTCCCGGCCCAGCGACAGGTAGCGATCGCGCAGTCGGTGATCTCGAACCGCCCCGGCAGGCTCCCGGAGCAGGCCGGCCACGTTGAAGACGCTCACGGTCGGGACGCGGCTTCGGTCGCCTCCGCCTCGACGCTCAGTTCGCCCGTGCCATCCGTCGTGGTGCGCGGGACTCGATGTCGCTCATCCAGCATGTCGATGCCGCGCTTGATGCTGGTCAGGGCCTTGATGCATTCGCCCTCCAGCCGGATCAGGACCCCGGCAGCGTATTCGTCCGCACCACGACGGACCTCTGCCGCCTCGTGGTTGGCGCCATCGAGGATCTCGCCTGCCCGCTGCTGCGCCAAGCGCACCAGCTCGCGCTCCTCCAGCATCTGCGCCCCCTGCTCCTGGGCGCGCGCAATGACCGCGTCGCCCTCCTCGCGCGCGTGCTCCGTGATGCGCCCAGCCTCCTCGGTGATGCGCTTCGCCTGCCGCACCTCGTCGGGCACCGATATGCGGAGCTGGTCGATCAGCTCCAGCACCGCGGCCTGGTCCAGCACGATGTTGTTGGTCAGAGGCAGCTTCTTGCTGGCGGCGACGAGGCTCTCGAGGCGCTCGACAAGAAAGATGATGTCCGTGGTCGTGTCCCTCCGTATCCGGCGCGATTATAGTCCCGGCCTGTCGGCTCCCCCGCTCAGCGCGGCACGGTCGCGGTGGCATCCCAATCAGAGGTACACCAGGGAACCTTAGAGGCTCACCCGGGTGCATTTCCCGATCGAACGCCCGGCGCGGGGATAGTGTGCTCGCGGCATGCATTTGGGGCGGGGACCAGTCCAGACCAACGATCACCCACGCGCGGCGAAGCGGGCGGCCAGTGCCTCCGCCACCGGCGGCGGCACCATGCCGGCCACGTCGCCGCCGAACTGCGCCACCTCCTTGGCCAGCGTGCTCGACAGGTACCCGAACTCGAGTGCCGTCATCAGAAATACCGTGTCAACCCGCTTCTCCAGCCGGCGGTTGGTGTGCGCCATCTGCAGCTCCGCCTCGTAGTCGCTCACCGCGCGCAGGCCTCGGACGATGAAGCCGGCACCGTGGCGATCGGCGAATTCGACCGTGAGCCCGTCAAACGACTGGATCTCGACATTGGCGCCGAACTCGGCCACCGAGGCACGGATCATGGCCACTCGGTCTTCGACGGCGAAGAGAGGCGCCTTCTTGGGGTTGTGCAGCACCCCGATCACCAGCCGATCGAACAGGGCGGCGGCGCGGCGCGCGACATCAAGGTGGGCCATCGTCATCGGGTCGAACGAACCGGGGAATACCGCCACGCGGCTCATGGCACCTCCAGGAAGGTGAGCGCGGTCTCACCGAAGCGGCGCTCCCGCCACGGGCGAAGTCCCTCCGGCACGGGGACGGCGGTCCGCCAGAAATGCTTGACCACCACCGTCGCACCGGGTGCCAGCAGCGGCACAAGGCGTTCGAGCGGCGCGAGGATAGCATGCTCCTCGTACGGCGGATCGAGCACGACCAGTCCATACCGTGCTTCAGCGTCGGCCCCCGATAGGAAGCGCACGACGTCCATGCGACGCACTGTGGCGACGTCATCCAGGTGCGTCCGGAGCAGGTTTTCGCGGATGGCCGAGACTGCGTCGTGGGATTGCTCCACGAAGGTCGAGTGGGCCGCGCCGCGGGAGAGCGCCTCGATTCCAATCGCGCCGCTCCCGGCATACAGGTCCAGCACCCCCGCATCCACCACTCGGTCGCTCAGGATGCCGAACAGCGTCTCCTTGACGCGGTCGGTGATCGGGCGCGTCCGCCTGTCGTGCGGCACGTCGAGCCGCAGCCCACGTGCGCTGCCGGCGATCACCCGCATCGCACGGCGGCCGGCGGGGGGGTCATGCCGCGTCGCCCTCGTCCTCGGCGGCGGTGAACTCATCGCGCATCCGAATGAGCTCCGGCCGGCGGCTGAGCGCAGGATCGTCCGAAACCAACCCATCGGCGATTCCACGCGCCCGCTCGGCAAGCGCAACGTGTCGCGGCTCGAACAGCGATGCCACGCGAAGTGGTGGCAGGCCGGACTGGCGCGTACCGAGCACATTGCCGGCGCCGCGCAACCGCAGGTCGGATTCCGCGATCTCAAAGCCGTCCGAAGATCCGCTGACCACCTCCAGGCGGCGGCGCGACAGCTCGTCCGTGGCATCCGAGAGCAGGATGCAGAAGGACCGATCCGCCCCGCGCCCCACCCTGCCGCGCAGCTGATGCAGCTGGGCCAGGCCGAAGCGTTCGGCATCCTCGATCAACATCACGCTGGCATTCGGTACGTCGATGCCGACCTCGATCACCGTCGTGGCGACCAACACATCCATCTCTGCCGCAGCGAACTGCTGCATCGTCTGATCGCGCTCATCCGCCCGCTGCTGGCCGTGCACCAGCCCGATCCTCAAGTGCGGCAGCGTCGCTCGCAGCCGTTCCACCTCTGCCTCGGCGCTGGCCACGGTCAGGGCCTCGCTCTCCGACACGAGCGGGACGACCACGAAGGATTGGCGCCCGTCCCCCGCCTCGGCGGCCAGGAAGGCTTCGATACGCGGCAGGGACGAGCGGTTCCGAATCTCCGTCCGGATCGGCTGGCGGCCAGGTGGCAGCTCCCGGATCGTGGAGATCGCGAGGTCGCCGTAGAAGGTCAGCGCTAGCGTGCGCGGGATTGGCGTGGCCGTCAGCGCCAGCACATGGGGCTCCAGGTCACCGCCCTTGGCCTGCAGCGCGGCGCGCTGTGCCACACCGAACCGGTGTTGCTCGTCCACGACGGCCAGGCCCAGCCTGCGAAACTCGACCGCCTGGCTGATGACCGCATGGGTGCCGATCACGACCTCGGCATCGCCCGCCTCGATGGCCGCGTGGATCTCCCGCTTGCGGCCGGCTGCCAGCGAGCCGGACAGGAACTCGGCCCGCACCCCCAGCGCCTGGAGCAGCGGCGCGAGGCCGTGGTGGTGCTGGCGGGCCAGGATCTCAGTGGGTGCCATCAGCGCTGCCTGCCATCCCGACCGCACAACGCCCGCCAGCGCAACCGCCGCGACCGCTGTCTTCCCGCTGCCGACGTCCCCCTGCAGCAGCCGACGCATCGGACGGTCTGCCGCCAGGTCGACCACGACCTCGTCCACGGCTGCGCGTTGATCGGCCGTGAGCTCGAATGGCAGCGCGGCCAGCAGACGCCCGAGCTCGTCTGGCTCCACAATGACTCGTGCCGCGCGGAGCGATGCGCGGGCCTGTCGAGCCTGAGCAAGGGTCAGCTGCAGTGCCAGCAGCTCGTCGAAGGCGAGCCGGTCCAACGCGGCAGGCACATCGGCCGCCTCCTCGGGGAAGTGGGCTGCGTATAATGCGTCAGCCAGGGCCGGCAGGCCGCCGCGCTCCGAGGAGGTCAAGGGGTCGTTGAGCACGGGCAGCGCCCGCTCGAGGATGCGTGCCAGCAGCTCGCGCACCCGCTTCTGCGTCACCCCTGCGCTCAAGGGGTAGACCGGCACGACCCGTCCGGTATGCACCGATTCGCGATCCGCCGGCGAGAATTCGGGCGAGACGAACTGCGGCCGCCAGCCGCGCAGCTGCACCTTGCCGCTGACCAGCAGCTCGTCGCCGGCATGCAGCCGGTTCTCTACGAAGCGGCGCCCGAACCAGATCGCCTCCGCGGTGCCGCTGTGATCGGCCAGTTGGGCGATGACGCGCTGCGGGCGGCGGCCGAATCCCTTCTCGACCTTGACGTCTGTGACGCGCGCGCGAGCCGACTGCTTCTCGTCGGCAACCAGCTCGGCCAGCGGGCGCTGCTCACTGAAGTCATCGTAGCGAAACGGCAGGTAGAAGAGGGCCTGCCGCGGGGTCATGATCCGCAGCCGGGCCAGGGCCGTCGCTCCGCGCGCCAGGTCCGGCAGCGCGGCGCGGATGGGGCGGTCGAGATCCCTGCCAGCGAAGGCTGTTGCGCCGGTTGCGGCCACCATGGGCGCTCGCGATTGCACGCCCCGATCGTAGCGTGCTAGGATCGGCCCGTTCCGGCGGCGCCGAGGAATGGTGCGCCGGTTCTTTCGTGATTGGAGACTCCCATGGCACGTGAGTGCGAGATCTGCGGCAAGAAGCCGATCACCGGCTGGAACCCGCAGTCGGTGGGGATGAACCGGAAGCGCGCACTGCGCCGCTGGATCCCCAACCTGCAGCCGATGATGGTCAACCGTGAGGGCCGCATGGTCCGCATCAAGGCCTGCTCGCGTTGCCGACGGACCGCCGAAAAGGTCTGACCCCCTCCTTTCCAATTCCCGGACCGATGCGCCAGCGTCACCTGACGTGGGCGTTTGTCATGCCCAGTTGTGCGGCACCGCGGCTGATACCGAAAGGCGCCGCCGTGCGAGCGACGACCCAGGGTGCTGCCTGATGCGCGCAACGACCCCGCGGGCGCTGCCTGATGCGCAATTGATCAGGGCGTGCCACAGGCCGCAGATTGGCGTGCATTGTTGCTCTCCCCGGGCACGGATCCATGCCAACCACGGCCGTTGGCATTAGTTGATGCACGACATGGGTCGGGGCCATCCAGCGGCGCCCGGGCGGCCAAAAGGCCCCAGATGCAAACCACGGCGACGTTAACTGCCTGCGCCGCAGCAGGAAGCCCCATGTGCAAACCACGGCGGCATCTGGGCCTTCCGAGAGTCGCGTGGGCGTTTAGTGCAAATCACCGCAGCATTTGGCGCGGATTCCGCCTGCCCGGAAGTTGGTCAGCCGCTCAGGTCCCGATCTGAATCCAGGATCAGGGTGAACGGGCCGTCGTTGCCCAGCTCCACCTCCATGTCCGCGCCGAAGCGACCGGTCTCGACCACCTGGCCAGCCTCGCGCAGACGAGCGGCGAAGCGGTCGACCAGCGGCTCGGCGGCATCCGGCAGGGCCGCATCGGTAAACCCCGGACGCCTCCCCCGTCGCGCGTCCGCGTAAAGGGTGAACTGGCTGACCACCAGGAATTCGCCACCGGCATCGGCGATGTCGAGGTTTGTCCGACCGTCCGCATCCGCGAAATAGCGCAGGCCTGCCAGCTTGTCCGCCATGCGGTCGACGATCTCCGCATCGTCGCGGGCACCGATCCCCACCAGCACCACCGCCCCCGGACCGATCTGACCCAGCACCTCGCCGTCGGCGCGCACCGCCGCCCCGCGGACGCGCTGGACGACCAGCCGCATCAGCGCGAGGCGGTCGTCAGGCCGGCATCCTCGCCGGGGCGCGGCGGACCGAGTGCGGACTCGGTGAAGAAGGCGCGGGCATTCCAGATCATCCAGCCCAGCGCATCGTTGTCGCGCAG
>JBDUEE010000073.1:0-15103 GCA_040002615.1 Chloroflexota bacterium | reverse complement strand
CTGCGGTAATAATGGTGCCGATCGGCAGGGCGCGCTTGGCCACCAGGACCTTGGTTGAGAGCGCATGATCTTGACTGCCAACGCGAGCCGTGGGTGGTGAGCTGCCGCAGGCGGCCGCCGTCGGGCTGCGCCTCCTCCACGGCGTACAGCTCTGCGGCGCGTCGGTCGACGCCCGCCGTCATCGCGATTCGCTCGCCGGCCGCCGCCAGGCCCGCCCCCACCACGCGGTCGCCCTCCACGAACGGGCTGGTCCTTCCATCCAGCGCGACGCGGTACGGCAGGTTGCGGGCGCGGTCGGCCACCATCGCCAGCAGGGTGTCGTCGTTCAGCCATATCGGCCCGGGCTCGTCATCGGCCATCACCAGGTCCGCCCAGCCCTCGCAGCCCACGGACCGACCCAGGCTGGCAGTCAGGCTGCGCGGCTTCCCGCCGGCAACCGGGACTACCCACAGCTCGGATAGCACCGCGTCACCCGGGTCATCCACGTCGGAGCCGATGAAGGCCAGCTGGCTGCCATCCGGCGAAACCGCCGGGCGATCCGCATCGCCGGCCAGCGAGGCGAGCAGCGTGGTGTGGCCGCCGTCCAGCCGGATGCGAAAGATCTGGCTGCGCGGCGAGATGTTGGCATCAGGCCCGACATCGGCGCTGTAGGCGAGCCACTTGCCATCCGACGCCCAGGCGGGATGCGCTACGTCGAAATCACCACTGGTGAGCTGGCGCGCACGCGATCGTCTGCGCCCCTCGACGACCCACAGGTGGGTGCGCCGCGAGAGGTGGCCGGCCTCGTCGTCGCGGAAGTCAGTGCGGGTGATGCGCCGTGCGATCGGCGCGCGCTTTGGGTCCTCGCGCCCTACCAGGAACCGATGCGGCCCGGCCTGGGCCAAGAAGGCAACCCGCTTACCGTCCGGGCTCCATTGCGGCGAGCTGGCGCCATGTTGCTGACGGGTCAGCTGCCACGGTGCAGCAGCGGCCGTTTCGAGCGACATGATCCAGATCTGAGGCTCGGCGCCGGCTGCTCCGGCCGGGACGCGGGTGAACGCCACCTGCCTGCCGTCCGGAGCGATGGCAGGGGCTCCATCACGGACGCGGCCGTCCGTCAGCCGTCGCGGCGGGCCTCCGGTCCATGGCACCGCCCAAAGGTGCGAGACGTAGGTGCCGCGCGCCACCCGCCGCAGGGCGTACACCAGGTAGCGGCCATCGGTTGACAGGCTGAAAGACTCGATCGCGGTCTGGGCGTTCACCAGGGCGCGGCCGGTTGGGTCGGTCATGCGCCGCGAGTATGCCGCACGTCTGTGTGGCGGTCACGAGCGAAATCCGGCCCGCAGCCCGAGCCGCGTGCCCGATTCCGCGGAACGCACAGATCATTGACCCGTTTCCGTGGCCTGTGCCATGCTCCGCCGAACGGCCCCACCCCGGTGGGCAACCACCGCCGGCGTCCGCGGCCGCGCCGTCATCGGTCCAGGAAGGGAGATTCGATGCGCAGCTCGATCCGAGCAAGGGCGTTTCCGGTGGTCGTGTCGCTGGGGCTGATCCTGGCGGCATGCGGCACTCAGCAGTCGTCGAGCGGCCCATCCGGGTCGGGGGCGCCGAGCAGCACCCTGACTGGCGGGACGGTGAAGGTTGGCATCGGCGGATTTCCCGACAGCCTCAATCCGGGCAATGGGCTGCTGTCCGAGTCCTACACCCTGTATGAGCTCGTCTTCGACACCCCGATCGCCCTGGCGGCCGATGGCAGCTATGTGCCGGAGCTGGCGACAGAGTGGGGCGTCAGCGATGACGGCCTGACCTGGACCCTGACGTTGCGCGATGACGTCCTCTTCCACGATGGCACACCCATGACCAGCGAGGACGTCAAGTTCACGCTGGAGCTGTACCGCGACACTGCCGACTTCCCATATCTGCCCAGCTACCCGGACGTCTTCCACACCATCGAGGCGCCCGATCCGACCCACGTGACCATGACGGCCGACTCGCCGATCGGCAACTTCGAGTCTCGGATGGCGTTCATCTACGTCTTGCCCAAGCACATCTGGAAGGACGTCAAGGACCCGGTTGCGTTCGAAAACGAAGAGATGATCGGCACGGGCCCGTTCAAGCTGAAGAAGAATGTGCAGGATGAGTCCACCGAGCTGGTGGGCAACCCGGATTACTGGAAGGGGGCGCCGTTCGTTGATGGCGTCATCTTCCAGACGATCACCAACGGCGACGCACGGGTGGCCGCCCTCACCAACGGCGACATCGACCTCATCGTCGACCTGCCGACCACGGCGGTGCCGGGTCTGAACAACGCCGAAGACCTCGAGGTGGTGCTCGCCGATCCGGTGAGCGGCAGTCTTCGGGACATCATCTTCAACCAGATCGATCCCAGCAAGTGTCCGAAGGATGACGGCGGTGAATGCACCGGGCACCCTGCGCTCCGCGACGTGGCGGTGCGCAAGGCGCTCGCCACGGCCATGGACAAGGAGCAGCTGATCACCGTTGGGCAGTCAGGCCTGGCCACGCCCGGCCTGACGCTGGTGCCGCCAGGGCTGGGCGATTACTACGCCTCCGAAGTCACCGATTACGCGTTCAACACGGATGCCGCCAACCAGATGCTCGAGGATGCTGGTTACGTCGATTCCGATGGCGATGGCATTCGCGAATGCCTGCCGACGCAGGACTGCAAGACGGGCGACCTGACCTTCAGGTTCAACTATGCCGATGACATCGACAGCGCACCCGCCGAGGCAGAGCTCATCCAGGGCATGTGGTCAGACGTCGGCGTCAAGATCGATATCCAGGGCCTGGACGCCGATACGCTGACCAGCGTCTGCTGCCCGGCCTTCGACTACGACGTAATGCTGTGGGGCTGGGGCTCGGACCCCGATCCGCAGTTCCTCCTGGGCGTGGCCCTGTGCGGAGAGATTTCGACTGGCTTCAGCGAGACGGGGTACTGCAACCCCGAGTACGACGACCTCTACGATCGACAGGGGATCGAGCCCGACCACGATGCGCGAGTCGCGCTCATTCACGAGATGCAGCAGATCCTGGTGGACGAGGTGGTCTACGTCATCCCGTACTACGACCAGGTGGTCGAAGCCCACCGGACCGATACGTTCACCGGCTGGTCTACGGACGTGGCACCGCTGGGCCTCGAGGACCCGGCGCAGCTATCGATCCTCCGACCGACGGAGTAGGGGAGCCGGCGCCATAGGCATCGACCGGCTGGGCGCGCGCCCAGCCGGTCAGTGGCCGACGGCTCTTGACGATGCAGGGCCGTGGCCGCTACCTCGCGTCGAAGGTCGGCTGGGCGCTGGTCACCTTGTTCGTGGTGATCACGTTCAACTTCTTCCTGTTCAGGATTCTGCCCGGTGACCCGGCCCGCACGCTCATCCGCGACCCCCGGGTCAATCCAGCCGCCCGTGAGGCCCTGACCAGGCGCTTCGGCTTGGACAAGCCGGTGCTGCTCAACTTTCAGGGCGGCAACCCCTTCGACTCCCAGTACTTCGCCTACCTCGGCGCTCTGAGCCGCGGAGACCTTGGCCAGAGCTTCGCGAAGCGCGACCAGACGGTTGCTGATCTGATCGGCCGTGCGCTTGGCAACACGCTCCTGCTCATCCTGCCGGCCCAGGTCCTGTCGATCATCATCGGGATCGTGCTTGGCCTGGTGGCTGCATGGCGCAGGGGAACGTCGATCGACGGTGCGGCGCTGATATTCAGCCTGTTCATGTGGTCGCTGCCCACCTTCTTCCTGGGCATCCTCCTGCTCTTCGCTGGCGCGCAGTGGTTTGAGCTGCCCACCGCCGGCCGCGTCACCATCGGCGCGTCGTACGGCTCACTTTGGGACGAGGTGTACGACATCGGCCGACACCTGCTGCTGCCAACGGTGACGTTCACCCTGGTCCTCCTTGGCGAGTACATGCTGATCATGCGCAGCAGCGTCATCGACGTCCTCAGCGAGGACTACATCCTTACCGCGAAAGCCAAGGGCCTTACCACCTTCCACATCATCCGCGATCACGCGGTGAAGAATGCGATGCTGCCAATGGTGACGCTCATCGCTCTGAACCTGGGCTTCACCGTCTCGGGGGCAATCCAGGTCGAGTCCGTCTTTTCATATCCGGGGCTTGGCTACTTGACCGTCAACGCCGTCGGCACGCGCGACTTCCCCGTGCTGCAGGGGGCGTTCCTGCTGCTGGCGATCTGTGTCGTCATCGCCAACCTGGCGGCCGAGCTGGTCTACGGCTGGATCGATCCGCGCGTGACCGAGGCGTGATGCACCGATGACCGCGCTGGTCGAGATCAACGCTCCTGCGTCGGCGCCGACGGTTGCGCCACGCCGGCCGTTCGTTGCGCTGCTGCGGCGGCCGATGGGCGCCATTGGCGTGGGCATGCTGCTGATCGCCCTTGCGGTCGCGATCCTCGCGCCTTTCATCGCCCCCTACGACCCCTACGCCAACGTGCGCGTCACGATCTTCGACATTTACCAGGCGCCGTCGGGCGCGCACCTGCTGGGCACCGACGATCGCGGCAAGGACGTCTTCTCGGCATTGCTGTATGGCACGCGCGTCTCCCTCCTGGTCGGCTTCTCCGCCGCCCTGATCGCACTGGTGATCGGCGGCCTGGTCGGCATCGTGGCCGGATACCGCGGCGGACGCATCGGTGCCGGACTGATGCGCATCACGGACTTCTTCCTGGTGATCCCCGACCTCGCACTGCAGATCGTGATCGTGGCGATCGCCGGGCAGAGCCTGGTGAACATCATCATCGTCATCGGGGCGCTGGGCTGGACGACGACCGCGCGGGTGGTGCGATCGCAGACGCTATCGGTCCGGGAGCGGAAGTTCGTGCTGCGGGCGAAGGCTATCGGCGCCGGGGACATTCATATCCTGCGACGCCACATCCTTCCCCAGGTCCTGCCGCTGATGCTGGCCATCATGGTGCTGGTCATCAGCCTGGCCATCCTGGCCGAGTCGACGCTGGCATTCCTGGGCCTGGGCGACCCCACGCTGACCAGCTGGGGTCAGATGCTCAACTTCGCATTCACCCGTGGCGCCGTTTCGGCCGGCGCATGGTGGGCGCTCATCCCACCGGGGTTTGCGATCGTGTGGGTCGTGCTGGGCACCACGCTGCTGGGCACGGCGCTCGAGGAGGCGCTGAACCCGCGCCTGAAACGCCACCACCTGGAGCGCGACCGGTCGGGGAGCCGTCCGGTCCCCGAGCTGGATGGCGCGGGCAGTCTGGTGCTGCCACCCCCGCGCCCCGCCAATGCGCCGCTACTCAGCGTGCGGGACCTGGTCGTTGAATTCGATTCGCCGTCAGGACCGCTCCGAGCGGTGGATGGCGTCTCCTTCGACATGCGGCGCGGCGAGACGATTGGGCTGGTCGGCGAATCCGGCTCCGGCAAGACGACCACCGTGCTCGCGATGCTGCGGCTGCTGCCGCCGGGCGGGCGGGTGGTGAGCGGACAGGTCATGTTCGACGGCGAGGACCTGATGGGGCTCGATGCCCGCAAGCTGCGGGCCGTGCGCTGGTCGCGGCTGGCGATCGTGTTCCAGGGCGCCATGAATGCCCTCAACCCGGTGCGCACCGTGGGCGACCAGGTGGCGGAGGCGATCCGCACTCACGAGCCCAGCGCCGGGCGTCGCGCGGCGATAACCCGAGCAGAGGAGCTGCTGGAGCGCGTGGGCATTCCCCGGCAGCGAGCGCGCGACTACCCGCACACCTATTCCGGTGGCATGCGCCAGCGGGCCATGATCGCCCTGGCGCTGGCATGCAGCCCGGACATCGTGGTCGCCGACGAGCCGACCACCGCCCTGGACGTGATGATCCAGGCCCAGATCCTGGAGCTGCTGGCAGGGCTGTCGAGCGAGCTCGGCATGGCCACCATCATGGTCACCCACGACCTTGGCGTGGTCGGTCAGCGCTGCGATCGGGTGCTGGTGATGTATGGCGGGATCATCGCCGAGGAGGCCGAGGCGTTCCGGCTGTACGCCCACCCGCAGCACCCGTACACCCAGCAGTTGCTGGCATCCTTCCCGGACCTCAGCCATCCCGAACGCAAGCTGGCGGGCATTGCCGGCATCCCGCCGCGCCTGGACGACATGCCGCCGGGCTGCCCATTCGCGCCCCGCTGCCCGCACGTCTTCGATCGCTGTCGGGTCGAGCGTCCGCCGGCCTACGACCTGAGCCACGGTCGACGCGCCGCTTGCTTCCTGGTCGAGCCCGGTCACGAGCGGCGGCCTGCTTCCGCTGGTGGTGCGGCTGATGCCTGACACAATGCCCGTCCTGCGTGTGGAGGGGCTCGAAAAACGCTTTCCAGGCCACCGCTCGCTGCTGGACGTGCTGCAGCGGCGAGCAGCTCGGGACGTGCGGGCCGTCGACGGGCTGAGCTTCGAAGTGATGCCCGGCGAGGTGTTGGCGCTGGTCGGCGAATCCGGCTGTGGCAAGACCACCACCGGCAACCTGCTGCTGGGGTTGATGCCGTCCTCCGCCGGCCGCGTGACCGTCGACGGACACGAGGTCGGCAGCCTCAGCCATCGCGAGCTGCTGCGCCTGCGGCGCACGGTGCAGATGATCTTCCAGGATCCGTACGAGTCGCTGAACCCGCGAATGCAGGTCGCCGAGATCGTGGCCGAGCCGTTGCGCGTCCACGGCGAGGCGGGCACTCCGCAAGAGACGAAGGAGCGGGTACTCAACGCGCTGGTCCAGGCGGGCATGACCCCACCGGAGGCCTACCTGCATCGCCTGCCGTTCGAGCTCTCCGGCGGCCAGCGCCAGCGCGTCGCGATTGCCGCCGCCCTCGCCCTGCGCCCGCGCCTGCTGGTGGCCGACGAGCCGGTCAGCATGCTGGACGTCAGTATCAGGGCCGAGATCCTGAACCTGCTGCGCGCATTGGCCGATGAGCACGGCATCGCCGTGCTGATGATCACCCATGACCTCTCGACGGTGGCCGCCTATGCCGATCGGATCGCGGTCATGTACCTGGGGCGCATCGTCGAGATCGGTGACGCACGCACGGTGCTGGGCAATCCACAGCACCCGTACACCCGAGCGCTGCGGTCCGTGGTCCCGGTGCCGGATCCTTCGGCGCGCCGCCGGCCGGTGATCCTTTCCGGCGAGACCCCGGATCCGTCGCGCATCCCCTCCGGTTGCCGCTTCCATCCGCGCTGCCCGGTGGCCTTCGCCCGCTGCCCGACGGTCGATCCGCCGCTCTATGACCTGGGCAGCGGGCACCTGGCCGCATGCCTCCTGGTCGAGGACGCCGCCCAGGCCGAGGCGGTTGCTCCTGCGGCGCCGGCGGTCCCGGCGGCTACCGAGCGAACAGCAGAGGCACCACCAGCAGGCTGACGCCCACGCCGACGGCGGCCGGGCCCAGGATGCGCGGCACCCGGGATCCGGCCGAAGCCAGCCGCGCGGCCAGTGGTGCGGCAGCGACGGCTCCGGCCAGGCCGGCCACCGCCGCGACGAAGGCGTGCGCTAGCGTCGGCGAGAAGCTCCCCACCTGCCGCTCGCCGGCGGTAATCAAGCCCACGATCACCGATGCCAGCGCACCGAACAGCCCGGCGGCGATCGTCGCCGTCGCGGCTCGCAAGGCGCCCTGCTGCGTGGCGCCGGTCAGCGCGGCGCCAGTGGCCAAGGCCACCGCCAGAACCCACGTGCCTGGCTCCGGCCGTTGGGCCTGGGCTGGCGCCGCCACCACGAGCCACGCAACGGCTACCGCTGGAGCCGCCAGCATGCCCGCGGCCGCGGCCCAGGTGAGGGGCTGGGTCCAGTCCTCCGGGTCATCCGGTGGCACCACCTGACCCAGTCGCACGCTGACCGGGACGAGGTCGTCGTCCTGCGGGGCGTTCACCGAAGGGAGGTCACGGTGACGCCGCCACGGCGGCGCCCGCATCCTCAGCCGGCTGCGATTCGGCCAGGCTGGGCACGGTGGCCAGCCGCAGGCCCAGGATTCGTGCCCCAAGCTCACGGACCATCCAGCCTGCCTGGGCCCTGAGCCGAGGATCATGGCCGCCCAGGCAGAGTGCCGCCAGGGCGTGGAGCTCGGGCATGGCAGCCGGGGTGTCCAGGTCGTCGTCCATGGCCGCCAGGAAGCGGGCGCGGTGTTCCGCCACGGCTGACTGCAGCGACCCCGGATCCGCCAGGGCGGGGGCCAGTGGCTCGATCTCTTCCGCCACCCGACAGGCGTGGCGCAGGCGCGCGGCAGCCAGCGCCGATGCCTCCAGATCGGCCTCGCTAAAGGTGATCGCGTCGCGGTAGTGATGCGAAACCAGGTAATGACGAATCGCGTCGCCGGAGTAGGAACGCAGCAGGTCGCGAACCAGCACCAGGTTGCCCAGCGACTTGCTCATCTTCTCGTCGGCGTGGCGCAGCATGCCGGCGTGCAGCCACCACTCGACGAACGGCCGCTGGCCGGTAGCGCCCTCCGACTGGGCGATCTCGCATTCGTGGTGCGGGAATATCAGGTCCGCGCCACCGGCGTGGATCTCGAAGCGCGACCCCAGGTAGGCGGTGCTCATGGCCGAGCACTCGATATGCCACCCGGGACGGCCTGCTCCCCACGGCGACGGCCAGGATGGCTCGTCGGCAGCCGATGGCTGCCACAGCACGAAGTCCAGCGGATCATGCTTGCCGGGCAGATCCGGCAGGTTGCCGCGCTCGTTGGCGATCGGCAGCATCGCCTCGCGCGGCAGCCGCGACAGCTCTCCGTACGATGGCCACGAGGCGAGATCGAAGTAGACGTAGCCCTCCGCCTGGTAGGCGTGGCCCCGCTCCAGCAGGCTGCCGATCATGGCCTGCATCTGGGCGATGTGCTGGGTCGCCCGCGGGAAGTGGTCCGGGGGCAGCCAGTTGAGAGCGGCCATCTCGGTCAGGAACGTGGTCACGTTGCGGTTGCCGAGCTCCAGGTAGTCCTCACCCAGTTCCCGGGCACGCTTCAGCAGATCGTCATCGACATCGGTCAGGTTCTGGACGTAGACGACGTCGTGCCCGAGGTATTCCAGGTACCGATGCAGGACGTCGAACGAAAGGTAGGTGAAGGCGTGTCCGAGGTGGCCCGTGTCGTACGGCGTCACGCCACACACATAAAGACCCACCGGGCCGTCACCGATCGGCGCAAAGGGCAGGTTCTCTCCCCGACGCGTGTCGAGCAGATGCAGGGTCACGCGCCCGATTCTAGGCGCGGGTAGGCAGGCCCGTTCTGAGCCGGATCGGGCGAGTAGAATCGCCCAACCGCCGGGGGACGGTCCGCTGCCGACCGAATACCGAGAGGTGCGCCATGGGATGGGAAGTCGTGCGCTGGTTCGCGATGTTCGTCATCGCGCTGTTGCTCATGGTGGCCGGTCTCTTCTGGCTGATGGGCCGCCCCCTTCCGATTCCGCAGTTCTGACCGGACCGATGGGCGCACGCGGCGCCTGATGGAGCCCCGCCCGCTCACCAGAGTGCGGGCTTGGTGCTCATCAGCAGGCCGATCACGCCGGTCGCGGCGGCCATGGCATAGGCGAGGTAGCGCTGCTGGCGCGCTCGCCGCCGCCAGGTTCCGTCATCGCCGGCGTCGATGCGCAGCAGGCGGCGCAGGTTCGGCCGCGACACGAAGGCCGCCACGAGCAGGTTGGCGGCGTACAGGACCAGCGCCACCATCAGCCACGGCCGACCGAGCAGCTGCGTGCCAAGCAGGGCCAGGAGGCCGGCGCCGGTCAGCGCCAGCCCCGCGGCGATGGCGACCGATCCGGTGCCCTGCATGCCCATCAGCAGCCTGGTGGCCGGGTGGCGCGGCGGTCCGCCGTTCGCGTCCGCGCGGCGGAGCACGAACGGCAGCAGCAGGCTGGGGGCCAGCAGTGCCACCGCCAGTCCGATATGCAGCACCAGGAGCAGCGGGAACCAGTTCACCAGCCCGATGCTAGCGGGAGGAGCCGGTCACCCGCTGAATCAACCGCAGCACAACGGGCACGTTGACCGTCCAGCCGACGCCGAATGGCTGATCGTTGAAGAGCCGGTCGCTGCCCGGATCCCACCAGGCGCGCAGCATGCGGCGCGGTGTCGGCAGTCGGAAGTCGTAGGGCACGAAGCCGAACAGGCGCCCCTGCCACGTCCGCTGCTCCGCAGGCAGCTGTAGCTCCTTGTAGATGGCCGCCACGACAGCCCCGCCGATGAGAGTCCGCACCAGCCAGCTGAAGGCGCCGGCCTCGCGGCGCAAGGTCTCCATGTGTCACTTCCTCTCGCAAGGCACGTGCCGGCGCGACGGCGGCCGGGCTGTGCCATGACATGATGCGCTTGCCGATGCGCATCCGTCGCTACCTCGACCTGCTGCGCCGAAACCGGGCCTTCACCCGCCTCTTCGCGGCGCAGCTCATCAGCTTCGCCGGCGACTGGTTCGCGACGGTCGCGATCCTGGGTCTGGCGCTTGAGCTGACCGGCTCGCCGACCGCGGCCTCGCTGCTGCTGGTCGTGCAGACCGGCGCGTTCGCACTCGCGTCGCCGATTGCCGGTGTGCTGGCCGATCGCTTCGACCGTCGGCTGCTGATGGTGATCGCCGACCTGTCGCGCGTCCCGGTGGCGCTGGCCTTTCTGCTGGTGCGCGACCCGGGCTCGCTGTGGATCGCCTTTGTCGCGGCGGCGCTGCTGTCGTTCGGCGCGGCCGTGTTCGAGCCGAGCAGCTCTGCCTCGCTGCCCAACCTGGTGGATGACGACGAGCTCGGAGAGGCGAACGTGCTCATCGGGTCGGCCTGGGGAACCATGCTGGCGGTTGGCGCGGCGATTGGCGGGGCGGTGGCGGCCACCTTCGGGCGTGACGTGGCATTCGCCGTCAACGCCGCATCGTTCGCGGCATCTGCCCTGCTCATCGTGGGCATCCGCCGCCCATTCAGCCGCCACGGCCGCGAGGGGGCAGGGCAGCACGAGATGCCGCACCCCGGGCTGCGTGGGATTGCCGAATCGATCAACGTCGTCCTGCGCTTCGCGCGTGGCAACCGCACGCTTGCCGCCCTGCTGCTGTCCAAGGCGACCTTCGGGGTGGGGACGGGCGTGATCGTGATGCTGGCCGTATTCGGCCGCGACGTGTTCGACGCCGGTGACGCGGGGATCGGGCTGCTGTTCGCCGCGCGCGGCCTCGGCGCGCTGATCGGTCCGTTTCTGGCGCGCTCGATCGTGGGGCTGACCGAACGCGGCCTGCTGATGGGTATCGCCGGCTCGTTCGTGACCTATGCCATCGGCTACTCGCTGCTGCCGTTCTCGCCGGTGCTGTGGGTAGCGGCCATATGCGTCTTCGTCGCACACCTGGGCGGCGGATCGCAATGGATGCTGTCGTCCTACGGCCTGCAGCGAGCAACGCCCGACCACATCCGCGGCCGGGTGTTCAGCGTTGACTACGGGCTGGTGACGGTGACGATCGCCCTGTCGACGCTGGT
Organism: Chloroflexota bacterium; assembly: GCA_040002615.1. Taxonomy (GTDB): domain Bacteria; phylum Chloroflexota; class Limnocylindria; order QHBO01; family QHBO01; genus DASSCW01. The sequence goes on along the minus strand of JBDUEE010000073.1, from coordinate 3,716 downwards.
TGCCGGGATCCTGGCCGAGCAGCTGACGCCGGCGGCGACGACCTGGGTGATGGTCGGCCTGGCGGCCACTGCGGCCAGCGGCTGGGTGATGCTGGCGCGACCGATCATGCGCCGGACGGCCTCGGCCATGCCACAGGCCGGCGACGGGGATGGTGCCCGCTAACCGTCAGGCGTGGGCGATGGGGTGGGAGTGGGCGATGGTGGCGGTGCAGATGTCACGGTCACGCCCGGGTAGTAGTAGGTCAGGATGATCCGCCTGGCGCTCTTCCCGGCCAACCCGCAGGCCTGGGTGCCCCATTGGTACAGCTTCAAGCCGTTGGCATTGGCTCCGCACGATTCGCCCGATGTGCCGGTGTTGTAATAGGTCGGAAAGATGTCGCCGTTCTTCAGCACGCGGGTCGCCCAGGTGGCATTAACCGCTGCGCGGGCGGTGGTGTAGATGGGCTTGCTGGGGTCGTAGAGCTGGTCCGCAGTGTCGTCGCGTACGTCGAAGCAAGCGCCGTCGGCGTTCGTGCCCCCGCGCCAGTGCAGCACCTGGTACCAGGCGTAGTGCTTGGTGGTCAGCGCGCCGGCGCGCAGCGATGCGGTGCTCCATGACGCGATCCATTCGCGCGACAGGACGTTCTTGGTGTATCTCTTGAATCCCACCGTATCGACCGCGCCGCTCGCGTGCCGGAATACGCGAATGGTTGACGGGGGCGTTGTCGACGAGGTCCAGCCGGAGCACGATGAAGCGACTGCCAGTGATGCCAGGCCGGGCATGGTGGCAGCCAATGTGATCAGTGCGGCAAGGGCCGCCACGGCGAAGGTTCGTCGGGACATCGGGCAGCGACCGTACTCCGCACTGCACCGCACCAGAACCCACCAAAGGTCCTGGCCCGATGGGATCAGCCGGTCCCGTCAGGCCCAGCGATGAACCCGTGAGCCGATGGTTTCGAAGCCAAGCTCGGCGCACAGCGCCATGAACGGCTCGCGCTGCACGCCACGCCATGCGAGGGCGTCCAGGCCCTCGTCGATCTGCGCATCGGTGTTGAGCGTGGCCAGCCTCTTATACAGCGCAGCCTCTGCCCGATGATCGCGCAGCGTGGCCGCCAGTGACACCGCGCCGCGCAACGGGACGTCCCACTCGAGCGGCGAATCCGGGATCTGCTCAAGGTGCAGCCAGCGACCGAGCACGACGGCGGTGCTCTTGGCGCCCCAGCCCGGGAGCCCCGGATACCCGTCGGACGAGTCACCCACGAGGGCCAGGTAGTCGGGGATGCTCTCGGGGGACACGCCGAACTTCTCTCGCACGCCGGCCTCGTCGTACGTGATCTTCCGCATCCGATCGCGGAGCACGACGTGCTCCCCGTCCACGCACTGGGCCAGGTCCTTGTCGACGCTGCAGATGACGACCTGCTCGACGCGGCGATCACCGGCGAAGCGGGCTGTGGCGGTCGCCAACCCGTCATCCGCCTCATCCTCGACCATCGGCCAGACCACCATGCCGAGAGCTCGCAGCGCCCGCTCGGCATCGCGAAACTGGGCCAATAGGTCCGGGTCCATGCCGGCGCTGCTCTTGTAGGTGGGGAACAGGTCGTTGCGCCAGCTCTCGATGACGTAGTCAGTGGCCGCTGCCACGTGCGTCACATCGGATTCGCGGAGGAGGCTGAGCATCGAGTCGACAATGCCGCGGATGGCGTTGACCGGCCGGCCGTCCGGTCCACGCTCCGTCGGTCGTGAGTAGTAGGCGCGAAACAGCTCGAACGTGGCGTCGACCAGGTGAACCTTCATGCCGACGAGGATAGCGAGGCGCCGCGCTGGCATCGCCGCTCGCTAAGCGCCCGATAAGCCGCTGGTAAGGGGTGGGATGGCAGGCTGGAGCCGGTCGATGGGCGGCGCGGGCGCGTGCCCTGCGACGTTCCGGTGCCGCCACGGGTGATCCGGGAGCTGCGCCGCCCATCGCCAAAATGTGACATTCCTATTTGTGGTCAACGCCCGCTTCGACACGATGGTCACCCTCGACGCCAAGTTCTGGGTGATTCGCCGGTATCGCACTACTGGCCAGTGTCACGGACGTCGGTCGGCGCGCTCGATCGACGACCAGATCGAAGGGCCGAATGGCAGAGGGTCGCAGGAACGGGATCGCTGCCACTGCCAGTGCGAAACCGCCATAGGCAATCGCCGGCAGGGCCAGCATGGCGCCAATCGGCACCGTCCAGTATCGGTCGTTCTTGGCGCCCCACAAGATGAGCGCCGCGGCAACCGGCATCCGGACGAAGAGTGGGACGTAGATGATCTCGACCGCACGCGCGTCCGCGCCCATCGCCTGGCGCAACACTCCGAACCATTGCGCCCACAGGTCGGGAGTGAACGCCACAGAGATCGCGGCGATGGCCAGAGTCGCTCCGATCGCAATGGCGAGGCTCCGCCACTCGCGGCGGGAGGCGTACCACACCAGCCCGATACCAGGCGTGACTTTCATCAGCAGCGGCATCGCCCAGGCCACCGGATAGCGATAGGCAAGCACGATGGCGCCCGCCATGAATAGCTGCGGATTGCCATTGGCGATGGTGCCATGCACGGGGTTTGGATGGCCTGCGAAGGGGAACCAGGGGAGGACCAGCAGCAGCGCCGCCGGAATAGGCCGTGCCACCACAAGCAGGATTGCGACCTGCAAGCCCACCCAGCCGGCCCAGAAGGCCTCCCAGGGCAGCGCTGTCAGCGGCTTGATGGCCTGCGCAAAGACGGGCGAATAGCTGTAGGCGCCGTGGTCAAGCCACGGCACGGCATACAGGTCACCGTGGACCGCCTGGTAGATGCCCGCGGCATCGTTGTTCCACGGACGGGATGCGATGGTCAGCGCGACGTAGAGAACGATAAGGATCGCGGCGATCTGCAGTGCGACCAGCGCGCGTGTCGTTGCAAGACTGCGCGAGATCCTTGCGGAAGCCAGAACTGGCGACCTCGCCCGCATCAGACGGCGAGCGGCTCCCGGTATTCCCCGTAGACCGCCCGCAGGGCGTTGCACATCTCACCGATGGTGGCGTACGCCTCCACGGCGGCCATGATGGCCGGCATCAGGTTGACATCGCCGCGCTCAGCCTCGTCCCTCAGCCGCGTCATGGCCTGGGCATGCGCATCGGCGTCACGCTCGGCGCGGACGCGAGCGAGGCGATCGCGGCGGCGGCGCTCCTGCTCGGGGCTGATCTCGAGCAGCGGGATGCGCAGCTCCTCGTTCGGATCCGCGTAGCGAGTGACCCCCACCAGCTCACGCTCGTGCGCCTCCAGCTCGCGGGACTGCTCGTAGGCCGCATCGGCGATCTCGGCCTGCGGGAAGCCCGCCTCGATGGCGCGCACCATGCCGCCCAGCTCGTCGATCTTGCGGATGTAGGCCCACGCCGCCTGCTCCGTCTGGTTGGTGAGCGTCTCGACGAAGTACGAGCCTGCCAGCGGGTCGACGGTGTTTGCCACGCCGGACTCCTCGGCCAGGATCTGCTGCTGGCGCAGGGCCAGCATGGCGGCCTCTTCGCTGGGGACGGCCCACGCCTCGTCGTACGCATCGGTGTGCAGGCTCTGGGTGCCGCCAAGCACACCGGCCAGCGCCTGGATGGCGACCCGGGTGAGGTTGTTCAGCGGCTGCTGCGCGGTGAGTGAGACGCCGGCCGTCTGGGTATGGAATCGCATCCAGGCCGAGCGCTCGTTTTCGGCGCCGAAGCGCTCGGTGGCGAGCTTGT
>JBDUEE010000072.1:0-11746 GCA_040002615.1 Chloroflexota bacterium | reverse complement strand
TGTCCTTGGCAGCAATGGCATCGCCCGCGAGGGTCCGAGCGAGCTTGGTGATGTCGCGCGACAGAGCACCATCCGGATGTGATACGACGAACGGCACTCCGCGATTCACCGCCAGCACCGCCAGGCGACCGTCGGAGACGATCGTCCCGTCGATGGAGCGGCGGATCGAGGCTTCCACATCGGCGATGCGAATGCCCTGCGCGCTGTCCGATCGGTTCACGACCAGCCGAATCTTCGACCGATCGTATTCGAGTTGGTCGGCCACCTCCAGGAAGAGGCGGACGTTCTTGATGGTGGTGATCTCGAGTGCGGTCAGGACCACGATCTGGTCTGCCGCGTCCATGATTCCCAGCGAATGATCGTTCAAGGCCGATGGCAAGTCCACCACCACGAAGTCATGGGTCTCGCGAAGGTGGTCGATCATGGTGCGCAGATAGGTCGGCGTGACCAGGTCCGCTCCCTCGGGGGAGGGTGGCGCCAGGAGCACGCGGATGCCGGTCGAGTGGTCAATGACGACCGAGTTGGTGATATCGGCGTCCGGCTCGCCGCCGTCCACCGCGTCCATCATCGAGCGGTTCTTGGGGTTCAGGTTCAGCAGCACGCCAACGTCGCCGAACTGCAGGTTGGCATCGACCAGGCAGACGCGGCCGCCGGTCTCCTTCTGCAGCGCAAGGGCGAGGTTCGTGGCAATGGTCGTCCGGCCGGCGCCACCCTTTGGCGAGAAGACCGCGATCACCTGGTGCTCGCCGAGGTCCGCGGCATCCAGCGGGACGTTCGGCACCATGGGAATCGCGGCGGCGGCCAGCGACCGACGGGAGAGCTCCCGCTCGTAGACGCGCCGGATGCTGGTCGAGAACTCGTCGGCCGAGAACGGCTTCACCAGGAACTCACGCGCTCCGGCGGTGATCGACCGCTTCAGCTGCTCCGCCTCGCCATGGACGCTCATCATGATGATCGGCGAGGAGGGCAGCCGCTGGGAGATGATCTCCGCCGCGGCCACCCCGTCCATGCCGGGCATGTTGATGTCCATCACCACCACGTCCGGGCGCATGTCCATCGCCATCTGGATCGCCTCTTCGCCCGATCCGGCACCACCGGCAACGTCGATCCCCTCCTCGAAGCTCAGGAGCTTCGTGAGGTGGTCGCGCGTCTCCGGGATGTCGTCGACGATGAGGACTTTGATCACGGTCAGTTGCCTTTGGGTACGTCGGACTGGCGAGGGCTAACGATTTCGCTTGTTGTTCGCGAGGTCAGTGATGATTGTCGGAATGGGGATGCCGTACTTCTTCACCAGCAGGTCGATGGTGATACCGGTGGTCTTCTCCACTTTCGTGTCCTCTGTCGATCGCAGGGTCGCCGTCAGCGAGCCGAGCTCACTCAGGTCGTTCTGCGCGAACTTGATGACCTCTGCGTCCTGATCGGTCCCCGCAAAGACGATGATCACGTTTTCGATCACCTCAGCCGCCGCAGGTGCCTGCGCCTCCTGGCCGGGCGACGGGCTTGCCGCGGCTAAGTTGCGGATACGCGTGGCGCTGACGTACAGCACTCGCTTGTCCTGCAGGATGGTCTTCACCGTCTTCGCGTTCTCGAGGCCGGTAATGGTCTCGAATCGTCGCTCGCTCGCCGGGCTGTTGGCAGTGTCCGCCGTGGGCTGAAGGACCTGCAGCTGCTCGGTGAGGACGATGTCCACGTGGTCGCCGACCTGGATCAGGAAGTCGAGGCCGGTCACACGGTCGACCTGGAAGGCGATCGCTTTTTCGCCCGGCTTCAGCTGGCCGCTGATGGGAGGCTGCTGCCCGGTCACCTGGCCGGCCTTCTCCATGGTGATCTGCTCCTGCGCCTGGATCGGCACCAGAGCGGGCCGACCGGTCAAGAGCGAAGGATCGCCGATGCGCGTCTGCTCGACCGCATCCGCCGCTACCTCTTTCGTCTCCGCCAGGTCAGGTGTGACCGGATCGCCGATGGCGATGGCTTCCCTGGCCACGATGACCGTGACGGTGGTCAGTGGCGGTCCTCCCGGGCCTGGGCCGGGGTTGTTCAGCAGGATCACGATTCCAACGAAGGCCAGGACGGCGAGCAGCACCCCAACCAGAATGACCAGGCGATTGGATCGCTTCACGGAGACTTCCTCGTACTCGGATGAATGTGCCCAAAATGAGGTCGCATTGACGGCAGCATTGTGACTGCGGTCAACAGTCTACGGGTGACCAGCAAGCATCATGTAGGGGACTTGTGGGCTAAGCCGATGGTGGTACCTGCGCCGGGTCGAACCCCGTCGATTGTCTGCTCGGCGCTTCGGCGGAGAAAGAGAAGGCCCCCGGGATGAACCCGGGGGCCTTCTTGCGTGTGACCTTTTCAGACGGTGTTGAGAGACGTCCCAACGTTCTGGAAGATCTGGCTGACGATCGGGCCGAGGAAGATGAGAGCCACGATCACGATGATCGCAATGAGGGCCAAAAGCAGACCGTACTCGACGAGCGTCTGGCCTTCCTCATCCTCGCGGCGGAACCGAGCGAGAAAAGTGCTGATGATTTGAAGCATTCCTTCGCGATACCTCCTTTCCTGGGAGATTGGCTCGGGCAGCGTAGGTGCCGTATCGCGCCACAACCATGGCCCGATGGTCCCAGGCAGCCTGAGTCGGGGACGTACCTTGTATGGTCTGATGCTCGTTGTCAAGCGCGCCGAGCAAGCGCTCGGTCACTCGTCGAGGGTCTTGTCCTCCCTTCGGAGCGCCTCCTCAATTTCAGATCTGAAGCGCACTCCGGACGAGTGGCGGCTCAGCCAGCGCAGGTAGTCGGGGTCGCGGGGCGCGATCTGCTTGACCGTCCAACCCTCGTAGCGGCCGAAGTCCAAGTGTCGCCCGTGTGAGTCGCGGATATTGGCCGGAGGACTCGATTTTTGGTCGGCCCGCCAGGCTGGCACGATCGGCTCCGGGGTGGATGGCCCCAGCTTCTTGGCACGGTCATACAGCTCACGGCGCTCGGTCGTCCGCAGCTTGTCATAGGCCGCATTAAGGTCCGCCATGCGTCGGGTCGCAGCGGCAGTAGGGTCGCGGTCGGGGTGATAGAGCGCCGCCAGGACTCGGTATGCAGCCTGGATCACCTGTTGGTGCGCTCGAGGGTGGACCTCCAGGACCTCGTACGCATCTCGATCGCCGGTCATCGGTTGACGATGATAGGCCGTGCCGGCCGCTGCGCCTGATCACTTTGGGTAGTTGTGGTCGCGATCCTCTGGCCAATGAGCCGCTGCCGCCGGCAGCCTGGTCGGCGTGCCGGCTCACCGGCTGAACCAAAGGCCAACGAAGACCAGCAAGAGGAGCCATGTCGGCGGATCGGTTCACCAGCTGAACCGACCAGCCAACGAGGACTGGCCTTGCACGCCTTGTTGTCCGATACGCTCGCCGGCTGAATCAACCAGCCATCGATGGCCCGCCAGACCCGCCTCATCGGCCGAATGGCTCACCGGCAGGACCAACCGACATATAGATGTCGTGTGCGGCCGTATAGCGGACCCTCCCGGACACAGTGAGGGAGCCGTGCCTGCTGCGACACGGCTCCCACACCGGAGGAGGAGACCCGAGGCAGTTGCCGGCTCGCGACCCGGAAACGCCTCGTTCAGATGAACGTCACCGAGATACCCCGAGCGACGTGCCGTCAGGCTATGGGGAGGTCGGACGCGCGGCCATGGCACGTCCGTACCACGCCCGGGATGACCTCCGGCGGCTCAGTCCTCCGGGATCTTGATCCAGCCCTGGCGCATCGCGTACACAACGGCCTGGGTGCGGTCGTTGACCGACAGCTTGCGCAGGATCGAGCTCATGTGGTTCTTGACGGTCTGCTCGCTGATCGACAGGGCGTAGGCGACCTGCTTGTTGGTCATGCCTTGCGCGATGTTGTCCAGGATCTCAACCTCTCGAGGTGAGAGTGGGGCGAAGATCGGCTGAGCATCGGCCCCATAGACGGCCAGCTCGCGGAACTCCTTGAGGACGCGCGACGCCACGGCCGGCTTCGAGAACACCTTGTCGTTGATGAGGTACTCACCGGATCGGACGCGGCGGATGATCGCGATCAGGTCCGTCGGATCGATGTCCTTCAGTACATAAGCCGCAGCTCCCGCCTTGATGGCATCGAAGAGCTGATCCTCGTCATCATTCGGTGCAAGCACGATCACGCCGGTGTGCGGCAGCTCGCGCTTGATGCGCTGGGTCGTCTCGATCCCGTTGGGCGCCGGCAGCGAGAGGTCCATCAGGACCACGTCCGGGGTCAGCTCCTCGACCGTGGCGATCGCCTCGCGACCGCTGCCGGCCTCGCCGACGACCTCGATGTCGTCCTCCAGCTCCAGGATGTTGCGCACACCTCGGCGGAACAGGGTATGGCCGTCCACGATGACGACTCGCGTCTTCGCGTTGACCGCACGCCGGTCTCCGCCTCGGCGGCGTTCCTGTGTCTGGGTCTCCTCCACGGTCTCCTCCTTGGCCTTCGTCAGATCGTCGGTCTTGGTCGTGCTCGTAGCCATGTCCTCTCCTCCAGGTTCGTGATCTCTCTCAGCGTTCGGGGAGACGCAGAAGGATCCGCGTCCCCTCCCCCTGTCGCGACTCGATGCTGAGCGTCGACTCCATCAGCTCCGCCCGCTCGCGCATGAATTGCAGCCCGAAGTTGCGACTGGCACCCGATGCCAGGCGCATTACGTCGAAACCGCGTCCGTTGTCGCCGATGACGAGGTGGCCACTCTCCACGCCTATCCGCACCTGGGTTGCCGCGGAGTGCTTGCGCACGTTCTGGAGGGCTTCCTGCACGATGCGCAGGACCGATGCCTTCTCGTCCGGAGTCAGCGTCTCGTCGATGCCGTTCACGGTGACGTCGACGGCGATGCCGTGGCGGCCGGCAAAATCCTTTCCCTGTTCGGCAAGCGCCTGGGCCAAACCCACGTCAACCGCCGGCGGCCGCAGGGCGGCAATGAAGCCGCGCACCTCATCCAGCCCATCGCGGAGCATGGTGCGCAGGAATGAAAGCTCCGCGTGCGCCGTTCGCGGCGAACCGTCGATCACGCGGTCCAGGTACTCGACCTGGAAGATGGCGTTGGTGAGGACCTGCGCCGGCCCGTCGTGAATCTCCTCGGCGAGGCGCTGGCGTTCGGCCTCCTGGGCCTGGATGATGCGCAGTGGGCCGGCAGCGTACGACTCGTCGGTATCGGTCAGGCTCGGCTCTGCCACCTGGGCGTCCGGGCTGGCCAGGTAGTTCGCCACCAGCTCAAGCTGGCGAGCGGCGACATCCAGTCGCGTGAGGCGCCCCTGCAGCGTGCCAAGCTGGCGGCCGACATCTTCCTGTCGGGCGCGCAGCCGATCGGTGGCGGCGGAGGCCGTGCGGTTGGTGGGTGGACGCTCGTCGGCCCGTGCCCGAAGCCGCATCCAGTCCTCGAGGCGCTCGCGATACTCCCCCCGGAACCGATCCGCGAGATCACGAACGCGCCGCGCGTCACGGCGAACACCCTCGGTCGCCTGCGCGTGGATTCGCTCGAAGCTGATGGCCGGTGCGCCGGCCGTGGCGGTCTTTGGCAAGCCGTCCCGTCCCGTGGGTACCGGGTCCGGCGTAGTACCGGACCTCGCGCCCATCCTGTCCGCGCAAGTTGCCTGTGGTCAACAGTACTAAGGGCGCCGGAAGTACTACGCCCGCCGGCGGCGAGGACTAGCGGACCACCTCGTACACGCGCACGCCGGACGCCTCGAAGGCGGGCTCGGCGGGCAGGAAGGCAGGGTGGTTGCCCTGGCTGTCCGTCCCCCCGGCGCCATCCCAGAGGCCCAGCGGATCGCGAGTCTCGTCACCCTGCAGCGTCACCACCACCCAGCGCACGTCGTACGCCTGCACGACCGTACCCACCACGTCGAAGGGGTCGAACGGCGGCGCCACCCCTGGATTCCCGGTAAGCAGGTAGAGCCGCGCCGGATCCAGCGTCATCACGACGTCATTCGGTGATGCGGCATCGCGCAGGTATCCGGCCGCCGCCTCGAGCCGCTGGACGTCGCTGCGCCACAGGCCGAGCAGGGCAGCCGAGCTCCCGAGCGAAACGACGACCGCTCCCACCAAGCCCGCAACCACCAGGAACCGGTGCGTCGCCGGTCGGCCGAGAAAACGCCACAAGCGCGCGACCGCCGTCGCGGCCGGAGCCACGGAGGCCACGGCCAGCGGCAGCGCCACCGGCAGCCACGCCGGAGCGGAGTGCAAAAAGGCGCCCTTCGGCGCATGAAAGGTGAAGACCAGCCCCATGGTCACGAACATGACCACCCAGTAGACGGTGAACGGCGCCAGTTCACGCCGGCCGCGGTTGAGCCACAGCCCGACAAGGAAGGTGACGCCGAACAGGCCACCGGCCAGTGACAGGATTCGACCAAGCAGCTCGCCCCATGACGCCAGCCGCGAGAGCACGATCTCCCACGGCCCTGCCGCGAGCCAAGTCGCGGGTCCGGGCTGGTGGCCGATCGAGAACTGCTCGTTGTAGGTGCGGATCCAGAGGGTGTGACCTCCCGCCGACGGCAGGGGACTGCCGAAGACCACCATGTCGCGAATCAGCCATGGGGCCATCACCAGCAACGCGGCGCACGCAGAGAAGATCGCCGCGCCGATGCCAACGCTGCCCTCCTGCCGACGCAGGAACCAGGCCGTGGCCGGAGCGACTGCCAGGAGCAGGCCGTCGACGCGGGCCAACGTCGCCAGGCCAACCAGCGCTCCGGCCGCAATCAGCCACGCGGCGGGCCGCGCCGAGCGCATCGCGCGAAGGCTGGCATACAGGGCACCGCCGCCGGTAACCCCAAAGACGGCAAAGCTCTCGACCAGCGGATACATGACCAGCAGTGGCCCGGCGAAGACGGCCAGCAGCGCGGCCGGGACAGCCACCCAGCGGGAGTGCCACAGCTCCCAGCCGATCAAGTATGTGAGCGGCACCAGCGCGGTCGAGAGGATCACCATCGCTGCCTGGCCTGCCCGCCAATCCGCCCCTACTAGCAGCATCGGCAGCGCGGCAACGATCGAGGTCAGGGGCATCCAGTGGCCGTTGCTTGGAAGCGGCAGCATCGGCTGAGCTGGCAGGCGTCCTCCCACTTCGAGGAAGCTCCACAGGACCGGGACGCTGAAGCCGTCGCCGCCTGCCAGGCGCTCGGCGACCAGCGTGTAGTAGGCGGCGTCGACGTACGGTGGCGAGGGGACCAGCCAGGCGGCCAGGATGCGCGCGACCAGGGCGAGTGCGGTGAGGACCACCAGGTCGCGGACCGTTGGGCTGGACATTGATGGCGAGTCTAACCCCGTGCAACGCGTAGACTCGCGACCGATGCCCTCGCCGTATGCGCTCTACGCCATGGCCGCAATCGGCGTGATGGGGATCGTGAGCGCGGTGCGCGGCCTGGTCGACAGCGACTACTACTGGCATGTCACCACCGGCAGGCTGATCGTGGAGTCCGGCCGCGTGCCCACAACCGATCCGTTCTCGTTCACCTGGCTCGGCCAGCCATGGACCGCCCACGAGTGGCTGGGCGAGGTGCTCATCTACTTGGGGGTTACCGGCCTGGGAGCGGGCCTGGCCGCGTTCCTGTTCGGCGCAGTGGCAGCCGGAGGGCCGCTGCTCGTTGGGGCCGCGCTGCGACGCATCGGCCTCCGGACCGGACCGGTGGTCCTGGGCGTGTCGCTTGCCCTTGTGGTGCTGCTGCCCTACGCCACCATCCGGCCGCAGGTTCTCTCCTGGCTCCTGTTGGGTGGGCTCCTGTCCGGTTTGATCTTGCTGCGGCCGGAGCATGGGCGGTGGGCGTGGCTGCTCCCGCCGCTCTTTGTGCTGTGGGCCAATCTCCACGGGCTGTACGTCATCGGCCTGGGCGTCTTCGCGGTCTACGCCATCTTCGCCGCGATCGGCCGGACACCGATGTCCAGTCGGCGCATTGCCGTCCTCCTGCTCCTCGCGGTATCCGTGCTGGCCACGATGCTCACGCCCGCCGGTCCGGCCGGCCTGCTGTACCCCCTGCGCTACGTCGAGCCCGGCGACTGGGGCCTGCGCCACATCGCCGAGTGGCAGATGCCCAGTGTCACCGATGCGCGAAACCTGGGCCTGGGGCTGGTCATCCTGGCGCTGGTCCTCACCCGGATGCGTGGCACACCAGCGTGGCTCGCGACGGTCGGCGTGCTGGGCATGCTTGGCGCCCTGTTGGCGGTTCGCAACGGGCCGCTGGCCGCGATTGCGGCGGTGCCGGCGATGACCCATGGCCTCGCCTCGATTCGGCCGGCACGCCCGCGTCGGCCGCCGAGCCCGTCCATGGCAAGGGGGCGACGCATCATGGAGGCCGGGCTGGCGGCCCTGGTGGTGGTGGCAGCGGTGGTGATCCTTCCTGGCGTAGAGGGTTTGTCGGGCGACCGCGTCATTCCACAACGGTTCCCGGTGGCCGCGACCGATGCCCTAGGGCAAGTGGCCCCGGCGGCGAACACCCTGGCCGAGTACGAGTGGGGCGGCTACCTGATCTACCGGCTGCATGACGCCGGCGGCCACGTATTCGTGGACGGCCGGAACGACATGTACGACCAGCAGATCCTTGACGACTACCTCCGCATCCGGAACGCCACGCCGGGCTGGGAGGAGCTGGCAGACTCGTACGACGTGGAGGCCATCCTGCTGCCGCCAGGCGCGGCGGTCGTCAACGCGGCAGCCGAAGCGGGCTGGTGCGAGGTACATCGCGACCCGGTCGCCGTCCTGCTCCTCCGCAGCTGCCCGGCCTGACAGTCACGCCCGGGTCGTCATTGCCCGAGGGGTGCATCAGCGCGAACCCACACGGCCGCAATCGGATCGCTATAGGCGCGTATCCAACCGGAACTGGCGTCCATCCGCTCTGCGAATTGGCCGGTGGAGGGAAAGAGGACGTACTGAATCTGATATCGGTCCAGAAAGGGGGCCGGATCGGTAGTCGCACGCACGACACTGGCGTACTCCTGGATCGGCGCATTGCCGTACACGTCCGAGCGCCCGTCGATGAAGATCGGCGCGTCCGGCCGTCGCAGGCCCAGATAGCCGCCCCACGAGTACTGGTTGAACGGCCGCTGGCCGGGGTTGTTGGCCAGGATCCAGTCGACCGCGGACACGGGCATGTGCTCGGCCGTGGCCTGGCGCTGAGCCGTCGGTGAGATGCGGGCCGCGGTCACCGCCAGGCCCGCCAGCACCATGAGCGCCACCAGCATGAGATTGATCGTGCTGAACAGCCGTGAGCGCCGGGGCGTGGCCATCCTGGCCAGGAATGGCGCGACTCGCTGACCGAAGCGGCTGCGCGAGATGATCGGCGCCAGGTAGAGGGTGATGACGGCCGCCGGGATCGGCCCGGCCACGAGCAGGAAGCGTGCGGCGTTAGCGGCCATCACGGTCAGGCCAACCAGGATCAGCGCATCGGCAAGCCGCATTCGGCGCCAGGCAAGGAGGATCGTCGGGACGACGCCCACGATAACGAAGCCGATCAGCACCTGTCCGATGAACGTCCCGGGATCGGGTGGCTGCCATTCCGAGATGAAGTCGCGATGCGCTGCGATCGACGAGGTCTCGATGGGATAGCGGTACAGGTCGATGCCGTTGGGGTTAAGCGGTATCACCACAGCAGCGGCAATCAGCGCCAGCAACAGCCAGCCGAGCTGCGCCAATGCGAGCGGCTCAGTATCCAGGCGCCGCCGGAGAAGCCGATCAGCCGCCTCACCAACCAGGACAGCCACGCCCAGCAGGAAGAGCAGCGGCCACCCGGCATGGAGGTTAGCGAAGGCCACCGCCAGCGCCGGAAGGAGGAGCAGCACCGCCGGCCGCCGCCGCGCCATGAAGGTCCACAGCACCCATATCGTGCAGGCCGACAGCACCAGGTCAACGACCTGCACCCGCACGCCAAGCGTGGGACCTGCCACCGTCAGGCCGGCTCCCAGCCAGATGATGCGGCTCAGCCAGCCGGTCTGCGGGTTGCGCCGGCCGATGGCGGACCACAGCACTGCCAGCGCGACGACCACCAGCAGTGCCCACACCAGCGATAGCAGCGTCGGCCCGATCTCTCCCATCCGGTAGCCGACCGCCAGCACGACGTTGCTCAGCCAGTCCTGGCTCGTCCACTCCTTGCCGGCACCGACGATGCTCCAGGTGTCGACCCGCGGGACCGACCCGGTGTCGAGGATTTCCTCGCCGGCCCGGATGTGCCAGAACACGTCGCCGTCGATGAGAGGGATCGCCGGCCGCGGCAGGGCCACCAGTGCGAAGAAGGCCGCCACCGCGATCGCGCTTGACGGGATCCACCAGCGAGTCGTCACGCGACGGGCCCACGATCCGGGCTGGAGGGCTCGGCCCGATCGAGCAGCTGACCGCGGCGGGCAAGGGCGACGATTGCCACCAGCACGCTCAGTCCGGACGACCACGGGACCGGCAGCGCCAGCGTGGCTGCAGCGGGCACCATGAAGCGCCAGCCAAGTGCGCCGCCAATGACCGCCAGGACGGCGGCGATGGCCGTCCTCAGCAGCACGGAGCCGGGGATGATCGCGGCGTAGTCCGGGACGTGGTGCTGGGCGTTCTCGGTGAGCACGGCCAACCAATCGGTCCAGAGGCCCGGAGCCAGCGCGAACGAAACGAGACTGATCAGAGCGGTGGCCCCCACCGCTATCGCCATGGCGCGCCACTGGCGTGCACCCGCCAGCCACAGCAGCCCGATCCCCGGTGTGACCTTGGTGAGCAGGGGGAACGCCCAGGCCGCCGGATAGCGAAACGCAAGCACGATGGCAGCCGCCAGCAGAAGGTGGATATTGCCGGTTCCCACCTCGTCGACCACCGGCGAGCCGGGAATCAGCAGCAGCAGCGCGGCGATCGCCGGGCCGGTCATCCACACCAACGCCCCGAGGTTGAGCGCAGCCCACATGGCAGCGAACACGCCCCACGGCAGGAGAGTGAGCGGGGCGAAGAGCTGGGCGAATGCCGGCGAGTAGAGGTACGCATCCTCACCACCCACCTGGCCGCGCGCATAGAGGTCGGAAAGGTCCGATGCCCAGTAGGCGCGTGCGTCGTGCTGGTAGTCATGGAAGCTGAGCAGCCACCAGACGAACAGCACCACGATGATCCCGGCGATGCGCAGCCCATCGCGGGCCAGGCGCGCGCGGTCGAGGCGACGCAGGCTCACGCTCAAGTCACCCGCATTCCGGCTCCGCGATCAGGGACCACGGCCAGCCCGGCAGGGCTGGCCGTGCCTCCGCCTGGAGTGGCTGAGTGGCCCCCAAACCGGCCTCGCGGTAGACGAGCTCGCGCACGACGTGGACGCGGGGTGGAGCCGGTGTCCAGGCGTTGCGCGTAAATGCCTCCAGGCGCAGGGCCTCGTCCTCCGCCGCGGCGTCGCAGCGCAGCCTGGCCACGGCCGCAGCCGCCTGGTAGGTGCGCGCGTCCTGGGGCGCATTGTCTTCAAGCTGAGCCACCGCCTCATCAGCCTGCGCTCGATCGCCGGACAGCTCGGCGGCGACCGCCTGCCACGCCAGCCCGGCGTCGCTGGGCAGGCTGCCCATGGCCAGCGCGACGTCCCAGCGAGCGATGAGATCCAGGATCGGCGCCGCTTGCTGCTCGTTGGCGAGCACTACGTCAACCGCGTCGGCCACCGCCTGTCGAGATACGCCTGTCGCCTCGAAGGGCAGTGCGCCGAACAGCGGCGGGTTCAGCACCACCGCGTGGGCGAACGCTGCTGCAGCGGCGTCGGGGTCGCCGCGCTCCGCCTCAGCCA
>JBDUEE010000071.1:0-7006 GCA_040002615.1 Chloroflexota bacterium | reverse complement strand
GACGATACGGGCGATAATGTGCCGATGACCGAGCCCTCCTGGTTGACTGCCGCCGACCCGTCGCGACGCGTCGGCCGCACCATCGAGTTCCACGCTCAGATCGGCTCGACCAACGATCGCGCCCGCTCCGCGTTGCACGAGTCCGGCGGCGATGGGCTGGCGGTGGTGGCAGATCTGCAGACTGCCGGCCGCGGACGCAGAGGGCGCAGCTGGATGTCACCTTCGGGCGTCAACCTGATGGTCAGCGTGGGACTACGGCCGCGATTCGAACCGGGCGCCGCCGGCCTGCTGGGCATCGTCTCGGCACTAGCCGTGCGAGAAGCATGTGCAGCCATGGTGCCCGGCGTCGAGCTGCTCGTGAAATGGCCGAACGACGTGGTCGCCGCTGACGGGCGCAAGCTGGCGGGCCTGCTGGTCGAAACGTCCCTGGTAGAAGGCCGTGTGGTAGACGCCGTGATCGGTGCCGGCATCAACGTCAACTGGCGGCATGCCGACATGCCCGCTGAAGTCTCCGTCCGCGCCACCTCGCTGCTTGAGCTCGGCGGGGCCAGCGTGGATCGCGTGGCGCTCCTGGCGCGGCTGCTGGCTGCCCTTGACGCCGAAGTGGCCGGGCTGGAGCGCGGCGACTCGCCAGTCGCCAGGCTGCGAGCCGTCTCCGCGCTCGACGGCAGGCGAGTGACCGTCGATCTCGGCGCGGAACGCCTGGATGGCCGTGCGGCCGGCATCAACGAGGAGGGCCTGCTGCTGCTGGACACTGATCTGGGGCGGGTCGCGCTGGCCATCGGCGAGGTGACGTCCGTTGCCGCGCCGGATGCCGTGGGGGCCGACGCATGAGCGATTCGTCCGCAGACCGACACCTGTCCCGGCCGGCAGGCGCGGATGCCGACCTGGCCGATGTGCTCGCCGCCCAGGCAGACCGCGCTGCGTTCGCCACCCTGTATCGGCGTTACCTCGATCGGGTCTACGGCTTTGCCTTCTACCAGCTGGGCGACCACCATGACGCCGAAGACGCCACCGAACGCACGTTCCTGGCCGCCCTGCGCGCGATTCCCGCGTTCCGAGACCAGGGTTCCACGTTCCGCGCCTGGCTATTCCGGATTGCCCACAACACGGTCGCCAATGCTCACCGGACCCGCACTCGGCGACCGACCCGCGCGCTTCCGGATGGGTTTGAGCGCCCGGCGCCGGATGCCGACCCCGCCGGACTGGTCGCCCTGGCCGACGAGCTACGGGAAGTGCGCGCGGCGATTGCGCAGATGCCCGAGGACAGGCGCCAGGTGATCCTGCTGCGCTTCGTCGACGACCTCTCCACCGCTGAGATCGCCGAGGTGCTCGACCGATCGACCGGCGCCGTGCGCGTGCTCCTGCATCGTTCGCTGCGCGATCTGGCCGCACGCCTGGGCGAAATTCGGGAAGTGCCTGCCGCCGACCTGTAACGCATCGGCCCCGGCGGTGTTGGCATAGGATGAGGTCCCCTCGCCGTTACCGTCCGCAACGTGGCGCGGCAGCCGGCCGGACCACACTGCGGACAAGGAGCTTTCCGATGACGACAGGCAGCCCTGCCGAGCGCCTCGACCATGCCGTCGACGTGCTGCTGGCCGGTGGCCGCCCCCCGCGGGACCCGGTTATCCAGCCGCTGCTGGAGACGGCCGCCATCCTGCGCGCCGCGCTGCCTCCCATTCCCGGAAGTCGAGCGTTCGATGCGCGGCTGCTGGCCAGGCTCACGCACGCCGGCGGCGTGGCGAGTGCCGTTGGCGCGCTGGAAGCCTTTGCGCGTCGGGAGCTGCGGCATCCGGCGCGCATCCTGGCGGCGGGCGCGGTCTCCTCGGCGGCGGTGGGTGTGACCGTCACCGCAGTCGCAGTGTGGCGGTCACGGCGACATGTCCCGGTCGCCAGCTCGACCGGGCAGCGGTAGGCAGCCGCATGCGTATCAAGTTCCCTCTCCGACGCCGCGAAGCGCCCGCCGACGCTTGGACCAAGTGTCCGTCGTGCGATTCGCAGATCTTCAACCGCCAGCTCGAACGCAACCTGCGGGTCTGCCCGACCTGCGCACACCACTTCCGTATGAGCATCGGCGAGCGAATCGATCTTCTGCTCGACAGCGGCAGCTTCGTCGAGCGTGACGCGGGCCTCACCTCTGGCGATCCACTGGGATTCCACGACCAGAAGCCGTACCCGGATCGGTTGGAGGCGGCGACCGTCAAGACCGGCCTGCGCGAGGCGGCCGTGTGGGGGACCGGACGGATCGATGGGCAACCGGTCGCCATTACCCTGTTCGACTTCCGCTTCATGGGCGGCAGCATGGGCAGCGTGGTGGGTGAGAAGGTGGCCCGCTGCTTCGAGGCGGCGCTGACCGAGCGCATGCCGGCTATCGTGGTGGCCGCCTCCGGTGGCGCGCGCATGCAGGAAGGCACGCTCTCGCTGCTGCAGCTGGCCAAGACCACCGCCCCCCTGGCGCGCATGGATGTGGCCGGCGTTCCATTCATCAGCGTCTTGACCGATCCGACCACGGGTGGGGTGCTGGCCAGCTTCGCCAGCCTGGGCGACGTCATCGTGGCCGAGCCGCGTGCCCTGATCGGCTTCGCCGGGGCGCGCGTTGCTAGCGGGACGGTTGGCGAGGAGCTGCCCCAGGGATTCCAGAGCGCGGAGTTTCTGATGGATCACGGCTTCGTCGACCTGGTCGTGCCACGGTCGGAGCTGCGGAGCACGCTGAGCCGCCTGCTGCGGGTCCTGCCGCCGGCCCCGGTCGACGCGGCGTGGGCGCAGGGCGACCAGCGCGGGTGGGGGCCGATTGGCGTGCTTTCCGGCTTGGCCGAGCGGCTGGGCGGTGCTGTCAGCGAGACGATCGGCATCGACGTGAAGTCCGCCACGTCGACCACCGAGGGCAACGGCAACGGTGCGGATCTGGAGCACGATCGCGCGCGCGAGGCGAAGGAGCAGGAGCGATGACCGAGATGCTACCGCCCGGCATCGAGACATTGGCGCAGGCCGCGCCCAGCGCCGAGGCGATCGACGCCGCGTGGCGGCGGGTGCAGCTGGCCCGCCATCCGCAACGTCCACGCACCCTCGAGCTGGTGGGACGCATCTTCGAGGGTTTCGTTGAGCTGCATGGTGACCGCGCGTTTCGGGACGACCCGGCCATGGTCGGCGGCCCAGCGCTGCTGGAGGGCCGCCCGGTAATGGTGATCGGCCACCAGAAGGGCAGCGACACGGAGTCGAACATCTTCCGTAACTTCGGCTCGCCACACCCGGAGGGCTTTCGCAAGGCGCAGCGCCTGATGCGGTTGGCGGAAAAGCTGGGCGTGCCGGTCGTCACCTTCCTGGACACCGCCGGCGCCTTCCCGGGCCCGGATGCGGAGGAACGCGGCCAGGCAGAGGCGATCGCCACCAGCATCAAGCTGATGACGGGGCTGCAGGTTCCGATCGTGGCCATCGTGCTTGGAGAGGGCGGATCCGGCGGCGCGCTGGCAATCGGCGTGGGTGACGTGGTGCTGGCGCTCGAGAATGCGGTCTATTCGGTCATCTCGCCGGAGGGCTGCGCCTCGATCCTGTGGCGCGACCCGGAGAAAGCCCCGGCAGCCGCGGCCGCCATGCGCATGACTGCTGCCGATCAGCTCCAGCTGGGTGTGATCGACGAGATCATCGATGAACCAAAGGAGGGCGCCCAGGCCGACCCTGCCGCCACCGCGCGAGCCATCAAGGCCGCCATCCTGGCCACCCTGCAGCTGATCAGCCACATCGAGCCTGAGGTTCTGCTCACCAACCGGTATGCTCGACTTCGCTCGATCGGCCTCGTCATCGAGGCCGAGGGCCAGGCACAGCCGCTACTGGAGCCGGTCACACTGCGCGGACGGATCGGTCGCCTGTTGCGCCTGCGGGGCGTGCCGCGCCCGCCACGGTGGAGCGAGATCTGGCCGAGCGGCGACGACGACGCAAACGAGGGTGAGGCTTGACCGATCACGACGCCGAGTTGGAGCAGATCGAGCGTGCCGCCAATGAGCTGGTCCCGGAGCTGACGCAGCGCCTGAAGCGCCAGGGCCTCGGCGAGCTCGAGGTGCGGATGGGGTCACTCCGCGTCCGCGTTGCCCTGGCCGCTGATGGCAGCCGGCCGCTGCCCGGTGGGCCGCGCGTGGTGGCCAGCAGCATCTCGCAGGCCACCCCTGGCCAGCGGGTCGCGCCTGCCGATGGCGGGGGCGCATCATCGACCGGCACTACCCACGGCGTCACCTCGCCGGCGGTCGGCGTCTTTGCCTACGCGGACGGTCTCGGACCTGGTCTCAGCGTGGACAAGGGTGAAGCCCTGGGGCACGTGGAGATGCTTGGCGTGCGTCACGACGTGCGCGCGCCGCGCAGCGGTACCGTTCGCAACCTGGTGACCGAGGCCGGCGAGCCGGTCGAGTATGGCCAGCTGCTGATTGAGCTGGAGCCGGCGGAGTGAGCGTGGCCCTCCTCTTCTCGCCACAGGGTTCGCAATCCGTGGGCATGGGCCGCGAGCTGGCCGAGCACCAATCGCCGGCCCGCTCGGTATTCGAGGCCGCAGACGCGGTCCTGGAATGGTCGGTGAGCGATCTGGCCTGGGCCGGCCCGGAGGATCGGCTGAATGACACGCGCTGGACGCAGCCAGCCCTCCTGACGACATCGGTCGCTGCACTGGCCGCTCTCGAGGGCCGCATGGACCCTAAGCCGGCCTTCGTTGCGGGCCATTCGGTCGGCGAGTACGCGGCTCTGGTGGCCGCCCACGTGCTTGCCTTTCCCGATGCGCTGCGGCTGGTGGCCCGGCGCGGTGAGCTGATGGCTGGTGCCAACGCCGCGGGCGGCATGAGTGCCGTGATCGGGCTGGATCGAAGCGCTGTGGCCGACGCGATCGCGGCCTCGGCGTCCCCGGCGGACCTCGTGATCGCGAATGACAATGCGCCTGGCCAGGTGGTGATCTCCGGAACCCAGCAGGCACTGCTGGATGCCGCGCCAGTGCTGCGGGAGGCGGGCGCCCGCCGGATCATCGCGCTGCAGGTCTCTGGCCCCTTCCACTCACCCTGGATGGCCGAGGTGACCGAGTCGTTGGCCGATACGTTCGACACCGTCCAATGGTCAGATGCCGATCCACCGGTGGTCAGCAACGTGACCGGCGAACCGGTCACGGACGCCGGCATGATTCGTGGCCTGCTGGCTGAGCAGGTCCGCTCTCCGGTCGAGTGGGTCGCGTCGGTGCGGCGCATGGTAAGCGACGGCGTGGACACCTTCGTCGAGTGCGGGCCGGGCTCGGCCCTGGCCGGCATGGTGAAACGCATCGTGCCGAACGCCCGCATCCTGCACGTCGCGGACGAGGCCAGCCTGGATGCCACCGTGCAGTTTCTGAGCGGGCTGCCGGCCGCGGCATCGGTCCAGGCCTGAGCTATCCATGACGTTCAGCAAGATCCTGATCGCGAACCGTGGCGAGATCGCGCTGCGCATCCTGCGCACCTGCCGTGACCTGGGCATCCCGGCGGTGGTTGCCTACAGCGAGGCGGACCACGACACGCTGGCCGTCCAGTTGGCGGATGAGGCGATCTGCATCGGTCCATCTGAATCGCGCAAGAGCTATCTGAACCAGCCTGCAGTGGTCTCGGCGGCACTCATCACCGGCTGCGACGCGATCCATCCCGGCTACGGCTTCCTGTCGGAGGACGCCGGCTTCGCCGAGGTATGCGCCGCGCATGATCTCGCCTTCATCGGGCCGCGAGCGGAGGTGCTTGAGCGCTTTGGCAGCAAGTACGCGGTGCGTCGCATGCTGGCCGCCACCGGTCTGCCCACCGTGCCGGGCAGCCGCGGCATCATCACCGACCTGCGCGATGCCTCGGACCAGGCGCAGGAAGCCGGCTACCCGGTCCTGCTCAAGCCATCGGCCGGCGGCGGCGGACGTGGGATGCGGCTGGTCCGCTCGCCGCGCGAGCTGGAGACCAGCCTGCCACTGGCTCGATCCGAGGCGCAGGCGGCCTTCGGCGACGACAGCATCTACTTCGAGAAATGGATCGAGGAGGCGCGCCACGTCGAGGTGCAGGTCCTCATCGACCAGCACGGCAACGGCATCCACCTCGGCGAACGCGATTGCAGCGTGCAGCGACGCCACCAGAAGATCATCGAAGAGGCCCCATCACCCGCAATGGACGACGCCGCGCGCGAGCGGCTGCGCGACGTGGCGTTGCGGGCGGTGGTGGCGGCCGGCTACGAGTCCGCCGGCACCCTCGAGTTCCTGCTCGACAAGGAGGGGAACTTCTTCTTCATCGAGATCAACTGCCGCATCCAGGTAGAGCACCCGGTCACGGAGATGCTGACCGGGGTGGACCTGATCGCCGAGCAGATCAGAGTCGCTGCCGGCGAGCCGCTGTCGCTGACCCAGGAGCAGGTCCAGATCCGCGGCCACGCCATTGAGTGCCGGATCAATGCCGAGGATTCTGGCGACAATTTCGCGCCCCAGACCGGCGTGATCGAGGAGCTGCTGCTGCCGGGTGGTCCCGGCGTCCGAATCGACACGCACATCTATCCCGGCTACGAGGTGCCGCCGTTCTACGACTCGCTGCTCGCAAAGCTGATCGTGTGGGGTGAGACTCGCGAGATCGCCCTGGCGCGCTCGCGCCGGGCTCTGGGCGAGTTCAAGCTCGTGGGCCTGAAAACCAACCTGCCCTTCCATCGTGGGATCATCGACAACGCCGCCTTCCTGGAAGCCCAGATCAGCACCAACCTGCTGGATCGGGTCGGCCCGGCAGCCTTCGTGGCTGGCGGCGCCTGAGCATGGAGCCAGAGACCGAACCGATGACGACCGACAACGCCCCCAACCCAAGCGCGGCAGGCCTCGCGCTGCCCCTTGAGGCAGCGGACATCATGCGGATCCTGCCGCATCGCTACCCGTTCCTGCTGGTGGATCGCATCCTGGAGCTCGAGCCAGGCCGGCGGGCTGTGGGGATCAAGAACGTGACCGCCAACGAGCCGCAGTTCACCGGTCACTTTCCCGGCCGGCCGATCATGCCCG
>JBDUEE010000070.1:0-9037 GCA_040002615.1 Chloroflexota bacterium | reverse complement strand
GCGCCGGAACGGTGCGACGGGAGGTTGCGCCGGGTGAGAGTCGCGTACCCACCTCATCCGGCAGCTCGAGCCGGTGGGCGTCCCCGCCGGCCGACGGGCGGGTCCATAGCCCCAGGCCGGCACCGGTGTCGGAATCGATCCGGGCAAAGGCGATTTCAGCGCCGTTTGGTGAGTAGGTGGCATCGACCTCCAGCACTCCGTCCGGTGTGAGCTGCTGGCGGCCGGACCCATCGGCCTGCTGCCGGACAAGCATTGCGCCGTCGCCAACCACGAAACTGCGCCCGTCGGGCGCCACCGCATAGGCGCTGACCGCGGACAGCTCCGCCGAGAGCTGTCGCTGGCCCGTGCCATCCGGATTCATCGCCCACAGGTTGGCGATGCCGCCGCGGTCGCTCAGGAAGACGATCTGGTTGCTGAGCGTGGCCAGCGGCGAGCCGGTGGTAAAGCGCCAGCTGATGGGAGCAGCCAGGGCGGAGCCATCGGACCCGGTCAGACCAGGATCCAGGGTGACTGCGTAGGTCGTGTTCGGCTGCAGCGGACCGGACGGCTGGAAGCGCAGGAGTCGGGTGCCTGGCCCGCGCATGCCGGCGGCGCCGGGTGCCACGATGGCGGCCAGCGAGCCGGAGATATTCGGCTCGATCGTGAAGCGGTCGGGGTTGAGCGAATCGGGGTCCAGGTCGCGGTCGAAGACCAGGCCAATCGGCGTGCTGACAGAGATGCCCTCGGTCCCATCCTCCGGGAATTGGGTGGTTGCGGCCAGCCCCGAGCGCACGGCACGGAAGCTGAGCGAGTACGGCTGCTCCAGCGGGGTGCCGGCGCTGTCGCGGGCGTCCTGGCTGAGGCCCACGGTATAGCGGGTGCCCTCTACCAGCCGCTCAACCGCGGTCAGGGTCAGCTGTTCACCACTCCAGGTGGATATCAGCTCGACGGCGGGCGACATCGTCAGCGCGGCCTCGACCGACGCGGTATCCATGAGCGTCGAGAACGTGAGCACGATCGGCGAGGCGAGGGGTACGTCATCGGCGTCCTGCGCTGGCTGGCTGGCGACCACGGTCGGATGCCCAACCGTGACGAACGCCAGCTCGCCACGCTGCTCCATCGCGTTGCCGGCCAGGTCGCGGACGCTCGGCGCAATGCTGACCAAAAAATCGGTCTCCAGCGGAAGCCGAAGCGCGGGAGTGAAGGTGAGCGTGCTGCCGCTCCAGCTGAAAGCGCCTACGACGACCGGCTGGATGGAGAAGGCTGCCTCCGCGCTGGTGCGATCGACGGCCTCCGAGAAGACGACCTCGATGCTGGTCGTCGTCAATGCGGTCTCAGCGTCCGCGGAAAGGTGATGGGTCAGATCGATGCGCTCGAGGCTCGGTGCGCGGCCATCCACCGTGCTGGCCACATAGAGGATCCCGCCCAGGATGACGAGCCCGATCGCAAGAGCCGCAAGGCTGCGAAGGCTCGCCCCGCGCACCGCGGCTTATCGCCGGCGCAGGCGTGCGGGAAGGAGCTGCAGCTCGTCCCGGTATTTGGCCACCGTGCGTCGCGCGATCGCCACGCCGTCGGAGGCCAGCCGATCGGCGATGTCCTGGTCGGAGAGCGGCCGTTCGGCCTCCTCCGCCTCGATCATCTTGCGAATCTGATCCTTGATCCCGAGTGACGCCGTGAAGAAGTGGCCGAACGGCACGACCTCGCCGGTCGGCAACATCACGTATTTCTCGGCCGTCGCGCGGCTGACCGTTGACTCATGCATGCCGATCACCGCCCCGACCTCGGCACGGGTCAGCGGCACGAGGTGCTGCACGCCATGCACCAGGTAGTCGCGCTGCCGATCGACCAGGCATTCGGCAATGCGCTGCAGCGTCGCGCGCCGGCGGTTGACGTTGTCGATGAAGAATCGCGCGCGGCCCACGTACTCGCGGACGTGCTCGCGCTCCGCCTCGGTCGCCTCGGCGCTGCGCATGCCGGCCGAAAGGCGCGCGTAGGTTGGATCGACCCGGAGCGAGAAACGGCGTGATTCGACCACCTCCACCGTCAGCTCATGGTCGATGGCGCGGATCAGGACATCTGGACGAATGATCGTGCGCCCCTGTTGGCCGATGCCGATCGCCGCCGAGAAGGCTGCGGTCGGGTACGGATGCAGATTGAGCTTCACGAACTCCCAGGCCGAGATCACGTCGTGCTGCGTGACGTTCAGCGCCGATGCGATGAGGGCAAAGCGCCGCTCCCCGAGGTCCGCCAGGTGATCGCGGACGATGGCGGCGGCAATCGGGGGCACGTCCACCTCGCCCAGCTCTTCCAGGTAGGCGATCTGGGCCAGCAGGCTCTCAGCCACGTTGCGTGAGCCAACGCCGATGGGCTCGACCCCACGCAGCGCGTCGCGTACCGCGGCAACGTCATCTTCGGTCGCACTGGTGGCGGTGGCGATCGCCGTATCCGACTCGGTCAGGAAGCCGTTCTCGTCCAATGCACCAATGGTGTACTCGGCGACCGGGTGCAGCCGAGCCGGCAGCAGGGCGCGGAGCGTCCAATCCAGGTGCTCCTGCAGCGTGAACTCTGCCTCTGCGCGGGCGATCGGGTCCAGGTCGTCGGACTCGTCACGCAGCGACCATTCCCCCACGCCGCCGTCCTGGCCTTCGGGCGCCGATCCCACCGCGTTCTTGGGCAGGCACTCGGTGCAATGGCTGCCGGTGATGGTCGAGCCGCAGATCGGGCAGGTGGACTGCTCGAGCATGTCGAGCGCCGGGTTCTCCTCAAGCTCGGTGGCGATCGCCTCCGTCAACGCGACCGAGCTCATGGCCAGGATCGCGTTTGCTGCGATCTGCTTGGGGGTGACCCGCGTCTGCAGCGTCGGCTGCAGCTGCTGCCTCAGATCGATCGACATGGGACCTCGGTGCACGGCGCGGACGGCGCGGACGGACTAAGCATTATATGTGCCGCCCCCGATCGGCCCATCCGGCGGCATGGCCGCAATCCGCCGCACGGACGGTCCATCCACACCGGAGGCGAAGGTGAGCACGCTGTACGAGCCGGGCTCGACGCGCAGCCGTCGCCGGTAGTCCGGCAGAGGGATGCCGAGGAGGGCTGCCAGCCGCAGCCGCACGACATGGTTATGGGATACGACCACGGCCGCGCGGGACGGCACTGCGGCCAACCATGCCTCCAGGACGTCCAGGACGGGAAAGGCACGCGCCGCGACTTCTTGGCCCGACTCTCCATCGGGAGCCCGGGTGACATATGGGTCAGCCTCCCAGGCGGCTCGCAGCTCGGGGTCGCGGCGACGGCACTCTTCCGGAGTCAGCCCCTCCCACGCGCCGTAGTCAACCTCTCGCAGCCCATCTTCAACCGAGGTGCTCAACCCTGCGGCATCGGCCTCGAGCGCCGCGCCAATGGCCGCGGCCGTCGCCAGGCAGCGGCGCGCCAGACTGCTGATCAGTCGCATTTCGTCGTGAGGCAGCGCTGCGAGCTCCAGGACGATCGCGCGGCCAAGCCGCGTCGCCAGCACCTGGCCATGGCTGGTCAGGGACGGGTCGCTGGCCTGGCCGAGGTTCGCGCCGGCGGCGCTGGCGGCAGTGGTCGCGTGGCGCACAAGAAAGATGCTGCCCATCGGTCCGGCGAGCATACCTGCGTCTTCGGCTGTAGTCCGCAAACGGTGCGCTATGCTACGCGCGGCCTGCCCGCCCCCACCCTGGAGCGCCCATGACCTACGCCCCTGACGCGACCTCCGACGATGGCCCGCGCGCCGACGAGAAGAGCACGCGGCGGAGCCTGGGCTGCCTGCTCGAGATCGTCGAGACGCTGGTCCTGACCCTCGTCATTTACCTGCTGATTCACAACTTCATCGCGCAGCCGTTCGAGGTCGAGCAGGACTCGATGGTTCCCACCATCGTGGAGCACGAGTACGTCCTGATCGACAAGCTGTCGCCGCGGTTCAACGATTACCAGCGTGGCGACATCGTCGTGTTCCAGCCGCCGAGCGGCTACGAGCAGGGCGGCGTGCCGTTCATCAAACGGGTCATCGGGCTGCCGGGCGACAAGGTTGGGCTTGAGAACGGCAAGGTATTCGTGACGCCTCCTGGCGGCTCGCCGGTGCAGCTATTCGAGCCATATGTCGTGAAGGCCAGCGGCCGCACGGCGCTAACCGTGCCACGTGACGCCGAGGGCACCAGCGAGTGGACCGTGCCGGCCGGCGAGTACTTCGTGATGGGTGACAACCGGCCGGAGAGCCAGGACTCGCGCTTTTTCGGGCCGATCGAACGCGATTCGATTGTGGGACGCGCCTGGTTGCGCTACTTCCCGCTGGACCGCGTCGGCTTCATGGAGAGGCCTCGGTACGACGGGCTGAGCGACGAAGCCGCCTCAGCGGCCCGGGTCGCGCCGCGTGTGCCGACCTACTGGCGCGGAGGCTCGTCCGCCACGATCCACGCGTCCACCGCCCGCTCGTAGTCGACCAGGCCGTCGTCGAACCAGAGCGCCAGCTCTTCGATGGCGGTCTGTGGCGCGTCAGAGGCATGGATCAAGTTGCGCAGGCCGCTGATGCCCAGGTCGCCACGGATGGTGCCTGGCTCCGCCTCATTCGGCATGGTCTTGCCCACCAGGCGCCGAACGGTCGCGATCGCATCGGGCCCTTCCAGGGCGATGGCGGCGACCGGCCCGGAGACGATGAACTCGACCAGCCCGGCATAAAAGTGCTTATCGGCATGTACGGCGTAGTGACGCTCTGCCATCTCGAGCGGGACGGACAGCATCCGTATGCCGACCACTTTCAGGCCCTTGCGCTCGAAGCGCGCCAGGATCTCGCCGATCAGGCCACGCTGCACGCCGTCGGGCTTGACGAGGACGAGAGTGCGTTCCATCGCTTGTGGCGGGCTCCTTCATGCTCGCTTACGTGGTTGGTGCTGTGACGCGCGCGCGCGCGCACCGCCATAGGGGATGGGGTCAACTGCGCGCGGCGCGGTCGTAGGCCTCCGAGGCCTCGGGACTGCGGCCCGCGGCTCGCAACAGGTCGCCGTAGAGTAGCAGACGGTCTGCGCCGGGCCGGGGCCCGAGCGTTGGTTCCACCAGCGCGACCCCCTCGGCGGCGATGCGTGGATCCAGCCGCAGGGCGAGCCCAAGCTCGCGGTCTCCCTCATTGTCATTGCCGGCGTTGTAGGCATGACGGCCGGCCTCCAACCGAGCATGCGCGGCAGCGGTGCGCTCGGGCGAAGGTGGCAGCGAGGCGGTGCCGGCTGGCCCCGCTGGGGCACTCGCCGGGCGCCGCTGGGTGGCCCGCATCGAAGCGGGCACCGGCCACGCAAGGCGCGATGGGACGCCACCGCGCAGCCGCCATGCCTCGTCCACTCCAACCGCGTCGATCACCCGTTCCATCAGGGCTCCAGCGCGATCCGGGTCTCCGCTTGCCGCCATCGCCTCGGCCTCGACCAGCAGCACGATCGGACGGCGGCGCTCCAGGCTGCCGCTGCGGATGGAATCCACGACGGCCCCACCAGCAAGCGGGCGGCCCTGCCGCCACAGCACTTCCGCCAGCAGTGCGCGAGCGGCATCCAGCTCCTCCGGCGCACCACGGCCCCCCGCATCAAGGCGTGCGACGTGCCGGCGCAGGGCACCTTCTGCCATGCCAAGCAGGCCGGAGGCAAGCTGCGCGCGGGCGAGCGACAGCTCGTCCGGGATCAGGTCGACGAACGTCTCATCGGTCATTCGACTGAAGCGTCGGCCAGCACCCGTTCGAAGCGCAGGCGCGACCGGAAGGGTCCCAGCACTGCCAGCCTCGCCTGATCGGGCCGCGCACAGCGCTGGGCGACGCGCAGGATATCGTCGGCTGTGACCGCCTCCAGCCGCTCGACCACCTCCTCGACCGTCAGGATGCGCGGCAGCAGGCTCTCGCCGCTGCCCAGCCAGGCTGCCACCGCCGACGTCTCCTCCATCCGCAGCTCCAGGCGACCACGGGTATAGGCACGGGCGCGCTCCAGCTCCGCGGAGGTCACCGGCTCCTGGACCACGCGCTGCAGCTGCTCGAGGATGGCCGCGATGACAGCATGCGTCTGATCCGGATCGAAGCCGGCATGCACGCCAAAGGTGCCGCAATCTGAGTAGGTGGCGGAGAAGGTCGAGACGTCGTAGGCAAGCGAGCGCCGCTCGCGGAGCTCCAGGAAGAGACGGCTGCTCATCCCATCCCCAAGCACGGTGCCCAGCAGGTCGAGCGCCCAGCGGTCCGGGTCATCCCGCGCCACGCCGGGCATGCCCAGGCACAGGTTGCCCTGCCCCAGGCGACGGTAGGCAACCCGCACCGTGCCAGCCGGCCCAGGCTCCGGAGCAGCGGCCATCAGGCCCAGCGGCTCATCCGTCCCATCGCCATCCAGCCAGGCAGCCTGCTGCGCAAACCAGCCGTCGGCAGTGCGCAGGATGGCGTCGTGCGTCACGGCGCCCGCCACGGCCAGCACGAGGTGGCGCGGCTGATACCAGCGCTGCCAATGTCCCACCGCGCTGCCCCGCGTCGCTCGCCGCACCGAGCGCGGTGTCCCAGCGATCTCCCGCCCAAGGGGGTGCCGACCGAATAGCACCTGGTCGAAAAGGGTGAAGACATGGTCGCCAGGGGAGTCCTCGTACATCCGGATCTCGTCGACGATGACTGGCTTCTCGGCCGCCAGGTCGCGCTGGCGCAGCAGCGGGCGAAGGACCAGCTCGGCCACGACATGCAGGCCACGGTCGGCAGCCGCCGCCGGCACCTTTGAGCTGTAGACGGTGAGCTCCCGATCGGTCGCAGCGTTCACCGCGCCACCGCAGCCCTCGACCGCTTCGGATAGCCCGCCGGGGTCCGGATAGCCCGCCGTCCCTTTGAATACGAGGTGCTCGAGCAGGTGCGAGAGGCCGGCGTGCTGCGTATCCTCGTGCCTCGAACCAACGCCCACGAACAGGCCGACCGCCACCGACCTGGCGGAGGGCATGCGGCTGGTCACCACCCGCAGCCCGTTTGGCATGACACTGCGCTCGAAGGGCAGGGCCGCGGGGCGGCGCCGAGGCGCCGCCAGGCCGGAGGCCACCCTAGGCGTCCTCTTCCTCGTCGGTGGTATCAGACGACATCATCAGCTCCATCTGGATGAAGCGCAGGTCGCGTGCCAGCTCCTCTGCGTTGCGAGGCAGCGGACGTCCGGCCTGCGCGTCCTCGCCCTCCTCCAGGCGCGATCCCCCGGCCGCGAACTCCAGTACCACCCGCTCGTTGCCGATCACCAGCGTATAGACCAGCAGCTGCTCCGACGTGGTGTCGAACTGCAGATAGTCGAAGGAATCGAGGTTCAGGCAGATCGACAGGGGGGTGAAGTAGCTGGCGATCTCGGGATGATCGACCACGATCCGCTCGACCCAGCCGGTGCCGTTGCTGGTGACCTGGTTGCCACGGAAGTAGCTATAGGTGACAGTCTGTTTCAGAAGCGGGCGCAGGATGTTGTAGACATCGCTCTTGTTCGTGACGACGCCGGTGTTGATGTAGAGCTTGGCACGTGCGTCGGTCATGGGTCGCGGGCGAGTCTACACCGGACCGATGACCCCATCCGCCATGGCCGGTGCACGCGATGGTGGCTGCTAGGATGTGGCCCGTGACGCTGCTGGCGCTCGACATCGGCAATACGAACGTGACGCTCGGCCTCTTCCATGATGCAGAGCCGGCCGGCTCTTGGCGGGCGACCACGCGCGCCGACGCCACTCCGGATGAGGCGGCGGCGCTGGTGCGCGACATGCTCGCCCTTGAGGGCCACAGCACCGATGCGCTGACCGCGGTGGCAATTGCATCGGTGGTGCCGCCGCTGACCGAGGCTTTCACCCAGTTCGTGCATCGCCGCCTGGAGATCGATCCACTTGTGGTCGACGCGGCATCCCTGGATGGGATCCTGGCCATCACCATCGATCGCCCTGCCGAGGCCGGAGCCGATCGACTGTGCAATGCCCTGGCCGCCGGCATCGAGGTAGGCGGACCGGCGATCGTGGTGGACCTGGGCACCAGCACCAACTTCGACGTGATTGATGCGGCCGGCGCCTACCTTGGCGGGGCGATCGCACCCGGGCTCGGCCTGTCGCTTGAGGCCCTGGTCGGACGCGCCAGCAAGTTGCCGCGGATTGACCTCTTGCGGCCGGCGCGGGCGATCGGCTCAAGCACCGTGCAAGCCATGCAGAGCGGCACCGTGCTGGGCTACATCGGCCTGGTCAGCGGCCTGCTGACCGCCCTGCGCGGGGAGCTGGCTGAGCGCTCCCCGGCCGGCAGCCGCGTGACGGTTATCGCCACCGGCGGTTATACCGCCGAGCCGTGGCTGGGGGACGTGCCCGGCATCGACCGCATCGAGCCTGACCTGACCCTACGGGGCATTCGCTATGCATGGGAGCGCATCATGGCCGCTCGCACGGCCCGAGAGCCGGCACACAGAGAGCCGGCACACGGCGGCCGATCGGCATGAGCGAGATGCGTGGGCCCCTGGCGGGACGCAGAATCGTGGTCGGCGTGACCGGCAGCATCGCGGCCTACAAGGCGGTCAGCCTGGTACGGCTGCTGGCCGAGCGCGGCGCGATCGTCGACGTGGCGATGACCCCGGCCGCCAGGCAGTTCGTGGCCCCGCTCACCTTCGCGTCGCTCACCCACCGGCCGGTGGTCGACGACGTGATGGCGCTGGACGGCGAACAGCAGATCGCCCACGTCGAGCTGGCCGAGGGCGCGGATGCGATCGTGGTGGCGCCGGCCACGGCCAATATCATTGCCGAGCTGGCCGCCGGGCTGGTGCGCGACGCGGTGACCGCGGTTGCCTGCGCGAGCCGCGCCCCGGTGGTGCTGGCGCCGGCCATGGACGCCGGCATGTGGACCCACCCCGCCACGCAGCGCAATGTCGAGACGCTGCGTGGCTTCGGGCACTTCGTGGTCGAGCCGGAGGTCGGGGCGCTGGCCAGCGGATTGACCGGCGTGGGACGGCTGGCGGAGCCCGCCACCATCGTCGAAGCGGTGGAGCGCCTCTTCGCCCGCTCTGGTGACCTGGAAGGGCTTCACGTGGTGGTCAGCGCCGGCGGGACA
>JBDUEE010000069.1:0-7992 GCA_040002615.1 Chloroflexota bacterium | reverse complement strand
AGCCGTGCTCATGGCTGCGGAATGGGGTCCTCCCCTGCCTCGCTCAGGACCTCGTTCAGCAGCGTGAGGTCGTAGATGCCGTCCAGATTAGTCTGTTCCAGCAGGCCCAGCTCTTCCGCGTGCGCCGCCGACTCGGTCAGCGACGAGGCGATCGGGTCATTCGTGAACTCGAGGTTCTTCCACGCCTTTGCGAGGATGGCGGCATCAAGATCCGATCCGGTGATATCGGAAATGGCGTCGCGCACCGCCTGCTGCGAGGCCTCCGGATCGTCGTGGATGAACTGGTTGGCCGCCACCTGGCCCTCCAGCAGCTTCTTGACCACGTCGGGATGGGCGTCCAGGAAGGCGGTCGCGACGATCAGCTGGGTGGTCACGTACCGGCCGTTCGGCCACAGGTCGCGCTCGTCGACCAGGATGTGTCCTCCGCCCTCCTCGATCATGCGCGTGGCCCACGGCTCCGGCACCCACGCGCCGTCGAGCGCGCCGGAGGCGAAGGCGGTGAGGATGTCGGCGTTGGCTTGCGGCAGGACGGACACGTCACCGCCACCTTCCTGGTCGGTCTCGAATCCCTGGTCGAGCAGCCAGGCGCGCAGCGCGACGTCCTGGGTGTTGCCCAGTTGCGGGCTGCCCAACTTCTTGCCGGCCAGCTGCTCCGGCGCAGTGATATCGGGACTGACGACGAGGAAGGCGCCGCCCGAGGTGGCGCCGGAGATGATGTGGATTGCTTCGCCCTGCGAAAGAGCCCAGGCGTTGATGGCCGGATTGGGACCGACGTAGCTCGCGTCCAGCCCACCGTTGAAGATCGCCTCGACCACGTCCCCGCCTGCGTTGAAGATCTGCGTGGTGAGGGTGACATCGCTGCCCAGCTTCTCTGCGAAGATGCCCCGCTGCACGCCGACGAGAGCGGTGGCGTGCGTGACATTCGGGAAGTAGCCGAGGCGCAGGGTGACGCCACCTGCCCCCTGGGAGCCCCCGCTGGTTCCGCTGCAGGCCGCCAGGGCGACGGCCAGGGCGATCGGGATCAAGCGCGGGAAGCGCATTGGCAAGGTCTCCTTCAGGATCAACGTACTAATCTTGAGCAAGTATGTCGAGATAGGACCCGCGGATTGTGCCAGAAGTCGTCAAGGCGTGCTGTGCTTCGGCGACGCGCAGTCGCCGAACGTTCAGTGAGGCGAGTCCGGCTCGAGGCGACGAATGCGATGGGCCAGCGCCGTGAGCACCTGGTCCGCAACCTCGGGAAACTCGTCCATCAGGGCGTGGAAATCACGGTGGGTGACGACCAGCAGCCGGGTCGGCTCCTCCGTCGTCACCGTTGCGGTGCGTGGTCCGCCGTCGAGCAGGGCGATCTCACCGAAGAAGTCCCCAGGGCCCAGCGTGTTCAGCCGCTGCCCGTCGCGCTCAACCGCCACCCGCCCGGAAACGATGACCATCATGTCCGACCCTATTTCGCCCTGCTGCATAAGGGGCTTGCCGGACGGCACGTCGACCTCGTCGGCAAGCATGCCTAGGCGCTCCAGCCGCCTCTTGTCAAGGCCGCTGAAGATGGAGATGCGTCGCAGCAGGTCGAGCTTCTCGTCGCGGGCCACGGGTGCCTCCTCTTCCTTGGCGCGAGGATACGCCGAGGGGGCCCCGAATTGGAAGGGCCGATGCGGCATAGTTCGCCCTCGTTGACGGTTGCCGAGGTCAAGCGTACCGTCGCCGCCTGCTGCCCGGCGTCCCAGCCCACGATCTCGAGGAGGCCGACACATGGTCCGTCGACGCGGAATGCGTCTTGGTTTTGCTGTGGTCCTGGTGGCCGCCGCCACGTTTGGCCCGGCGGCCGCGCTTGCCAGGCAGGCCCCGGCACACTGCGATTCTGTCTCGGGAATGGTGTTCAACACCAACCCCGT
Source organism: Chloroflexota bacterium (assembly GCA_040002615.1). Taxonomy (GTDB): domain Bacteria; phylum Chloroflexota; class Limnocylindria; order QHBO01; family QHBO01; genus DASSCW01. The sequence continues at coordinate 6,103 of JBDUEE010000069.1, read as the reverse complement.
GGCCACCAGCGGCGACACGACCCTGACCGACAACAGGGACGCGGACTACGCCGCCGTCAACGATGAGCGTATCAGCGTTCAGCTCCCGTTCCTGGACGGCTCCGGCTACCTGCGCGGGACCTACGCCATCGTCGTGTCGGCGACCGGTGACCCAGCATTCGCCGATCACTGCACCTTCAACTACGCACGCCACGACGACCGCTTCGAGCAGGTGATGGCCTACTACTGGGTCACCGCCTCGCAGCTCTACCTGCGCTCGCTTGGCTTTGACGGCGACACGTTTCCTGAGATCAACGCCGACCAGCAGCGGGTGCGGATCAATCAGCTGGGCTACGACAACTCGTTCGCCACCGACCACCCGCGCGACGAGATGCGATTCGGCAAGGGCGGGGTCGATGACGCCGAGGACGCCGACGTCATCCTGCACGAGCTCGGCCACCAGATTCACTTCAGCCAGTCGGCCACCTTCTTCAGCTCGCTCGAGGCCGGCTCAATCAGCGAAGGCTTCGGTGACTACTGGGCATTCACGGCGGCCAAGGCGATCGCCGGCCCGCAGTTCGACGAAGCGTGCATCGCCAAGTGGGACGCCACCAGCTACGACAGCAACCCGGCCAACGGCATCTGCCTGCGGCGGCTGGACGCCAATCTGACCTATCCCGATGACCTGGTCGGCGAGGTGCACGCCGACGGACGGATCTGGTCGCACGCGCTGCGCAACCTGCACTACGCGATTGGCCAGACGCATGCTGACACGGCCATCCTCATGGCCCAATTCGACTGGACCGGGACTACCATGCCGGACCTGGCCGAGCGCATCGTCGACGCTGTTGACGACCTGTACGGTGCGGCGCAGGCGACCGCCGCCGAAGCGGCGTTCCACGAGCGCGGAATCCTCTGAGTCGACCCGATGCAGAGCCCCGGCGGTCGATCCGCCGGGGCTCATCGGTCCAAGGTCTACTGCCTGCCTCAGCAGTCAACGTCATACCCGCCGTGCGGGTGCTGGATGATCTGGCAGAAGTAGCGGACCTGCTCCAGCGAGGCGTCGAGGGTTGGTGTCAGGCTCATGGCTTCTCCGCCGATGGTGACGTTGCCCCACGCCGTTGCCGGGGCGCGCAGGCCGTGGGAGAAGGTGTGGACGTGCGCGCCGCGCTGCCCGGCTGCCGGGAACCAGCCGTTGCCGCTCACGCGCGATCGCTCATACGCCTCGACCGGCGCCCACTGCATGTCGATGCCAATCTCAATCGGGTTGCCGTCGGCGTCGCTGCCATGCAGCGTGGCCCTCACCCAGGCCGAGCCGAACCTGGCGGTGCTGCCGAGATGGTCGAGGGACATGCCGTCGGCGGAATAGACCACCGGGAATCCCTTGGGTCCGGGCTCAGCGCACGCGTCGCGTTCCAGATAGAAGAGGCCAACCAGGCCCTGCTTGTTGATGGTGCCGTGCAGGCTGCCGAACTTGCCGTCCATGGCACTCACGAAGACCTCGACCCGGCGGCAGCCGTCGACCTGCATGAACGCCGCGCTGGCATGGCGGGATTGGATGACGCGGGCGTAGTCCTCGATGACCGAGGCGCCGGCGGCCGATGGGATGGTGGCAATCAGGAGCGTGGGAAGGATCAGGGCGACCAGGATTCGGGCACGGCGGCGCATGGCATCTGCCTCTTGGTGAGCGTCCGTGGCGGCCTTGGCTGAATTGCCTGCCGGTCCCGGAATGCCGCCATAACGCGCACCGGCCGCTGCTTGTTACACCTTGCCGAGGCGTGCCCTACGCGCGTGCCGCCATCGCCTCCGCCCGCCGCGCAAGGCGTGCCAGTGCAGCATTCGCATCATCGGTCCAGGCGGGGTAATGCGCGAAGGCGATGGTCTGCACGTCACGCTCAGAGAGCCCTGCCACCGATGCACGGGCCTGCGGCATGTCTGCGCTGAAGAAGCGGCTGGCGAAGGTGACGCGCCCGCGCAGCACCTGGAGCATGTCGCCGGTGAACAGGATGCGATCGCGAGCCCCGTACAGGCAGATGCTGCCCGGCGTGTGTCCGGGCGTGTGTATCACCTCGAGACCGCCGAGCGCTGGCACCACGTCCCCGTTGTGCACCGGGGTGGCCGCGTGCGGTCCACGGGTGAAGAAGGCGAGCAGCTTGCTGCGGTCCCGCTCGCTCCAGGCCTCGCGCAGGCCTACCCGCAGGCCGTCGATATCCGCCGGGTGCAGCAGAACCTCGGCATCGGTACCGACGGTCATCTCTCGGGCACCACCGATGTGGTCCGGATGGGCGTGGGTGCAGACGATGCGACGCAGATCTGTCATGGAGCGGCCGATCCCGGCCAGGTAGCGCTCCAGCCGGCGGCGCGAGCCTGACAGGCCGGCGTCGATCAGGGTGATCTCGCGCTCGCACACCGCGAAGCCGCGTGCCCCTCTCAGGTTCACCGCATGCAGCCCCGGAGCGATCTCCATCGGCCGATGATACGGGCCGACTAGTCCTCGTTCAGCAGCAGCCGCCGGTATGACTCGTGGCGGGCGGCGCTGATCCGGCCCGCCGCGACAGCGGCCAGCACCGCACAGCGTGGCTCCTCCACGTGGCGACAATCGTTGAAGGCGCATTGGCCCAGGAACGGTTCGAACTCTGGGAAGCACCAGGCCAGCTCGTTCGGCGGGATCTGCCACAGCCCGAGCTCGCGCAACCCGGGTGTGTCGGCCACGTAGCCCTTTCCTGGCGCGGTCAGGGCGTGCAGTTCCGCGGAGGTGGTCGTGTGGCGGCCCTTGTGCAGGAACTCGCTGACGTCGCCGGTCTCGATCCGCAGGCCGGGCTGGATCGCATTCAACAGCGTCGACTTGCCCACGCCCGATGGACCGGTCACCACGCTGGTGCGTCCGCTGAGCCGATCAGCCAGCTCCTCCACCCCGATCCCCTCGCGGGCCGAGACGAAGTGCACCGGATAGCCGATTCCTGCATATGGCTCAAAGATGGCGCGGGCCTGCGCCAGGCCAACGAGGTCGATCTTGTTGGCGACGACCACCGCCGGAACCTGGTTGTGCTCGGCCACCACCAGGAAGCGGTCCAGCATGCGGAGGTGAGGCATCGGATCGGCGCAGGCAAACACCACCAGCACCTGGTCGACATTGGCGACCAGCATGTCCTCCTTCCAGACGCCTCGTGGGCCCGGCTGGCGGCGGCTGAACTTGCTGGTGCGCGGCTCGACGCGCTCGATGCTCGCCTGCGATTTGCCGAGCAGCGATATGACCACGCGGTCGCCGATCACCGCCAGGTCGGTCGCCTGGCGATCCTTCTTGAGCAGGCCGCGCAGCTGGGCCTCCAGCATTCGGCCATCATCGGTCAGGACTGAATAGAACCCGCTGCGAGCACGCAGGATCGTGCCGGTCAGCGTGGCGGCAGGGGCGGTGGCCCCGGCGTGGGCTGGGGTAACGGTCAAAGGAGCGTCTCCACTCGAGGATGCAGATGGTGGGCGGTGGAGCGCGCCCTGCGCGAGCCGGGGCTGAACTCGGGGCCGGACCGTGCTTCGGTCAGCGTCGAGATGAGCCCTCTGGCAGGCGGGCGCGCGCGCAGATGGCGGTGGTCATCGCTTTTCGCTCCTTTCGCCTGCGGCTTCGCATATGTGTTTGTGGCCGGAAGGTACCGATGCGTCTGCCTCCTGTCAATGACCTGCGGCGCTAGCATCTGATGGCGATGGACGAGATCGGGCAACGCTATCTGCTGCTTGCGCTGCGACTGGGGCGGCACCTGCCGGACTTCGTGCATGCCTACGTCGGTCCGCCCGCTCTGCGCGAGGTGGTCCAGGGCGAGGCGCTGACCCCGCCGGTCGAGCTGCACGACGAGGCGCTGCGGCTGCTTGAGCTAGCCGAGGCTGAGGCCTTTGGAGGGGCCAGCACTCGCCGCGCCACCTTCCTGCGGGGACAGCTCACGGCCATCGGCACCATGGCTCGGCTGCTCGGCGGCGAGCAGATCGCGTTCACCGATCGCGTCGAGCTGCTGCTCGGTTGCATGTTCGAGCCGGCGCCGGATTCGGCGTTCGGGGCGGCGACCAGCGCCCTCTCCGACCTCCTGCCGGGTGACGGCACCCTCCTGGAACGCGTCGCTCAGCACGACGCCAGCCTCACGCCGCCGCGTAACCGCGTGCTCGGCGAGATGACGGAGTTCACCCGCACCCTCCGGCGGCGGTCCGACCACGAATGGGGCCTGCCGCCGGGCGAAGGCGTCGAGTGGAACAAGGTCAAGGGTCGAGCGTATGTCACGTTCTCGCGGTACGTGAGCCGCACGCAGATGGAATTCGATCTTGCCATCCCGCTGACGCTCTCGGACATGCTTCATTTCGCCGCGCACGAGATCTATCCGGGCCACCACCTCGAGCGCGCGACGAAGGAAAGCCGCTTGGCAAGCAACGGGGAACGTGGGGAGTCGATGGTGCTGCTGACGTGCACCCCCCAGCTCCTCGTCTTGGAAGGTATGGCTGAGCACGCGCTGCGACTGGTCATGACTGAGCTGGAGATCGTCAGCGAGCTACAGGCGGCCGCGGCCCGGTCCGGACTCCGCGGCGACCTCGCCGTCGATCGAGCGGCTGTCGGACCAGCCGACGTGCTGGGATGGGCTGTCGTGGCTGCGGCCCTGGCGCACAACGAGGGCAGTTGGACTCCGCGGGTCACCAGAGACTACCTGCGGGAGGTCGGCCTGGTCAGCGAGTCCGTGGCTGATCGATGGACGAGCCTCTTCGATGATCCGATCCGGGCCGTGCAACCGCTGACGTATCCGATTGGCGCGTCCCTTTGCGGCCGATGGCTCGAGGTGGTCGGCCAGTCAGAGGGCGTACGACGTTATCTCGATGAGGAGCTCGTACCCTCGCAACTGCTGCAAGAGATCGGCGAGCCTCGCGCCCTCTTTCCAGGCTCCCTGGCCTGACCGGCGCCAGACCGATGGAGCCGCGATCGGTCGATGTGCTGCTTGTCGGCGGCGGCGTTGCCTCCGCCAGGTGTGCGCGAACGCTGCGTCGACACGGATTCGCCGGCTCGATCCTGCTGGTCAGCGACGAGCCCATGCCACCGTACAACCGGCCGCCACTTTCCAAGGAGCTGCTGCGCGAGGACGTATCGAGCGAGCTGGTCCTGGCCGAGCCGATGTCCTGGTACGTGCGGCGCACAGTCGAGCTTGCGCTGGGAACGGCGGTTGTGGGGCTGGATCCGGGCCAGCGCAGCGTGGAGCTCGCCGACGGCCGGCTGATCCTTTTCGGCCGGCTCCTGCTGGCCACTGGCGCCGAGCCTCGCCGGCCACCGATTCCGGGCGCGGAGCACGCGCGCCTGCTGCGAACGCTGCCGGACGCCGAGTCACTGCGCAGCGCAGCCGTTCCTGGCGCTCGTGCCGTGGTGGTCGGCGGCGGCTTCATCGGGGTCGAGGTCGCCTCGTCCCTGGCGGCCCGCGGGCTGTCAGTCACGATCCTCGAAATGAGCGATGGGCTGTGGGCCGGCAGTCTTGGTCCGGCTCTCACCGCGTGGGCAGTTGCTGAGCTGCGCGCTGCCGGGGTCGACGTGCGGCTGGCGACCGCGGCATCACGGTTCACACCCGAGGCGGTCTGGGTGGGGGACGAGGCCCTGCGCGCCGACGTGATGCTGGCTGGGATCGGCGTCATCCCGCGAGTTGAGCTGGCGCAGGACGCCGGCCTGGACGTTGACGACGGCGTAGTGGTCGACCAGGCACAGCAATCGTCGGTGCCGGGCATCTTCGCAGCTGGAGACATGGCCAGACCTCGCGAGGGCGCGCGCGTCGAGCACTGGCACGCGGCCCGCGAAACGGGCGAACGAGCGGCACTCGCCATGCTCGGACAGCCGGTCCCCGCGCGCCGGGCACCGTGGGTCTTCAGCGAGGTGGCCGGCGCCACGCTGGACGTTGTGGGATCGGCGCCGCAATGGGACGAGATCGTCGTGCGGAGGGACGTCCACGCCTACCTCGTTGACGGACGCGTTGTGCAACTGGCAGTCATCAATGGCACCGTGCCAATCGAGGAGGCTCGCGTCATGGTCGAGGCAGACGCCACCATTGCCGAGCTCGACGGGGCGCTGGGGCTGCTCTAGCCCACCGCCTCCCGCCGGAACCGCCACATCACC
>JBDUEE010000068.1:0-2047 GCA_040002615.1 Chloroflexota bacterium | reverse complement strand
ACTGCACGGCCCCACGGCTGCACGGGCTCACGACTGCACGGCCCCACGGCTGCACGGGCTCACGACTGCACGGCCCCACGGCTGCACCGACGGGTCTGACGCCGATGGGTCCCCGGCTTATCCAGCTCCGTTGAACACGACGATGCCGGCCCGGTCGACTCTCGTCACCGTGGCCGGCATTAGTGCCGCATCAGAGGTAAAGGAGGGCTAGTCGTCCTCGCCCTCAGCCGAGTCCCCGTCGTCAGCCGAGTCGGCATCGCCCTGCTCATCCTCGCCCTGGTCGTCCGAGTCGACGTCGCCCTGCTCATCCTGGCCCTGGTCGTCACCCTGCTCGTCGTCGCCCTGCTCATCCTGGCCCTGGCCATTGTCCTCGGTGACGTTTTCGTCCTGGTCAGCGTCTTCGTTCGTGTCCGCGTCTTCGTTCGCATCCGCGTCTTCATCGACGTTTGAGTTCTCGTCGAGGAGCTCGCCGCCCAGGAAACCAGTAGCTCTTACGTGAAAGCCAGCCGCACCAAGCGCGTCGTTGGCCGCAACCGGCTGGGCGTGCGCGGCAACTGACCCAGAGGTGAGGAAGACCAGCGAGCTGCTGGCGATGACAGCACCCAGGCGGGTTGCGAGCGCGAATATCCGGATGCGATTCATAGGTCAATGACCCTCTGTGCGTTATTGCTCGAGAGGAGGCTAACGCGCTGTAGCCAGGGTGGCTATGGGATGATCGGACCGAGTGGCTGAGTTCGCATCCATCGGTCATGTCGCTACCACCGGTGGCCTTTGATCGTATCGAGGAATCGGGCTGGGCCGAGCCGGGGGTCGGTCGCGGTCAGGGCCGGTCGTGCTGCACGGCTGCACGGGTGCACGGCTGCACGGGTGCACGGCTGCACGGCTGCACGAAGAGGCCTGATGCCGGGATCAGGGTGCCGGCGGCCACGCTCTGCGCCGAGGATCGGCTCTCAGGCGCTGGTCTTGGCGGGGCGCTTGGCGCGTGGCGCATGCGGTGTCTCGGACCGCATCTCGCGCAGCGCCTGCTGATCGAGCCTGCCGAAGCGCGGCAGATCGCCGATCGAGGCCGTCCGCGCCAGCCGCTCGCTCATTTTCCCGAGAACCAGCGAACCGAATTCGGGACGCGCCATGAGCTGACGCAGCGTGGCCGCGGGGACCTCCATCAGCTCGGTCTCCTCCTCCGCCACGACGTCCGCAGTGCGCGTCGAGCCGGTGAGAGCCGCGATCTCCCCGATCACGTCGCCCGCGCCGATGGTCGCCAGCGACCGGTACTCTCCGCTCTCTGTGGCCGCGCCGACCGCCACCAGGCCGGACATGATGAAGTAGGCGCTGTCGCCGCTATCGCCGGCCCTGGTGATGGCCGTTCCGGCATTTGCGGTCACAACGCGGCCGGAAGCGATCAGCCTGTCACGATCGCGCAGGGGCATCCCGGCCAGCGCCGGGATGTAACGACCCAGCGCCTCGATGTCGGCCGGCGTGACCGCGCGCAGGGCACCCAGCGGCGCTTTCGGAGCAGTGCGCAGGAGCGTGATGGTGCGGCCCCACTCGGCTGCCGGCTGGCCGATCCCTGGCAACCTCGAGCCGGCCAGGGCAATGAGGATGACGAGGCCGCCGCCGAGCGCGAACATGAGCCGCACATCCCAGATATCGGCCAGGCCGGCGAGGCCCATCCCGATCAGGTACGCCACCTCGCGGACGACGTAGGAAGTGCTGAAGACCCGACCGCGCATCTCGCGCGGCGTGTTCCGTTGGTTGATGAGGCGCGTGGCAATGAAGGACGGCGCGTTCAGCACCCCCGAGACGCCGATCAGGGCGATTGCCATCCAGATATTGGAGCTGAGCGCGTACAGCAGCCCGGCGATCCCCATCCCCAGGAAGCTGAGCACCAGCCAGCTCCCCTCGCGGATGCGGTCCGCGTATCGGGCCATAAGCAGGCTGCCGATGACGAAGCCGACGGCGGTGATGCCTTCCTGCAAGCCATATTCGAACTCGGTCGCCTTGAGCACCTGGATGGCGAACGGCAAGAGCAGGACGTTCTGGAGGCCGA
>JBDUEE010000067.1:0-8717 GCA_040002615.1 Chloroflexota bacterium | reverse complement strand
CCACCATGGTCAACGCCGGCGTCTACATGGTCGCCCGCGCCAACCCGATCTTCGCGGAGAGCCCCGTCGCCATGTGGGTGGTGGCATCGATCGGCGTGTTCACCGCCATCTTCGCCGCCGCCATTGCCCTGACCCAGAACGACATCAAGAAGGTGTTGGCCTATTCGACGGTGAGCCAGCTGGCGTACATGTTCTTCGCACTCGGCATCGGCGCCTGGGTGGCGGCCATCTTCCACCTGGTCAGCCACGGCTTCTTCAAGGGCCTCCTGTTCATGGGCTCCGGCTCGGTCATCCACGGAGCGTCCGGCGAGCAGGACATGCGCTTCCTGGGCGGCCTACGGAACAGGATGCGGTGGACCTACGCGACCATGGTGATCGGCTCGCTGGCGCTGGCCGGCATCCCGATCCTTGCCGGATTCTTCAGCAAGGACGAGATCCTGGCCGAGGCGTTCAGCCGCGGCTACTACCTGTTCTACGTGATCGGGGTGGTGGTCGCCTTCATGACCGCCTTCTACAGCTTCCGCATGATCTATCTGACCTTCCACGGCAGCTGGCGCGGACCGGCCGATGCCTGGCACCACGTGCATGAATCCGCGCCGACCATGGTCGCGCCTCTGGTCATCCTGGCGGTGCCCACCATTCTGGCCGGCTTGATCCTCGGCATTCCGCCCGAGGGCGGCCTGATCCACCAGTGGCTGGAGGACATCTTCGCCCATGCCGAGGAGGTCGGCGCCGGTATCCTGCCCGGCTCGCTCGCTGCCAGCGAGTCACACGGCTTCGAGCTGCTGGGCTTCGGCGGGCTGCTGCTGCTCATCGGCGCCGCGGTCGGGGCGGCGGGCATCTGGATGGCCCATCGCTGGTACGTCCGCGAGCCAGAGGCCCCGCGACGATTCGTCGAGCGCATCCCGCTGCGGCTTGGGCCGGGCATGTATGCGGCCAGCGTGAACAAGTACTACATCGACGACCTCTACCAGCTCGTCTTCGCGCGCGGCGGCGTGCTGCTGGCCAACGCCCTGTGGTGGTTTGACGCCAAGGTGATCGACGGCGCGGTCAACGGGGCCGGCTGGGTGGCACAGCGCGTGGGTGGAGCCCTGCGCCAGGTGCAGACGGGGCGGACCCAGAATTACGGCCTGGGCATCGCCACCGGGCTGGTACTGGTGCTGGTCGCCTACCTGGTCATCCGCCCGTGAGTGACATCGCTCGCGACCTGCCGCTGCTGAGCCTGATCATCTTCACGCCGGTGATCGGCGTGCTGGTCCTCCTGCTGGTGCCAGGCGACCGGCATCGGGCCATCCGCTGGATCGCCCTGCTGGCCTCACTCGCCACCCTTGCCTTCAGCCTGCTCCTGCTCGGCTACGAGTCAGGTGGCGCCGAGTTCCAGTTCCGCGAGGACCTCGCCTGGATCCCCGCCTTCGGGATGGGGTACCGCCTGGGCGTGGACGGGCTGTCGGTGGTGCTCGTCATCCTGACCACCGTCCTGAGCGTGGTTGCCATCCTCTATTCCTGGGACCCGATCCAGACGCGGGTCAAGGAGTACTACGCCACCATGCTGTTGCTGATGGTGGGCATGCTGGGCGTCTTCGTCAGCCTGGATCTGTTCCTGTTCTACGTCTTCTGGGAGCTCAGCCTGATCCCCATGTACCTGGTGATCGGGATCTGGGGCGGGCCGCGGCGCATCTACGCCACCGTCAAGTTCGTGATCTACACCCTGATTGGCTCGCTGCTGATGCTGGTCGCCATCCTGGCGGTCGTGATCGCCCACGCATCGGGCGGCAACGAGTTCACCTTCGCCTACGAGCAGCTGCGCGGCTTCCCGTTCAGCGACGGCCTGCAGGCATTGGCCTTCGTCGCCTTCTTCCTGGCCTTTGCCATCAAGGTGCCGATGTGGCCGCTGCACACCTGGCTGCCCGATGCTCACGTCGAGGCGCCGACCGCGGGCTCCATCATCCTGGCCGGTGTGCTGCTCAAGCTCGGTGGCTACGGCTTCCTGCGCTTCAGCCTGCCGCTGCTGCCCGATGCAGCGGTCGAGTTCGCCCCGATCGTCATTGCCCTGGCGCTGATCGCCATCCTGTACGGCGCGCTGGTGAGCATGGTGCAGCCCGATCTCAAGAAGCTGATCGCCTATTCCAGCGTGTCGCACATGGGTTTCGTGATGCTGGGCACCTTCGTCTTCAACCAGCAGGGCCTGCAGGGCGCGGTGTTCCAGATGATCAGCCACGGCATCACCACCGGTGCGCTCTTCCTGCTGGTGGGCGTCATCTACGAGCGCACCCACGACCGGCTGATCGCGCACATGGGCGGGCTCAACGCACGGCTGCCGCGCTACGCGGCAATGTTCGGCCTGTTCACCTTCGCCAGCATCGGCCTGCCGGGGCTGTCCGGCTTCGTCGGCGAATTCCTGGTGGTGCTGGGCGCGTTCCGCTTCAACGGCTGGGTGGCCGCAGCGGCCATGATCGTGGTCATCTTCAGCGCGGTCTACATGCTGTGGATGCTCCAGCGCGTCTTCTTCACGGTCCCGTCGGGCTGGATGCGGCGCTGGTGGCCATCGCTGAGCGACATGAGTCGCACGGAATGGCTCTCGCTCGCCCCGCTGCTGGTGCTGGTGGTCGCGCTGGGCGTCTTCCCTGGACTGGTGCTGCAGCTCACCCAGGCACCCGTCGACCGCATCATCGACCTGGTCGCGCCCTCGGGTGGCCTGAGCAGCCTGTCGCTGCCATGGTGAGACGGAGCGCGGCGCATGGGTGACCCGCATGGCTGACCCCTGGAACGACCTCTTCACGCTGCTGCCGGAGCTGATGTTGATCGGCACCGTGCTCTTCGTGATCACGGTTGACCTGTTCCTGCCGCGCTCGGCCAAGTGGGTGCTCACCCCGATCACGATCGTCGGCCTGGCGCTGAGCGCGGTCGGCTGCACGCTGGTGTGGGGCGTCAATGACCGGGTCTTTGACGGCTTCTATGTCGTCGACGACCTGGCGATCTTCTTCAAGGCCGCCACGCTGGTGATCGGCCTGCTGACCGCCCTCTTCGCGCCGCCGTACCTGGTCGCGCGGCGCCTTCCGTTGGGCGAGTTCAACGCGATCCTGCTTTTCAGCCTGATCGGCATGTTCGTGCTCGCAAGCAGCTCGGACCTGATCACGCTGTTCCTGGGCCTGGAGCTGATGGTCATGCCCGCATATCTGCTGACCGGCTTCCACAAGACGGACCGCTACAGCAACGAGGGCGGCCTCAAGTACTTCCTGCTCGGCAGCTTTGCCTCCGCCATCCTGCTGTTCGGCATCAGCTGGACCTACGGCCTGACCGGCACGACCCGCATCGCCGAGATCGGACCGGCGCTTGCCGATCTCGCGACACGTGGCGGTGGTCTGGCGCCGGCGGTGGTGGTGGCGATCGGCATGCTGACGGTGGGCGCCACCTTCAAGGCAGCCGCCGTGCCCTTCCACTATTGGACGCCAGATGCCTACCAGGGTGCACCCACCCCGATCACCGGATTCCTGTCGGTCGGCCCCAAGCTTGGTGCGTTCGCCCTGCTGGTCCGCCTCTTTGCGGAGGGCCTGGCGCCGTTGCGTGCCGACTGGCTGACGGTGATGGCCATCCTGGCCGTGCTGACCATGACCGGCGGCAACGTCGTGGCGCTGACCCAGACCAACGTCAAGCGCATGCTCGCCTACTCGAGCATCGCCCACACCGGCTACATCCTGGCCGGCCTCGCGGCATTCGCCGCCGCCACCTCGCCCGCCGTCCAGCAGGAAGGCATCGAAGCGGTCCTGTTCTACGTGCTGGGCTACGGGGTCATGAACATCGCCGCCTTCGCGGTGGTGGGCATGCTGCAGCGCGACCCGCAGCGCTACGGCGGGCTCAACAGCTTCGCCGGGCTGGCCGGCCGCGCGCCGGCCATCGCGGCCGCCATGGCGGTGCTGCTCTTCTCGCTGACCGGCATCCCGCCCACCGTCGGCTTCTTCGCCAAACTGTACGTGCTGCTGGCCACGGTCGACGCCGGCCTGAGCTGGCTGGCGGTGGTCATCGCCCTCAACGCGGCGCTGGCGGCCTTCTACTACCTGCGCGTGATCGTGTACATGTACATGCGCGACCCGGAGACGGACCCGGCTCCCATCGAACGCCACCCCTTCGGCACGGCGGCGCTGGGCCTGTCGGTGCTGGGCGTGGTGGCGCTGGGCGTCTTTCCGGAGCCGATCCTGAGCCTGCTTCGGGACTCCGCCCGCATCCTGTTCTAGACCGATGGCATTGCAGCAGCGTGGTGAGCGGCTACTGGCGGGGGCTGCCCGGCGGCTGCTCGGCGACCGTCGGCTGCTGATCGCCACCAACCGGGGGCCGGTTTCCTTCGCAGTCGGCGCCGATGGCGCCCTGCGCCCGCGACGCGGCAGCGGGGGGCTGGTGACCGCCCTGTCCCAGGTCGGCCGCCACGTGCCGGTCACCTGGGTGGCGGCCCCGATGAGCGAGGGAGATCGGCATGGCATTGCCAACCCGGCGCTGATCGACCGCGCCATGGAGGGCGAGATGCGGCTGCGCTTCACGCCGGTCGAGCGGGCACCGTACGAGGCGGCCTACAACGTGATCGCCAACCCGCTGCTCTGGTTCCTGCAGCACCAGATGTGGGACCTGCCCTCCAGGCCGATGATCGACGGCGGCACGCTGCGCGCCTGGGACACCGGGTACGTTCCAATCAACGAGGTATTTGCGCAAGCCGTGCTGCGGGAGGCGGGACGAGACCCGGAGCCGCGCATCATGCTGCACGACTACCACCTGTACCTCGCGCCCGCCGTCATTCGCCGCACGCGGCCGGGAGCCCTGGTGAGCCACTTCACCCACATCCCCTGGCCGCCCTCGTCGCTGTGGCAGACCATCACGCCTCGCATCCGCACCGCCATCGTGGAGGGGCTGGCCGCGAGCGACGTGGTGGGCTTCCAGACGGAACGCTATGCCCATAACTTCCTGCGCGCCGCCGAGTCGTTCCTGCCCGGTGCGCAGGTCGATCACCGCGGCCGTCGGGTCCTGCTGCCGGACGGCCACGTGGCCCATGTGCGGCATTACCCGATCAGCATCGACGTGGAGGCCACGCGACGGGTGGCCAGTTCGGCGCGTGCGCGGCGTCGAGCCGAGCACCTGCGTTCCGGCGCGCGTGACCAGGTCATCGTCCGCGTCGACCGCCTGGAACCGTCGAAGAACATCCTGCGCGGCTTCGCCGCCTTCGAGGCGCTCCTGCAGCGCTACCCCCGCCTGCGCGGACGGGTCACCTTCCTGGCCTTCCTGGTCCCTTCGCGAACGGGGCTGCGCGAGTACGGCGATTACGGGCGCAAGGTGCAGGGAGCGGTGGATGGCATCAATGCCCGCTTCGGTCGTGGCGGGTATCGGCCGGTGCAGCTGTTCTATGAGAACGACTACGCGCAGGCCATCGCCGGCCTGTCGATCGCCGATGTGGTCCTGGTCAACCCGCTGGTCGACGGCATGAACCTGGTGGCCAAGGAGGCGGTGGTGGTCAGCGCGCGGGATGCAGTACTGGTGCTGTCCGAAACGGCCGGCGCCTACGACCAGATGGCCGATGGCGTCCTGCCGATTGCCCCGGCCGACGTGGCCGGGACGGCCGAGGCGCTGGCGCGCGGGCTGGCGCTGCCGCTCGTCGAGCGTGCCGCACGCCTGGCCAGCCTGCGACTGGGCGTCGAGCGTGAGGACATCGGCTGGTGGTTGCGCAGGCAGCTGGAGGACCTGGCCCGCATCGGAGCACGCAGAGGCGACAGGGCGCTCAAGCCCCGGAGCCGGCGAGCTCGCTGAGGAGCAGGGCGGCCGCCGCAGGATCGGGAAGGATCGCGTCCGCGGCGGCGGCGACCGATCGGGGCACCTCCCCGGCGCCGGCAACGGCCAGGATCGTGGCGCTGATGCGCCCCGCGGCGCGCGCCTCGGCAGCCACCCGGAACATATCGAGGTCGGTCACGTCGTCCCCCAGCAGCACGAGGCCGCGCAGCGCGTAGCGGGTGATCGCCCGCTCGACGGCGGTTCCCTTGTCGCCGACACCCGCGGGGCGCAGCTCAACCGACATGCGGCCGGGCCGCAGCGTCAGGCCCTGCGGAGTCACGTCGCCCAGCGCGGCCAGCAGCCGATCCCGCGCGCCTGATGGATCCGACGCGTTGCGATAATGGACGGTGGCCGAGAGGCCCTTGCGCTCGACCCACACCCCAGGTTCGAGCTGCAGCGCCGCGACGATGCTCTCGACCGCCTCGGTCGCCCCGGCCAGCGCCGGCAACGGCGGCACGTCGCGCGCCCCTGGCTCCAGCCACTCCAGCCCGTGGTTGCCGATGACCAGCAGGGCATCGGTGCCCAGCAGCCGCCGCGCCTCCACCGCGGCTCGGCCGGTCACCACGCCCACCACGGCCAGCTGCTCGGTCATCGCGGTCAGCGCCTTCACCGCGGCAGGCAGTGGCCGCGCGGCGGCCGGGTCGTCCACGATCGGCGCCAGTGTCCCGTCCAGGTCGCTGAGCAGCCCTGCTGGAGCTGTGCCCAGGGCCGCTCGCGCCAGGGCCAGCGGATGGTCGGTACGGTGCCCGGACGCATCGGTCATGGAAGACCCCGTACGTTCGTTGCTAGACTCGGCCGCGTCATGCGTCGCTCATGGTCAGGCATGCTGCTGCCGCTCCTGTTGGCGGTGGTTGGCGTTGCGCTGATTATCGTCGGCCAGCTCGACCTGGATGCGCCACCCGCCTCGACGCTGCCGCCAATCCCCGACCCCAGCGCCACCCCGGTCGGCCTGGCCACGCCCACCCCGTCCGGGCAGGCCTCATCCTCGGAGAGCACGGAGCCCACCACACGACCGACGCCGATCCCCCGCGACTGGGTCGCCGTCCAGATACAGATCGAGTCGGTTGGCATCAATCTCCCCGTCGAGAAGTCGAAGAGTCATGCCACTGACTCGTTCCCGCCGGATGACGCCGCCTTCATCCTGAGCGAGGGATCGGAGCCGGGTCGCGGCACGAACTCGTACATGTTCGGCCACGCGCTTCTCGACCTGTTCAAGCCCCTCTGGAACGTGCAGCTGGGTGCGCGTATCAAGATCCTGATGTCGGATGGCGCCGTGCTGCGCTATGTAGTCACCGAGGTGCATCCCAACGTCGCCTGTCCGGACCCCGACGCGGACCCCGCCCTGAACCCAGCGAACCTGGGAATCACCCTGCCCCTGGCCCTGCGGCTCGGGCCGAGCGATTGCACGGAGGGCGTGGTCTGGACGCAGCCGACCGATCACGAACGCCTCACCCTGCAGACCAGCCAGGGCTACAACCGCAACTACGGAGAGCTGGTGGTGGTGGCGCAGCCGATCAGCTGATCGCGGCGGCGTGACCCCACGAACAGGGCCGGCACCAGCGTCAACAGCGCAACCGCCAGCGCGACGGTAAGCACCAGGCGCAGCACGTCAGCTGCCTCGCCACGCGACCACGTCTCAAGCAGGTTGACCAGCGCCAGGCTGTCGTGCGGATCGACATGCACGAACTCGGGACGGCCCAGTTGGAGCACCAGCGCGTCGCGGCGTGCCGGATCTTCGATCAGGGCGGTGGCCTCGTCGATGCGGTTCTGGCCGATGCTGGTCAGCAGCGCCAGCCCAACGCTCATCCCCACCGTTCGCGAGATCTGCAGCATCGCACTGGCCACCCCATAGGCCGATGCTCCCGCCGCCTCGACCGCCGCGGTGGCGCGCGGCGAGACGGTTAGGCCGAAGCCGGCGCCGAAGATGGCGAGGTCGCGCGCCAGCCGATCCAGGCCGGTATCGGTCCCCCAGCCGGTGGCCAACCACAGCCCAACGGCGCTGAGCGCGACGCCCAACACGGCCGTCAGCCGCTGGCCGCGGAGGGCGCTCAGGAAGCCGCCGACCACCGCCCCACCGGCAATGGCAGCGGTCAGGGCGGTGAGTGCCAGCGCCGATTGATCGGCCCCGGCGTTCAGCACCCGGTTGACGAAGACCGGGCCGCCGATGATGGCGGTCGCCAGCGTGTAGCCGGTCAGCAGGCTGACTGCGTTGGCGGCCGAGAAGCTGCGGTCGGCGAACAGCCGAGGGTCGACGAGCGGCGCCCGCAGCCGCAGCTCCAGCGCCACGAACAACAGGACGCTGACGGCCGCCGTCGCGAAGCCGCCCAGGATCAACGGGTCAGCCCAGCCGCGTTGCCCGGCCTGCGTGATCGCGCCCACTCCGGCGAGCAGGGCGACGCTGATCATGACCGCTCCAAGCAGGTCGATGCGGCCGGGCGAGCGTGGCGTCTCGATCCCTCCCGCCACGACGTAGATGAGCAGCAGCGTGACGATGCCGGCCGGCACGTTGAGGAAGAAGATCCACTGCCACGCCGCCAGGTCGAGGCCGGGCAGCGGCAGGTTGACGTTGAGCAGCACCCACGCCCCATAGGCCGGGCCGACGGCCATGCCCACGAACGTGGCGGCGCCCTCAACGCCCAGCGCGGCCGACCGGCTGCGGCCGGCGAAGAGGTGGCTGGCCAGGGCCATCGAGAGCGGCACCAGCGCGCCGCCGCCGAGGCCCTGGACCACGCGCGCGGCGACCAGCCAGTCCATCCCCGCGTCCGGCCCTGCCAGGCGGCTCAAGCCGGCGCCCGCGCTGCCGATGCAGAACAGCAGCAGGGCGACCACGTACAGGCGTCGCGCGCCCAGCAGCTCGGCCGCGCGCCCGGCGAGCGGCATCGCCACGATGTAGGCCAGCAGGTAGGCGT
>JBDUEE010000066.1:0-25815 GCA_040002615.1 Chloroflexota bacterium | reverse complement strand
AGATCGCGGCGCGCTACCACGCGACGATCCTGTACACCGCCCCCACCGCCATCCGCGCCCTGATGAAGTACGGCCACGAAGCCTTTGCAGGCGACGACCTGTCGTCGCTGCGCCTGCTGGGCAGCGTGGGTGAGCCGATCAACCCCGAGGCGTGGGCCTGGTACTGGAAGTTCATAGGCGGCGAGCGCTGCCCTGTCGTCGACACCTGGTGGCAGACGGAGACCGGCATGATCCTGATCACGCCACTCCCCGGCATCACCACCACCAAGCCCGGATCGGCCACCTTCCCATTCCCCGGCATCAAGGCCGACGTGGTCGACGAGGCCGGAAAGTCCGTCCCGTTTGGCGGCGGCGGCTACCTGGTCCTGGAGCGCCCCTGGCCGGCCATGCTGCGCGGCATCTACGGCGACCACGACCGCTACATGGAGACGTACTGGAGTCGTTATCCGGGACGCTACTTCGCCGGCGACGGCTGCAAGCGCGACGAGGAGGGCTACTACTGGCTTCTCGGGCGGGTGGACGACGTCATGAACGTCTCCGGCCACCGCATCTCGACAACCGAGGTCGAGTCGGCCCTGGTCTCGCATCAGGCCGTGGCGGAGGCGGCCGTGGTTGGTCGCACGGATCCGATCACCGGCCAGGCGATCTTCTCATACGTGATCCTGCGGTCCGGCCACGAGCCGTCGGACGAGCTGGCCGCCGAGCTGCGCGAGCACGTGGCAGAGGTGATCGGCAAGCTGGCGCGGCCCAAGCAGATCATGTTCACGCCGGACCTGCCCAAGACCCGTTCCGGCAAGATCATGCGGCGGCTGCTACGTGACATCGCCGAGCAGCGGGCGCTGGGTGACGTGACCACGCTCGCCGACACCAACGTGGTGAGCACCATCCGCGAGCAATCCGGCACCGGCGAGGACTGAGAGGGTCGTCACGACCGCAACCCGTCCTACGCCGGTGCCGTCTGGCGACTCATGAGGCGCATGGCTTTCGTGGTCGTTCCGATCCTGCTTGCAGGCTGTTTCGCGGTGGACAGGGACCAGGCGACGCAGGTAGCCGCAACCGCGGCTGGAAACTGGGTGCTGACGTGGGGGAGGGATACGCTCGGTATGATCCCGATACCCGAGGGCCGGCGCGTCACGATGACGATCGACGGGAACGAGGTCGGTGGGACCTCGCCATGTAACGCGTACGCTGGCAAGATCAAACTCGCTGGCGATTCGATCGCCATCACCAATATGATGAGTACCCTCGTGGGCTGTGAGATCCGCCCCGGGCGGAACGAGGATCCCTTTCTCATGACGCTGATGGCCGTGACCCGCTGGTCACGGAACGGCAATGAGCTGCGGTTGACCGGGGAGGGGATGGAGCTTCGCTTCGAGCTGCTACCGCTGGTGCCTCTCGCGCAGATGATCGGCCGAACCTGGATACTGGAGATGGTCACCAAGGCCGATGCGACGGCTTCCTCCCTTGCCGAGGCGACCCTGGTCCTCGGCGCTGACGGAACCTTCACGGGCTCGACCGGTTGTCGCCAGATCCATGGCCAATTTGCCGAGCGCCGGGCCATGCTCCTCTTTGACGTGACCCGACAGGATGTCGCTTGCCCCGATCAGCTGGCATCCCAGGATCGAGCAGTTGTTTGGGTGCTCAAGGGCTCGTTTGCTGCCGTCGAAGGCACGACGCTTACGCTCGATGGCGGGGAACGTATCGGCCTTGTGTACCGGGCCGCCGCCGGAACCGAGTAGCGTCCGACACCCTTGCCATAGAGCTGCGCGAGCACGTCTCAGAGGTGACGGGAAAGCCCAAGACGCGCTCCGGCAAGATCATGCGGCGGCTGTTGCGTGACATCGCCGAGCAGCGGGCGCTGGGTGACGTCACCACGCTCGCCGACACCAACGTGGTGAGCACCATCCGCGAGCAATCCGGCACCGGCGAGGACTGAGAGGGTCGTCACGACCGCCCCGCCCCTCTCGCCTGATGCATCTCACGCATCAAACGCTGCCAGCGGCCGGCAGGCCCCCGGCGCGCGCCTGGCATGCCCGGGGCCTGAATAGCACCCGATGTACTCACAGTGACCGTTTTGGCCGGATTTGAGTCGGTTTCACTACATGCGGTGCTGAAATCATCGGATTTAGAGCTGATCCTGTCACTGTGAGCACTGCAGGTTTTAGCGCGAACCCGGACCCCGCCGAGGCATCGGCCAGAAAAGGATTCCGTCACCGTTGATTGGCTCTCCCGTCACGAGGCTGCGCCGAATCCGAGCCGATCCGACGGGCAGGGTTCGAGCCAGGAGTGCGCTCATCTGCTCCACCGCCATCCGCGCTGGCCTCCGATCGGGAAGCGCAAGGATCAGACGGACCGGAGTTTGGTAACGCGAGGCAAGCGCATCTCGCTTGAGGCTGGCTGAACGGAGCTGTGCCTGGAGATCCACGAGCCGCCGCTCGATCTCAATGTGGAGCACCTCGCTCCTCCCCTCGAGGACCAGATCGGCGGCACGTCGGTCGGATGTGCTTACTGGCAGCTCCATGCGGGCATGCCACAGCGGACTGGCTGCTGCGACCAGCGCCTCCGCCATCGCCAGCTGACCAGAATCCCGCAACGAGACACCGTCGCCAGGAAAGAGCCGAACGCCGAGCTCGCAGCCGCACCCGGTTGCCAGCCGAGAGGCGACCTCCATCGACGCCCCGCGAGCACCGCGTTCGACTGCGCTCACCGACGTCTGGCTCACACCGGCATGCCGGGCAAGCTGAGACTGTGACAGGCCTGCGGCAACCCGGGCGACGCGCAGCTCCTCCCCGAAGCGTTGCCTCAGGAAGCGCGCACGCGAATGCCCCGTATCGATTGGGCGATTTCGGAAGGTGCGGCCCACAGAACCGATGGTGCCGCATGAACGCTTACCAGCCGCTTACCCTCTAAGGAACGGATTTCGCACGGATTGCGTCTTGACCGCCGTGAAGAAGACGATCACTCCATTCCTGCTGGCCGTCCTGCTCGTATCGTGCGCCTACGCCGGCAGTGGCACCGGCAGTGGCCCCGGCACCGGCAGCGGTAACGGCAGCGGTAACGGCAGCGGCGGAAACGGCACCGGCAGCGCGTCGCCGAATCCCTCCAACGCCGGCACGCCCGCGGGGAGCTGGATCCTGACGAAAGGGACCACTCTGACCGGCGAGATTCCCATCCTGGATGACCATCCCATCACGCTCGTCATCGACGCCGAGAAAGCGGGTGGCCATGCGGCGTGCAACATCTACGGCGGCACTGTCACGGTTAACGGCGATGCCATCCGGCTCGCGGCAATGAGCATGACCGAGATGGCCTGCATCGATGAACGAGCCATGAACGCCGAGGCCGACTACATGACCGCCCTCACGGCTGTGACCCGATGGGCGCGCGAAGGAGATCGGCTGGTCCTGTCAGGCGAGGGCGTGGAGCTCACGTTCGCTCTGCAGCCGCCCATTCCCGACGCGGAGATCGTCGGCACCAACTGGGTGCTC
This sequence comes from Chloroflexota bacterium, assembly GCA_040002615.1. Lineage (GTDB taxonomy): Bacteria > Chloroflexota > Limnocylindria > QHBO01 > QHBO01 > DASSCW01. The sequence continues at coordinate 22,327 of JBDUEE010000066.1, read as the reverse complement.
GACACGCTCATGCAGGGCGACGCCGCCAGCACGGTCCAGGGGGCGACGCTGTTGCTTGCCGCCGACGGAACGTTCATCGCCTCCACCGGCTGCCGCCATCTGGCAGGGAGCTACCAGATCACCGGCGACGCAATCGACTTCGCCGACGTCACGGCAACGGGGGACTGCTCGGCCGAGCTCCAGCAGCAGCACGCATTAGTCCTCGATGTCCTGGACGGTCGAGTCAGCGCGACGGTTGACGGCAGCATTCTGACGCTGACCGGCAACGACCAGCAGGGCCTCGGCTATCACGCTGCGCCAGCCATCGAGTAGTCCGACCCGATCCCCGCCAGGTCAACACACCGGGCGGTGCCGCGGCGGTCCGCCAGCGAACTCCGGCCACGCGCTTTACTGGGTATCGCCCACGGTCACGGACACCGCGTTCCCCGAGCCGTCAAGGGTGCAACGGCAATTGACCACCTAGAATCGGTCCATGGCAGGCGAGCAGCAGCCACCCTCTCAGCAGGCACCCTCTCAGCAGGCACCCTCTCAGCAGGCACCCTCTCAGAAGCCATCCTCCCAGGGCCCGCAGCCGACCGACGCCGCCGCCGACTACCTGATGACCGTCCGCTACATGCACGGTGAGGGTCAGCCGGTCATCGCCGCGCGCCTGGCGGAGCGGATGGGAGTCAGTCCCGCCACGGTCTCCGAGATGGTCAACCGCCTCACCCGCGAGGGGCTCTTGGCCGTTGACGAGGCGACCCGGCAGCTGGAATTGACCGATGCCGGACGAGCCACTGCCGAACGGACGTTCCGCCGCCATGCCCTGGCCGAATGGCTGCTCACCGAGGTCGTGGGCCTGGGCTGGGCAGAGGCCGATGAAGAGGCTCACCACCTGCAGCACGCGCTCAGCGAACGGGTGACCGATCGTCTCGACGATCTGCTGGGGCATCCGCCGACCTGTCCGCACGGCAACCCGATCCCGCGCGACGGGCGCACCCCAGAACGCCCGGCAGGCATGCCGCTCAGCCAGGCCGCCACCGGCGAGCACGTCACGATCCTGCGCGTGACCGAGGAGGCAGAGGAGGATGCGCGGCTGCTCACCTTCCTGCAGGAGCACCAGGTCCGGCCCGGCAGCGTCTTCGAGGTGCACGAGGTGGCGGAGCACATCGGCACCATGACCATGACCGGTCCCTCGGGCGAGGTGACGCTGGGATTGACCGCTGCTGCCAAGCTGCGAGCACTGCCCGGCCACGCCGATCCGTCACTCTTCCATCGTGTGCCGGAGCGCGCTCGGCTGGCAGCCGGCGGCGCTACCTCTCCGGGCTCCTGATTTGCTACGATCGCACGCATGATCAGCAACCGCAGCCGCCGCGTGATCATCGCCTCGGTCGGGACCGTCCTGTTCCTGGGGTACATGGTCATCGGGCTGACCCTGATCGACAATTTCCTGCCGAACGTGCGGGGCGAGGGGCCGGCCGGCCTGGCGGCCTTCGTCGGGCTGATCTGGGGAGTGGTGACCTGCGGCCTGATCATGTGGGCCGCCCAGGACTGAACGGTCCGGGCCGCTCCTACTCGTCGCCCGAGTAGTGGCTCGCCGTAGTGGGATGCTGACGGTCGACCGCCGGTCGCAGCAGCCGCTCATAGAGCCCCGGCCGCCGATCGTTGATGGTGTCCCATTCGTGCTCGCCGGGAAGCCGGCGCACGTGGGTCGCTCGCGCCAGCTCAGGGTCGATGTCGGCGATCAGCAGCTCCTCGTCCGTGTCGGAGGCGACCGCGAGCTTCTGCCCGTCGGGATCGAACAGGACCGATCGGCCCATGAAGGTCGTTCCGCGCTCGGTGCCGACCCGGTCGCAGGCCAGCAGGAAGCAGTGGTTCTCGGCCGCTCGTGCCGGCGCGAACAGGTCCGGGTGGAACGGCACGCCCACCGGCCAGTTGGTGGGCAGCGCGATCAGGTCGGCGCCCTCGAGCGCGCAGATGCGTGCTGCCTCCGGGAAGCGCAGGTCGTAGCAGATCAGCACCCCGAAGCGCAGCCCGTCCATCTCGATCACCGATGGCGCGTCCGGCCCTGGCGTGGCGAAGCGGTCGATGCCCAGGAACGGTAGGTGGATCTTGCGGTACCGATATCGCCGCCCATCGGGCAGCATCACCAGCGCCACGTTGAAGACCTCGTCGCCCGCTGCTTCCAGCGTGCCGCACACGATGGTGACCCGATGCGTCCCAGCCAGCCCGGCGAGCAGCTCGTCGGCCGCCTCGGCGCGGCGGGCGACCGGCAACGCCTCGTCCAGCGACGCGAAGGCATAGCCGGTGACCGCGGCCTCCGGGAGGACGATGAACGTGGCGCCTGCCGCGGCTGCCTCGGTCACGGCGGTCGCGATGCGCTCCAGGTTGGCGTCGACCTCGCCCAGCTGTGGGTCGATCTGGCACGCGGCGACGCGAAGAGTGGTCACCAGGCCATCTTACCGGCCGCGCGCGCAGCGGCCCTCATCTTCTGCCTGCTCTCTGATGCACGCTGCGGGTCAATGCGCGCCAGAGGCTTGCAATTGGAGTGGATTCTTGCTCGTCCGTGCATCAATCGTTGCCAATCGCGGCTCGTTGGCGCTGCCTGATGCACCACGCGGGTCATTGCGCGCCAGAGGCTGGCAATTGGCGCGGATTCTTGCTTGCCCGTGCATCAATGGCTGCCAATCGCGGCTCGTTGGCGCTGCCTGATGCACCACGCGGGTCAAGGCGCCTGTGACGGCCCGCATGCACCAACCCGGCGCTGCTACCCGGCCGTTTGCCGGCGGCTATCATGGCCGCGATGAGCCGCGCCGCCTGCGGGGAAGATGCGTGAGCGATCCCCGGCCGCCGGACGACGGCCCCGGCTGGCCCGAGCGCGACCTGGAGGGCAAGGGTTCGGAAGAGCCCGCCGCGGGCGGGTCCGACGACCCCTATCGCTATGAGCCGCCGCCGCGGTACGAGCCCCCTGCCTGGGACCCTCCCGTCTTTGAGCCGCCCGCCCCGGGGGACGCATCCAATTGGGAGCCTCCTGTCTGGGAGCCGCCGGCCGAAGAGGCGCCCGCCTGGGAGCGTCCGGTCTGGGAGGCGCTCCCAACCGACGAGGCGCCTGTTGGTGATGTCGCGCCCATCGAGGAGCAGCGCTTGGAGGCACCGCCCGCGGATGAGCCCCGTGGGGAGGAATCCGAGGGCGAGCAATCTGCGGATGAGGAACATACCGAGGAGCCGCTCGCTGCGGAGGAGCCGCTCGCTGCGGAGGAGCCATCGGCTGATGAGGCACCGGCTGATGAGGCACCGGCTGATGAGGCAGCCAAACCAGAGCCCGAGCCAGAGCCAGAACCGGAACCCGAGCCGGAGCCCGAACCCCAACCGGAACCCGAGCCAGAGCCAGAACCGGAACTCGAGCCCGAGCCGGAGCCCGAACCCCAACCGGAGCCCGAGCCCCAGCTGGAACCCGAACCCCAGCTGGAACCCGAACCCCAACCGGAGCCCGAACCGGAACTCGAACCAGAGCCAGAGCCAGAACCGGAACCCGAGCCGGAACCCGAACCGGAGCCGGAACCGGAACCCGAACCCGAACCCCAACCGGAACCCGAACCAGCGCAGCTGTATGAGCCGCTGCCGCCGGCGGTCGAGGCTGCCGAACCGATCACCGCGTTCGAGGGATCGGCCAATGCGTGGGACCCGAAGTGGGACCCGAAGTGGGACCCGAAGCTGCATGGCAATCGCCGCCGGAGCACTACTGCCGAGCAGGCGGTGCCGTGGCTGATCGGCATCATCCTGGCTCTGGCCGGCATGGTCATCGTGCTGTTGGCCCTGATCTTCAGCTCACCGGATGGCCTTGTGGCCGGGCAGGCAACGGACTCGGCAAGCCCATCGGCCTCTTCGCAGGCATCGCTTCCGGCCAGCGCCTCGAGCGAGCCAAGCGTGGGCGCCGGCGGCGATCCATCCGGATCCGCCGAGCCAACCCCCGGCCCGACCCCGACCCCGCAGCCCACGTATGGGGCGCTGGAGATGGTGTACCTGGGGCGTCCATCGGCCCTGGCGCCCATCTATCTGCTGCGGCGCGACTTCTCGAAGGGCAAGGATCCGGAGATCCTGGCCCAGGCCGCGCAGGGCGTCGAGAAATTCGCCTGGTCACCCGATGGTCAGGTGGGCGCGGCGGTCATCTCTGGGCGAGCCGTGGCCCTGCGTCTCGGGCGCGACGCGAAGCCGCTGGCCGACAACGTCAGTGCGCTGACCTTTGGCTGGGACTCCGAGACGGTTTACGCGGTGCGGATCAACCGCGACGGCGCCAACGATCGTGCCACCATCCTGCAGATTGACTTCGTCAGCGGCGCCACCCAGGCATTGGCGAGGGTTGATTACCGGCATCCGGTAATTGGTGCGGATCCGCCGCTGACCGAGGCGCAATTCATCGACGACGGCGGGCTGGTTCGCATCTATGCCGTGGCGGACGGCAACCTGGCTATCTGGATCCTGGGTGCGCCCGACACGTACCAGGTTGATCCCGGGAACGGCGCCGCCACCAAGATCGCCCGACCGCCGGCGCTGTGGTCACCGGATGGCACCCAGCGCATCAGCCTGAACGAGTCCCGCAGCACCACCGCGATCCGGCTGCGGAACCGGAGCGGCGACGTCACATCGGCAGTTAGCATCAACGGGCTGGTGAGCCACGTGCGCTGGGCGGGTAGCAATAACGAGATCGTGTTCACGCTCGGCAGGCTGAGCCCCAGCGGTGGCGTACGCCAGGACCTGTATGTTTGGGATCTGAAGGATGGCAGGGACCCGATGCCTCTCACCAGCAGCGGCGCCGCGTTCGGCGCCGACTGGCGCGGCGTGATGCCGAACTGGGCACCATGAACTGGGCACCATGAACTGGGCACCATAAGGAGCCGATGCGACCGTGTCCCCCATGCAGGAGATCGTGAACCCGATCGGCGTAGAGCTGGATGAAACGGCACGCACCATGCGCATTCGCTGGGACGACGGTCACCTGGGCGAATGGGAGTGGCTGGCGCTGCGTCGCGCCTGCCCCTGCGCACTGTGTGCTGGGGAGGGAAACCAGCCTGGAGTCGTGACGCTGGAGACGTACTTCACCCCGCAGCAGACCACCATGGAGCGCGTGAAGTGGATCGGGCGCTATGCGCTGGCACCGATCTGGGCCGACGGCCATGACACCGGCCTGTTCACGTACCAGAAGCTGCGGCAGACATGCCAGTGCGAGGAGCATCGCGCAGCCGTGACTTCGTGAACGGGCTCAAGGACGGGCTCCTGCTGGTCCACGCGCATCCGGACGACGAGTGCTTCGCCACGGGCGGGCTGATCGCGCGCTCGGTGGCGGAGGGGCGGCGCGTCGACCTGGTGACATGCACGGGCGGCGAGGAGGGCGAGATCCACGACCCGACCCTGGACGAGTCAGAGGCGAAGCCGCGCCTGCGCGAGATCCGCGAGCAGGAGCTGCAGTGCTCGCTCACTGCCCTCCGCGGCAACGGGCCGGGCACGCTGGAGCTGCACCTGCTCGGCTACCGCGACTCCGGGATGATCGGCACGGAGTCCAACCAGCGGCCCGACGCCTTCTGGAACGCGGAACTGGACGAGGCCACCGGCAAGCTGGTGGAGATCGTGCGGCGGGTGCGGCCGGCCGTCATGGTCAGCTATGACGCCAACGGCAACTATGGGCACCCGGACCACATCAACGCCTACCGCATTGCCACTGCCGCCTGGGCCGCCGCCGCCGACCCGTCTCGCTACCCAGACGCCGGCGAGGCGCATGCGGTGGAGAAGCTGTACGAGATCACGTTCAACCGCGACCGCTGGACGAAGCTGATGGCCGCCATGCAGGAGCGCGGTATTGAGCTGCCATGGGGCTCCGACGAAGCGGAGAAGACAGATGGAGCGGAGACGGCAGAGACGGCGGAGACGGCGGAGACCGCCACCGAATCCGAAACCGGCCAAGACGAGGAGTGGGGCGTTCCCGAGGAGGAGATCACCACCATCCTGGACGTCTCCGCCTGGTACGAGCAGAAACGGGCGAGCATGGACTGCCACAAGACACAGCGCCAGGACATGGGCTGGGTGCTGGACATGCCGCCGGACCTGGCGGCGCGGGCCACCTCGCCCGAGCATTTCATGCTGACCAAATGGCGGGACCGGGAGATCCCGGCCCGCTACCGGGAGACATCGGTCTTCTAGGCAGATCGGTTGCTCTTCCCTGGCCGGATGGATCAGCCCGCGAGCGTATCGGCCAACGAGCTGCACGAACCGGCCCGATTGCGGCTCCTGCTTGGCCGGATGGATCAGCCCGCGATCCATTTGACCAGCGATGGGGCCAGAACGCGTGCATCGGCCCCCTTCATTGGCCGTTAGACTCGCCGGCTGAGCCGTTAGCCAACGAATCGGGCGCCTGCATCTGAACGTGGCGGCCGCGTACCATGCGCGGAATGTCAAATGGATCGATCGGCCTCGATGAGGCCCTCAACCGCTACCTGGTGGAGGTCGGCCTGCGCGAGCACCCGGTGCTCACCGCATTGCGCGCCGAGACAGCGAGCCTACCCAACGCCAACATGCAGATCGCGCCCGAGGAGGGCGCGTTCCTGGCGCTGCTCGTCCGCCTGTTGCCGGCCCGCCGGATCGTGGAGGTCGGCACGTTCACCGGCTACTCGTCAACCGCCATGGCGCTGGCCCAGCCGGCCGACGGCCGCATCACGTGCTGCGATGTCAGCCGCGAATGGACCGATATCGCCCGCCGTGCCTGGACCGACGCCGGCGTCGCCGATCGCGTGGATCTCCGCCTGGGACCGGCGGTAGAGACGCTGGATGCCCTGCTCGCGGCGGGTGAGGAGGGCAGTTACGACCTGGCGTTCATCGACGCCGACAAGGCGAGCTACGACGCCTACTACGAGCGCTCCCTGCAACTGGTGCGAGCCGGTGGCCTGATCGCCATCGACAACGTCCTGTGGAGCGGCCGCGTGGCGGATCCATCGGTCACCGACGAGGACACGGTGGCCATTCGGACGCTGAACGCCAAGATTGCCGCGGATGAGCGTGTCGACGTGGTGATGGTGCCGATCGCCGATGGCGTGACCCTGGCCCGCGTCCGCTGAGGCGCCCGAGGCGCCGGAAACTGCACGGCTACTCAGTGGAGATATGGTACCGAGAACCTGAGCCGATTTGAACCACTCGCTATGCCGCCGCGTGCATAACGCGGCGCGGAATCGGCCCCCAAATAGCCCCAAATAGCCCCAAATTGCCGACACCATATCTGTGCTGAATAACCATTGGTGCGATTGGCAGGGATTTCGCGGCATCCCCGTGGCTTGCCCCGTGGACGTGCCGACAGCGTTGTAAGGTTCGCGACGAAAATGATTTGCAGCAACTGCGGCACCACCAACGAGCCGGGCGCGAACTTCTGCATCAACTGCGGGACGCCGCAGGCCGCCATCTGCCCGGCGTGCGGACACGGCAACCTGCCGTCTGCCCGCTTCTGTGCTAGCTGCGGCACGTCGCTGCCGGAGCTGGCGCCACCAGGCCAATCAATCGGCGCCGCAACCGGCGCGGCGCAGAAAGACGCGGCGCAGAAGAGCGTGGCGGTTGCCGAGCGGCGGCTGGTGTCTGTCCTGTTCGCGGACCTCGTGGGATTCACGACCATCTCGGAGGACCGTGATCCGGAGGAGGCCCGAGAGCTGCTGACCGCGTATTTCGACGTCGCGCGGCGGGCGGTCGAAGGGCACGGCGGGACGATCGAGAAGTTCATCGGCGATGCGGTCATGGCGATCTGGGGAGCGCCGGTGGCCCACGAGGACGACGCGGAGCGTGCCGTCCGCGCCGCCCTGGAGCTGGTGGCGCAGGTGCCGTCCATCGCGGATGGTGACATCGCCCTCCAGGCGCGGGCGGGAGTGCTCACCGGCGAGGCGGCCGTAACTCTCGGCGCGACCGGTCAGGGAATGGTCGCAGGTGACCTGGTGAACACCGCCAGCCGGCTTCAGTCCGCCGCCGCTCCAGGCACCGTGCTTGTGGGCGAGGCGACCTACCGCGCGGCTTCGACCGCGATCGCCTTCGAGCCGGCGGGCGAGCAGGTCCTGAAAGGCAAGGCGACGCCGGTGCCGGCGTGGCAGGCGACCGCCATCGTGGCGCGTCGCGGTGGCTCAGGGCGCGCTTCGACGCTCGAGCCGCCCTTCGTCGGCCGCGACGACGAGCTGCGGATGCTCAAGGACCTGTTCGAGGCCACCTCACGCGAGAGCAAGTCACGGCTGGTGACGGTCGTCGGCCAGGCCGGGATTGGCAAGAGCCGCCTCGCCTGGGAGTTCGAGAAGTATCTGGACGGCGTGGTCGCGACCGTGTACTGGCACGAGGGCCGCTCCCCGGCGTACGGGGAGGGGATCAGCTACTGGGCGCTGGCTGAGATGGTGCGGCGGCGGGCCGGAATTGCCGAGGGCGACGACGACGCAACAGTGCGGCGTCGCCTGGCGGCGACCCTCGACGAGTTCGTGACGGACCCCGCCGAGCGGCGCGCGATCGAGCCACGGCTGGCGGGACTCCTGGGCCTGGACGAACTGCCAGCCGAGGGGCGGGAAGAGCTCTTCGCGGCGTGGCGGACCTTCTTCGAGCGGATGGCCGGCGTCGCCCCCGTGATCATGGTCTTCAGCGACCTGCAATGGGCCGACCAGGGAATGCTCGACTTTGTCGAGGACCTTCTTCACTGGACCCGTGCGGCGCCGATATTCGTCGTGGTGCTGGCCCGAGCCGAACTGCTTGAGCGGCAGCGCGACTTCGGCGGTGGCGGCCGCAGCGTGACACGCATCAACCTCGAGCCGCTGGCCGACGAGGCAATGCGACAGCTCCTCGAAGGGCTCGTCCCCGGCCTGCCGCCGGCGGCCCTGCGATCTATCGTCAAGCGCGCTGAGGGCATCCCGCTGTACGCGGTCGAGACGGTCCGCATGCTGCTCGACCGCGACCTGCTGGTGGCCGAAGACGGCGGCTATCGGCTGGCGAGTGACCTTGCACAACTTGGCGTGGCGGAGACGCTCCAGGCGCTCATCGCTTCGCGCCTGGACGCCAACCGGCCCGAGGATCGGGCACTACTGCTCGACGCATCGGTCCTGGGGCAGAGCTTCACGCTGGAGGCGCTCGCAGCGGTCGCCGGGGCGGAGCCTGAGGACCTGCGCGAGCGGCTGGACAGGCTCATGCGCCGTGAGCTGCTGACCGTCGAGACCGACCAGCGTTCGCCGGAGCGAGGCCAGTACCAGTTCGTGCAGGCCCTCGTGCGCGAGGTGGCATACCAGAACCTTGCCAGGCCGGACCGGCGGGCACGCCACCTGGCGGCCGCCCGCCATCTTGAATCGCTTGGCTCCGATGAGCTGGCGGGTGTGCTGGCCAGCCACTACGTCGCGGCCTACCACGCGTCGAAGGCGGGCGCAGAGGCCGACGCGCTGGCAGCCCAGGCGCGAATTGCCCTGCAGGCTGCCGCGCAGCGCGCCGCTGCGCTGCACTCCCATGCGCAGGCGATAGGCCATCTACAGGAGGCGTTGACCGTCACCACTGATCCCGCCGACCAGGCGCTCCTCCACGAGCGCGCCGCGGAATCCGGCGATGCGGCCGGCGACATCCCCAGGGCGATCGAGCACGCCGAAAAAGCGCGCGAGCTGTACCGATCTCTGCAGGATGCCCCCGGCGCCCTGCGAGCAGCGACCTGGCTCGGCCGCCATGAAACCTCTTCCCGGATGGAGCAGCAGGGAATGGCGACCCTGGAGGGCGCGCTGGCCGAGGCCGAGTCGATCCGCGAGTCGCCCGAATACGCGGCCGCCCTGGCGGAGCTGTCGCGGGTGTACATGATGTCCCAACGAGCCGATGAGGCGGTACGAACAGCGGACCGCGCCCTGGAGCTTGGTGGACGGCATCGGATCATGCGCACTGTCGTGGAGGCCCTGATCAACAAGGGGACCGCCATGCTCACCCTGGGACGGACCGTCGAGTCGGAAGCGGTGCTGCGCGGCGCCATCGCCATTGCCGACCGTGAGGGCCTGTGGGGAGCGGGGCTTCGCGCTCGGAACAACCTCCTGGGGGATGTCGACAGCGTGGACGAGGCCTACCTGCTCATGCGGGAAGCTCGTGACCTGGCCGTGCGCGTTGGCCACCGCCGGATCCTGCACCAGTTCCTGATCCAGCTGGTGGACTACTCGACTCGTGCTGGCAGATGGGGCGAAGGCCTGGCGGAGGTTGAGGCAGAAGAAGAGGCGGACGCGCTGCCCATCTTCTTCCTCTCCTGGCTCGCGTCCCAACGCGCGATCCTGGCCGCCTACCGTGGGGACCTTCAGCTGGCCGACACGGAGGCGGTCAAGATGCGGGACTGGGCCGCCAGCCTGAAGAGCTCAACGGTCGCCGCCGCAGCGCTCCTGATCGACGGCATCCTGGCGTTTTATCGAGGTGACTGGTCGCGCGCGATCGGCAATGCTTCGATTCCCAGCGCCGACATGAACTACGCATCTGACGCCCTCGCCATCTGGGCTCACGCCGCCGTCGCCGGCAACCTATCCGATGATCTTCATGAGGCGATCCAGCGTCTGCGTAGCGCGCCCATCCAAGATCGACTCACCGCGGCTGCGCTCGACGCGGCCCAGGGTGGCCTGGCGGCTCGCAGCGGTCGCCTGGACGAGGCCCGCGGCCACTATCGACGCTCGCTGGATGGCCTGCGGCAAATCGGCTATCGGTTGGAGGAAGCGATTACCGGCTTGGAGTGGGGGATGCTTGCCGGCAGCGTTGACCCCGAGGCGGAGGCGGCCGGCAACGCGGGGGAGGCTTTCTTCGTGGATCGCGAGGCCGGCGTCACGGTGGAGCGCTATCGCGCCGCGTTCGTACCGATTGATGCCACGCCGCCTTCCAGTAATGCAGCAGCGGCGCCCACGACGGTCTCGAAGACCGGCGCACCGACCACCTGATCGGTCAGTTCTCGCGCGCCTATTCACCGGGGATATGGTGTCGAGACGTTGGGACGGATCTGACCACTCGATATGCCGCCCGCTGCATCGCGCGATGCCGCACGGCCCGATTTCGCCCGAGAATTGCCGACACCATATCTCTGATGAATAGCGGCTGTTAGTGAGCATTGGATTGGGCAGTGGATTGGGCAGATTTCCCGCCCGGTGGGAGCAACGGCCACGATCGGGCGCGAACTTGATCCCTATTCCCGTTTCGGAGGGAATTCTGACCATGCAAGAAGGCGAAATCGGCCCGGAAGGGCCCAACTCAGGCCCCTTCTTCGTCGCTAGTCCCTCTGGGCGGGAATCCGCGACCCAATCTGGACCAGTCCCAAGAGCCCCTGAATAGTCGCCCGTCAGTTCTGGGGTGCGACGTCCACGAACCCGTGGCCGCCCATCACTCGCCAGCCGATCCCGTCGTGCTCCAGGTGATAGATGGCCGGCATCGGCATGGCCAGGTGGAATGCGTGGTCCACGCCCGCCTCGAAGGCCTGCAGGATCAGGCTGATCAGGTTGCCGTGGCTGCCGACCAGCAGCCGTCCGCCATCCGCGTGTCGGACACGCAGCAGGTCCAGCAGAGCCATGGCCCGGCGCTGCGCCTCGCGGCCTGACTCGGCACCCGCCAGGGCGTAGTCCGGATCGGCCCACGAGCGTTTCAGCTGGTCGGCCCAGTCGGCGGTCAAGGCCCGGCTCAGCCGCCGCTCGCGCAGGTCTGGGAGCAGGTGGACCTCGAGGCCACGCCGTTCCGCAGTGGGTGTGATCGTCTCGATCGCCCGGGTATACGGACTGCAATAGACCGATGTGATGACGTACGGCTCAAGCTCATTGGCCAGCTGCTCGGCCGCCTGGCGACCCTCGGCGGTCAGCGGGCGCTCGTCGTCGCGCTCCTCCCAGCCCGGGGAGCCGGGCGGGACGGGGGACGCGTGCCGCACCAGCAGCACATCCAGTCGACCCAGGCGGGGCGCTTCCTGCATGACGCTGAGTCTAGGCGGGCAGGGTCGCGGAGGGGGTTATTCAACACAGATATGGTATCGAGAAGGCGAGGCAATCCCGACGCCACGGTATGCCGTCAGGGGTATATCCGGATGCCGCGGCGGGCGGATTTCGCCTGAGATTGCCGACAGCATATCCAGGATGAATAACCGTGCCCGGATGGCAGAGATGACCTACCGGGCGTACACCCCGCTCAGCTCCACCGTCCCCAGCGCACTCGCCTGCGCAGTACTCTGCAGCGCGCTGCCATCGGCGGAGCCTGCCAGCCCCAGCTCGTCAGGCAGCGCATACAACGTGAACAGGTACCGATGCTTCCCGCTGGGCGGGCACGGGCCGCCCCAGCCGACCGGACCGAAGCTGGTCGGGCCCGGGAAGCCAATGGCGTCACCCTGACCCTCCGGCAGCTCGCGCACGTCGCCGGGGATATCGGTCAGCATCCAGTGGATAAAGCCGCCGGCATCGCGATCGATGACGACGAGGGCGAATGCCCGGGTTCCCTCCGGCACGCCATCCCAGGCGAGCGGCGGCGAGACGTCGTCACCGTCGCAGGTGTACTTCTCGGGAATCGGCCCGCCTTCCTCGAACGCGGGGCTGCGCAGGATCATGGTCGTGGTGCCGATGCTGGGCATGCTTGATGCCTCCTCGCTGCGTGCCATTATGCAGGCCGCGAGACCGATTCCGAGCATGCCAACGCCGAGCCGCCACGCAGCGCTCCACGCCATCGATCCATGATGAAGCCTGCCGAATGGCCTACCGGGAAGGGGCCGCACGGCCGATCCGCCCTCGGAGCCGGACCCCCACCATCCAAATCGGGGACTGATCGAACCGGCGCCTGGTCCCACGGGCGCCGGTTCCCGTATCCGGGCCACACCCACTCCTTGTATTCAGTGGAGATATGGTGTCGGCAATCCCGGCCCGATTTGGCATCACGGTATGCCTGCCCATGCATGGGCCGATGCGGCGGAGGCCCCCAAAGAGTCCCTGCTTGCGGACACCATATCTGTGCTGCATATCGAGCCGCCGACCCCCAAAGAGTCCCTGCTTGCGGACACCATATCTGTGCTGCATATCGAGCCGCCGACCTCCACAAGATGACCCGAATGGCAGCGTGCGGCGTGACCATCGGGCAGGTGCCGGTGAGCACCACCTCACCCGTACCTTGTTCTCGAATGACCATCATTTCGACCCGCTGGACGCAGCTGCGCCTCCGCGAGAACGGATGGCGCTGGTTTGCGGGCCTCCTCCTGGCCCTGACGGTGGGCTACTTCCTGCTGCCGAACACCGAAACGCAGGACATCGCCTACCAGGTCCCCGGCATGCTGGCCGTGCTTGCCGTCTTTGCCGGGATCTGGCTGCATCGGCCCACCGATCCGCGTCCGTGGGTGATGCTGGGCGCCGGCCTGGCCCTGCAGACGGCGGGCGACTGGACCTGGGTGCTGCTGGACCGGGTGTTCGGCGTCGAGCCGTTCCCCAGCGTGGCCGATGTCTTCTACCTGGGCGGCATGGGCATGGTGGTGATCGCCATCCTGTGGCTGGCGCGCGGACGGCTGCCCGCCGGCGATCGGGCCAGCCTGCTCGACGCCCTCATCGTGGCGGTTGGCGTCGCCATGCTGAGCTGGGTCTTCCTGATGGCGCCGATCGTCGCCGACCAGACCGCATCCTTCGTCGAGATCGCGGTGGCGCTTGCCTATCCCGTGCTCGACGTCCTGCTGCTGGCCGTGCTGGTGCGGCTGGTGCTGGCGCCGGGTGCGCAGCCCGCGTCACTGCGCCTGATCATCGGTGCGCTGGTGGCCTTCCTGCTGGCCGACTATCCCTACGCCATCCTGGCCCTGTCCGACGGGTACGCCACCGGCAACCTGGTCGACGCCGGCTGGCTGATCGGCGCGGCGCTGTGGGGTGCCGCGGCCCTGCACCCGACCATGCGGCGCATCGCTGAGCCGGTCGACCGCAGCGGGGCCGATGCCTTCTCCACCTGGCGCCTGGTCCTGCTTGCCAGCGCCTCGCTGATGGGGCCGGCCGTGCTGATCATCCAGTGGCTGGCCGGCGGCCAGATCGACGTCCCGGTGGTCGCCGCGGGCTGCGTGATCCTGTTCCTGCTCGTCATCCTGCGGCTGGAGGGAGTGGTCGGGGCGCTGCGCACGACCCTGAGCGAGCGCGAGGTGCTGGAGAAGGAGCTCGAACGACGCGCGCTCCATGACCCGCTCACCGGCCTGGCCAACCGGGTCCTGTTCCACGACCGCCTCGGCAACGCGCTCAGCCGCCGCGAGGGCAGCGTGGCGGTCATGTTCCTGGACCTGGACGACTTCAAGACCGTGAACGATGCCTATGGGCACGCCGCCGGGGACAAGGTCCTGCGAGCGGTGGCCGATGCGCTGGCCGGCGCGACCCGACCGGAGGACACTGTCGCGCGCCTGGGGGGCGATGAGTTCGCCGTCCTGCTGGCCGACAGCCCCAACCGCTACGAGGCATCCCTGGTCGCCGGCCGTCTGCTGGCCGCTGTACAGGTGCCGGTGCTTCTGGATGGTGGGTACCTGCATGCGGTCGGAGTGAGCATCGGCATCAGCTTGGGCGCGGGCGGAGTGGACACCGCCGAGGCGTTGATGCGCGACGCGGACATCGCCATGTACGTGGCCAAGGGCCGGGGCAAGGGCACCTTCACCGTCTTCGAGCCGACCGAGCACCAGGCCGTGGTGCGCGGCCTGGAGCTGCGGACCGACCTGGACAACGCCATCCGCGAGCAGCAGTTCGAGCTCCACTACCAGCCCATCCTGTCGCTCGATTCCGGCGAGGTGGCCGGCGCCGAGGCGCTGGTGCGCTGGCGTCATCCCAGCCTGGGGCTGCTGGCCCCGGCCGAGTTCATCCCACTGGCCGAGGCTACCGGCGCCATCGGCCCGCTCGGCGAGTGGATCCTGGAGGAGGCCTGCCGCGCCGCCACCACGTGGTCCGCGCCGGGCAATCCACCCGCGCCGGGCTACGTCAGCGTCAACCTCTCCGCGGTCCAGGTCTCCGACCCGACCTTCGGCGCCAGGCTGACCCGGATCCTGGGCACTACCGGCCTGCCCCCAAGCCGGCTCGTGCTAGAGGTTACCGAGAGCGCCCGGCTGGACCAGGACTCAGCCTCCGGCACGCTGCACCGCGTGCGCGCCACCGGCGTCCGCCTGGCGATCGACGACTTCGGCACCGGCTACGCCGCCCTCATCCAGCTGGCCCGCATGCCGTTCGATCTGGTCAAGATCGACCGCTCCTTCGTGACCACCATCGGGGCCGATCCGCGGGCCTTGTCCCTGATCGCCGGCATCGTCGACCTCGCCGGCCGGCTGGGCGTGGAGGTCGTGGCGGAGGGGATCGAGAATGCTGTCCAGCTCGCTCGGCTGCGCGGCGCCGGCTGCAAGTACGGCCAGGGATTCCACTTCGCGACGCCCATGCTGCCCGCCGACCTGCACACCTTCCTCGCCAAGCACGCCAGGTCCGCGGCACCTTACCCCTTCGGCAGTACGCCTCGCCGCGTCGGCCGCCGTGCTGCAACCGCGCCGGGGACCTCGTCCTAGCCGGACCCATCTGCTGTGGGGTAACAACCGAGCTGGCCGCGGAGCTACCTCCGGGGGGAGAAGAAGTAACTCCGCGGCCGGCTGGGTCGTTCAGAGGTTCGGGTCGCTCAGTGGTCCAGCGCCCCGCGGTCGAGCAGCCCCGGCGGGGCAGTTTGAAGGAGTTGCTCGATGATGCCGTCGAAGGGCTCCAGCGCCTCGACCAGGGCAGAAAGCGGCGTCCAGCCGGTTCGCAGGCTCGGGCCATCGGGCGTGTCGGCGGAGGCAAGCCAGCGTCCGTCCACCTGGTAGAGGCGCACGTCGACCAACAGCTGTCGGTAATGCAGCCGGAATTGGCGGACGCCGCTCATCGATCGAGCCGTGTCGTCTCACCGTGGTCCTGAGTGACCGCCAGCGCGAGCACGGCCAAACCGACCGAGAGCAACAGGAGGGCCATCCAGGCCAAATCACGCATCAACAGGAGGCTCACTCGCATCCCCTCCTGGGCACGTCTTCGGTTGTGTGGGCCGGTGGACTTCGGCTGGAGGGACACCATACACGTGTTGTCAAGATGCACCACAGGCCAAAAAGGTGATCCCCGCCAGCCAAGTCGGCCGTGGCCGCGTCCGCCTCCGGCAGGAAGCTCTGACCGCCTATTCAGTGGAGATATGGTGTCGGCAACCTGAGCCCGATCTGGCAACTCCGTATGCCCGAGGGTGCATGGACCGATGCGCCAGAAGGCCAAAAGTGCTGCTTCTTCCCGACACCATACCCAGGGTGAATAGCCGGATGCGCCCAGAGGCGGCTGATGAACCGCGCATCGTGCGTGGCGGACAGTAGACTCCACCCATGGCGAGCACTCCCGTCGCCAGGCCGGGTAGCGGCGAAGCGCGAAAGATCGTCACGATCCTGTTCGCGGATGTGACCGGATCCACCTCACTCGGCGAGCAGCTCGATCCCGAGCGGCTCCGGACGCTGCTCGGCGCCTATTTCGCTGCCATGGCCGCCATCATCGAATCGTGGGGCGGCACGGTGGAGAAATACATCGGTGACGCCGTGATGGCGGTCTTCGGCGTTCCCACCGTCCGGGAAGACGATGCCGAGCGCGCCCTCCACGCCGCGCTCGAGATGCGGACACGGCTCGCCGAGCTGAACGTGGACTTCGAGCGGCAGCACAACGTCGGGCTCGAGGTCAGGATCGGGGTCAACACCGGCGAGGTGGTCGCCCCATCCAGCGGCGCCCTGGACCAGGGACTGGTGGCCGGCGACGCGGTCAACGTGGCCGCTCGTCTGGAGCAGGCGGCGGAGCCCGGCATGATCCTGGTTGGCGAGAGGACTCGCTCGGCCGCTCGCCGGGATTTTCGCTTCGACGCGCCGCTGACCCTGGAGCTTAAGGGCAAAGCTCGGCCGATGAGCGCCAGCCCGCTGCTGGAAGCCCTGCCAGCGGCCGAACGCGGTGAGCGCGGCGTACGCGGCCTGCGCGCACCGATGATCGGTCGCGATCGCGAGATGGCGACCCTGCTCGGCCTGCTCGACGAGGCGGTCGAAGCCGGGCGACCCCGGATGGTGGTCCTCTACGGACCGGCCGGAATCGGCAAGACCCGACTGGGCGGCGAGTTCCTGGCGACGGCCGAGGGCCAATATCCGGATGTCAGGGTCCTCCGCGGGCGCTGCCTGGCAGTGGGCCACGGGATCACATACTGGGCGCTGGCCGAGATCCTGCGCGGGGCGTGCGGGATCGGCCTCGATGAGCCGGTCGAGGTCGTCCGCGAGCGATTGCGCGAGCGCCTGGACGAGCTGCTTGCGCCGCTCAACCTGCCTCCCGGGGAGGTCGAGGTGACGGCCGCCGCCCTGGCCATGACCGCCGGCATCCAGCTGGATGCCGGGCCGGCCGCATCGATCAGTGCCGAAGACCTGGTTCGCGCCTGGCCGCGTTTCGCGACCGCCTTCGCCGCAAGCGGCCCTGCGGTCTGGGTGGTCGAGGACCTTCACTGGGCGGGGGAGCCGGTGCTCGAGATGCTCGAGCGCATTGCGAGCCGCACCGATGGCCCGCTCGTGCTGCTCGCGACGGCGCGTCCGGAGTTTGCCGAGTCGCACCCAGGCTTTCCGGCGGGTGGCGAGGCGGCCGCCGCGATCTCGCTCCGTCCGCTCACCGACCGCCAGGGTGGCGAGATGCTGGAGCGGCTGCTGGAGGTGGCTGAGCTTCCCGAGGCCCTGCGCGCCGAGATCCTGGCGAAGGCCGAAGGCAACCCGTTCTTCGTCGAGGAGATCATCCAGCGGCTCATCGACGAGGGGGCGCTGACCCAGGATGGCGACCGGTGGCGCGCCGTCCACGCGATCGACGTCGCGCCCATTCCTGACAGCGTGCAGGCGCTCCTATCGGCCAGGGTTGACGCATTGGCGCCGATGGAGCGGCGGGCCCTCCAGGAGGCGGCTGTCATCGGGAGGACCTTCTGGGCTGCTCCCGTCCAGGAGGCGCTGAGCGCCGAGGATGTGGCCGACGCCCTCGGCAGACTGGAGCGTAAGGGCCTCATCTTCGTGCGGCCGATGAGCACCCTCGCGGGCCAGACCGAGTACATCTTCAAGCACGCCCTGGTGCGTGATGTCGCCTACGCGAGCCTGCCGAAGGCACGCCGTGCGCGAGCACATGCCGAGGTGGCGGCTTGGATCGAAAAGCTTGCCGGAGACCGGGCCGATGAGGTTGCGGAGCTTATCGCTCACCACTACCTGACGGCCGTCGCGGGCGACGATGCCGATCTTGCGTGGCTCGACGATCCGGATGCTAGGGAGGATCTCCGCCGGCATGCGTTCGAGGCACTGATCGCGGCCGGGCGAGCTGCCCGCCGGCGTTTCGCGACCGACCGCGCCGTCGAGCTTCACGAGCAGGCCCGCTCGCTGGCCTCATCCGACGCGGAGCGGCTCGATGCATTCGAGCAGCTGGGCCGCGATCACGAGGTTGCGTTCCACGGAGACGAGGCGATGGCGGCGTTCAATGCCGCGCTCGAGATCGCGCGGCGAGATCCGGGCGAGCGCGCACGGGTCGCCTCCCTGGCCCGACGGGCGGGCACTATGGTCGCGGTTCGGGCAGGCTCGTTTCTTGTGCCACCTGACCTGGCGAGCGCGGACGCGCTCATCGCCGAGGGCCTCGCCGTCGTGGAGGACCAGCGGGAACGCGCGACGTTGCTGGTCGCCTTGGCCGGTATGGCAGCGAGGTGGCTCAGTGTGCGCGACCGCGAGGATCCGATCCCGATGGAGCAGCGTGTGGCCGGCGCCCGCGAGGCCACCCGCATCGCGGACGAGCTTGGCGATCCGACGGTCAGGTTCATCGCAGCCGACATCCTCACCGACCTGCACATGGTGCTCGGCGAGTACGCCGAGGCACTGCGGGTGATCGAAGAGGCGCTTCCGGCGATCGAGCAGATCCCCGCTCGCGCGCGCCGCTCGTCCGACTACTCGGAGGCCGCGACCTCCATCTTCGAGTTCGGCGGTGATGTGGCGCGGTCGCTCGAGCTCGCTCGGCAGTCCCGCGAGCTGGCGCGCGACCTGTCACCCCACGATCAGATGCACGCCAGCTTCGCCGTGATCCGTGCTGCATACGCATTGGGGGAGTGGGACGAGGTGGAGCAAATCCTCGACGAGCACCTGGCCAATTACGAGCTTGAGGCCAACGTCCGCTGTAATGCGATTCAGGGCGGCCCAAGCCTCGGCGCCCTCGTGGTTGCCCACCGTGGCGACGCGGAACGAGCGATCGTGCTGACCCGCAAATCCCACATGTGGGAGGAGCTTCCAGGTCCGGTCGAAGGGATGGTGGCCGATACGCTCATCGCGAGCGGTGCCACCGAGGAGGGCCTCGAGCTCGCTCGCCACGTCCTGCGCGACGCGCCCCGCTGGCGATGGGTCGACGCCGCTGTGGCCGCGCTCGACGGCCTGGAGGCGACTCAGGCGTGGGACGAGCTGCGTGATCTCATTCCGCGCCTGGCAGAGCTGCGTCGCGGCTATCCATTGCTCGACGCCCTGGCCGAGCGGGCGCACGGGCGCACGCTGCTGGCGGTCGGCGAAACGTCCGAGGGGATCGGTGCACTCCGACGCGCGATCGGCGCCTTCGACCGGCTGCCGGTGTCATTTGAAGCCGCGCGCACGCGCGAGGCGCTCGCTGAAGCGATTCCCGACGAGGCCCGGTCCCTCCTCGAAGAGGCGGTCGGAGTCTACGGAAAGTTACGGGCTGCCCCGCACCTCGAACGGGCTCAGCGCCGCCTTTCGGAGCTCTGACGGGGTCTTTCCCCCACGGCCTATGCAGTGGAGATATGGTGTCGGCAACCTGACCCCGATTTGGCAACACGGTATGCCTGTGGGTGCATGCACCGATGCGCCGGACTGCCTTAAGGCGCCCCTTCTTCCCGACGCCATATCCACGCTGAATATCCCGAAGGCATGGCCCGTCGGCCCGCCCGCAGCCACGAAGAGGCCCCTCAATAAGCCGCCGGTAAGCACCGATCCGCCACGATGCGACGCATGGCGAAGGTCCGGACGAGTCCGCTCCACGAGGCGTCCATCCAGGCGACACGGATCCTCCACGATCTCGGCCGAGAGCTGCGCCTCGCCCGGATCTCCGCCGGCATGAGCCAAGCCGAACTCGCACGCCGTCTTGACACATCGCAGCCACGGATCAGCCGATTCGAACGGGCGAAAGACGTCCGCGCTTCGCTCGAGGAGCTCATGCGCCATGCCGCCGCGGTGGGGCTCCGTCTGTGGGTGCGCGCATACCCGGCCACGCGTCGGCTCCTGGATCAGCCCCAGCTGCAGCTCCTCCAGCGGTTTCGCGATCGGATCGCAGCCGCTTGGGGATGGGAGCTGGAGGTGCCGGTCCCCATCCCCGGCGACCTGCGGGCGGCAGACGCTCGGATCACGATTGGCGAACTGACGATCCTCGTGGAGGCAATCACCCGCCTCGCGGATATCCAGGCACAGTCTCGCGCCGCCCAGCTGAAGCGCCGCGATCTCGGCGCAGCTCGCCTGATCTTTCTGGTAGCGGCTACCGAGACGAATCGTCGGGCCCTCCGTGCAGCCGGGCCCGCATTCTCGGAAGCCTTCCCAATCCGCACCGCTGCTGCCATGCGGTTGCTCGCGGCAGGCAAGGATCCAGGCGCCGATGCCATCGTCATGCTCTGAAACCCGCCCCCCATTCACTGGAGATATGGTGTCGGCAACCTGAGCCCGATTCGGCAACTTGGTATGCCTGAGGGTGCATGGACCGATGCGCCAGAGGGCCAAAAGTGCCGCTTCTTCCCGACACCATATCCGTGGTGAATAGCCCGATGAGGCCCACGCCTCAAACGGCCGGCGCGGGCTGCCAGGAAGAGCCCGCGCGAGGCCGCCAGACGAGCAGCCATGGACATCTCCACACTCCCTCCACAGACCGTCCACAAGTCATACACATCCCCACCTGACAACCCCAACATACGGTAGGGTGCCTCTAAGCGACACCACCAGATCTTGTGGTTTTGGGGTTGACGCTGCCTGTGTCTCGTCATACACTTGACGTCTTGAGATCGACGGCGTGGAGACACGCCATCGCGGCATTTCGCGCGGCCAATTGGGGCCGTCCGCGGACCGCGAAAGCAGAGGGAAGCCGGGAGCCATACAGCCCCCGGAGGAAGAGGAAAGAACGAAGCATGGCTCGTAGCGCGACCCCAGCCCAGACCGATACGACCAGCAACGGCCACGCCACCGAGAACGGCCACAACGGCAACGGCCACAACGGAAACGGTCACGGCAACGGCACGAAGACGGGCAAGGGGTCCGGCTACCGCCAGCTGAAGGAAACAGAGAAGGCCA
Source organism: Chloroflexota bacterium (assembly GCA_040002615.1). GTDB lineage: Bacteria > Chloroflexota > Limnocylindria > QHBO01 > QHBO01 > DASSCW01. The sequence goes on along the minus strand of JBDUEE010000066.1, from coordinate 1,020 downwards.
GCTGGAAGGGGATCAGCGTCGAGCGGCGCTACACTCGCCCCGGCGTCGACCCGTATGACACGGTCGAGTGGGACCTACGCGAGGCCGCCATCACTAACGAGCACGGCAAGGTGGTGTTCGAGCAGAAGGACCTGGAGTTTCCCAAGGCATGGTCCGCCCTGGCCACCAATGTGGTCTCCTCCAAGTACTTCCGCGGCCAGCTCGGCACGCCGGAGCGGGAGCGATCCGTCAAGCAGATGATCGACCGCGTCGCCAACACCATCGCCGACTGGGGCATCAAGGACGCCTACTTCGCGACCGATGAGGACGCGGACGCATTCCGCAACGAGCTGAAGGACATCCTCGTCAAGCAGCGAGCCGCCTTTAACAGCCCCGTCTGGTTCAACGTCGGTATCGACGAGCACCCGCAGTGCTCCGCCTGCTTCATCAACTCTGTCGAAGACACCATGGAGAGCATCCTGGGCCTGGCCAAGACGGAGGGCATGCTCTTCAAGTTCGGCTCCGGCACCGGCTCCAACCTTTCGACCATCCGATCCTCCAAGGAAACGCTGCGCGGTGGCGGCGAGGCCTCCGGACCTGTCTCCTTCATGAAGGGCTTCGACGCCTTCGCCGGCGTCATCAAGTCCGGTGGCAAGACCCGCCGCGCGGCAAAGATGGTGATCCTCAATGCCGACCACCCGGACATCGAGGACTTCATCGACTCCAAGCTGCTGGAGGAGAAGAAGGCCTGGGCCCTCATCGATGCGGGGTATGACGGCAACTTCAACGGTGGCGAGGCGTACGAATCGGTCTTCTTCCAGAACTCCAACAACTCGGTGCGCGTGACGGACGCGTTCATGGAGCAGGTCGAGGCCGATGGCGACTGGACCACCACCGCGGTGGTCTCCGGTGCGCCGATGGACACCTTCAAGGCTCGCGCCCTCCTCGGCAAGATGGCCGAGGCGGCCTGGGTCTGCGGCGACCCCGGGATCCAGTACCACGACAACATCAACCGCTGGCACACGTCGGCCAACACCGCGC
>JBDUEE010000065.1:0-29175 GCA_040002615.1 Chloroflexota bacterium | reverse complement strand
CAGGGCGTAGCCGGGCACGATGTCGCCGATGGCATACAGGTGCTCAACGCCGGTGCGCATGAACCCATCCACCTTGACATAGCCGCGGTCCAGCTCAATGCCGGTGATCTGTTCCAGGCCGATGCCATCGGTCAGTGGGCGCCGGCCGACCGCCACCAGGATCAGGTCGCTCTCGATTTCCGTGCGCTTGTCCCCCTCCCGCTCCGCGATCGTGAACCGCAGTCCGGCATCGGTGCGCTGGATCGTGTCGGTGTCGATTTTGGAGGCGGTATGCATGACGATGTCGCGCTTGCGGAAGACGCGCCCCAGCTCCTTGCTGATGTCCGGATCCTCGAGAGGCACCACGCGATCCAGGAATTCGACCAGTGTCACCTCCGACCCGAAGTCGCGGTACATGCTGGCCCACTCAACGCCGATGGCGCCGGCGCCCACGATGGTGACCCGCCCGGGCGCGTCGTTGCGCGTGAGCGCCTCGTCCGAGGTGATGATCCGTTTGCCGTCGATGTCGAGGCCCGGCAGGGAGCGCGGGGCCGACCCGGTGGCCAGCATGAGGTTGGTGGCCGTCGCCTCCACCTCGCCCGACTCCCCGCCGGAGACCCGCACGGTGGTGGGGCCGGTCAGGGTGCCCTGCCCGCGGATGATGGTGATCCCATTCTTCTTCATCAGGAACTCGACGCCCTTGACGTGCTTGTCGACCACTGCGTCGCGTCGCGTCCCGAGCGCCGGGTAGTCGAGGCTGATGCTCTCGTGCCCGGCCAGGCCGAACTCCCCGCCCTGCTCCACCACGCGGTGCAGCAGGTCCGCCGTCTCGAGCAGTGCCTTGGACGGAATGCAGCCGCGGTTCAGGCAGGTCCCACCTAGCCTGTCGCGCTCGACCAGGCCGACCTTCAGGCCGAGCTGCGCAGCGCGGATCGCGCCCACATAGCTCATGCCACCGCCCAGGATCAGGAGGTCGTATTGCTGGGAATCGGTCATGCATCTCCTCGCGGCCGCTCCAGCGAGCGGCCTTCGTGCGCGGTGAATGCTCGGCGCCAATCATCCGGCACCGGCATCGGTAGGGCCTGCTGGTAGTCGTAGGCGACCAGGACCGATGATGATCGCGCCAGCTCACGTCCCTCGGCCACCTTCACCAGGTGCGACATGGCGATGCTGCTGTTGCCCACCCAGTCGACCTGCGAGCCGACCTCGAGCGCGTCGTCGAAGGAGATGGGCGAAAGGTAGTCGATGCTGATGTTGGCAAGAATGAGCGGCATGCGGCCCACCGGGTCGACATCGAGCACGTCGATCAGGTAGCGGACTCGCGCCTGTTCGACGTAGGTGGAGACGACGGCGTTGTTCACGTGCCCAAATGCGTCGATGTCGCGAAACCGCACTTCGACGCGCGTGCGGTGGCGGAAGTCGTCGCTCACGGAGCCCCGATTCTACACGCGGCGTCCGATCCTGCGGATTCCGTTGGCGTGTCGACTACAGTGCCTGGTCGACACGGACGATCAGATTGGCGAGCAGGGCCATGCGAGGCACCACGCTGGTCAGGTCCAGCCACTCGTCGGCCGAATGGTCATCGCCGCCGATCGGGCCCAGACCATCCAGGCTCGGCAGCCCGGCGGCGGAGGTGGTGTTGGCGTCGCTGGCCCCGCCGGTCGACGTGTCGCGCAGCGCGAAGCCCAGCTCGCCGGCGATCGAGACCGCCAGCTCGGCGAGGCGTGCGGCGGCCGGCGTACGCTCCATCGGTGGGTGGAGCGCCATGCGTCGCAGCGCAGCGCTCACCCCGTCCATCACCGGCTCGGCCACCAGCCGCTCGACCTCGGCATCAGCCTTGTCGAACTCGGCGCCGGTAGCGGCGCGCAGGTCCACCTGCAGCCGGCAGGTGGCCGGCACCACGTTCGGCCGGGTGCCGCCCTCGATCACCCCCGCGTTCAGAGTGACGCTCGGCCAACGCCCGTTGAGCTCGTGAAGGGCAATCACCTGCTTGGCAGCAGCCAGGATCGCGGAGCGGCCCTTCTCCGGCTCCACTCCCGCGTGAGCGGCGCGGCCGGTGAAGGTCACCTCCAGATCGGCGATGCCCTTGCGCGAGCTGACGATGTCGCCGTTGGCGCGGGCGCGCTCCAGCACCAGCGCGACGTCATGCTCGCCCGCCAGCCGCCTGATGTGCGGCGTGCTGAAGATGGAGCCGATCTCCTCGTCAGGGTTCGCCACGAAGGTCACGTCCGGGCGCGCGCCGGCGGCCTGCAGCGCCGCCAGGGCATGCAGCCCGGCCAGCAGCCCGCCCTTCATGTCACTCGTGCCGGGACCCTGCGCCCGATCGCCGCTGACGGTGTACGGGCGCTCGGCGGCCGTTCCCTCGTCAAAGACAGTGTCCATGTGACCGATCAGCAGCAGCCGGGGTCCGGTTCCGGCCAGGTGTCCGACCACCAGGTCGCCGAGCTGGGCCTCGCCGGCAGCCGCCCGGTGGGCGGTGCGTTCGACGGACGCGCCCAGTTCCTGCAGCGACGACGCCACCGCATCCGCCACTCGGTTGACGCCCGTGGGCGTGTAGGAGCCGCAGTCCGTGTTGACGAGGGTTTCCAGCTCGGCGAGGTAGCGTGGCAGGCGTGCCTCGACGGCCTCATTCAGGCTGGTCTGGACGGGCATGGCGCGTGAGTATACTGCCGGCCATGCCGCACGCCGCCGCCGCGGAAGGGGTCGAGCTGCTCGAGCTGCGGGTGCTGGACGGGCCGAATCGATTCTTCAGCCGCCCAGCGGTGAAGCTCGAATTCGCCGCCGACGCCGCCGGCTCCGCCGCTGCAGTGGCCAGCGAAGCCGGTGAGGTCGTCCGACTGCTCTACGCAGGTCTGGACCTGGCACCGCCCCGCGTGACAATGCGCGAGTCGGTCGATCATCGCCGGGCGGCGATTGCCTATCCGTGGCGGCGGCGGGCGATCGCGCAGGCCATTGGAACCTCGGCCTCCCGCGTTGCCTTGGGGTCGAGCACCGAACGGCGAGAGCTCCGTTCGCTGTCGGCCATCGCTCTTGGCCCGCGCTCTCACCTTCCGTCGCCGCGCATCCCGATCGTGGCGGTGACGGGTACCAACGGCAAGAGCACCACCACGCGGCTCGTCGCTCACATCGCGCGCGAGGCCGGAATGCGCGTGGGCATGACCAACTCCGATGGCATTTACGTCGGCAATGAGCTGATCGAGCCAGGGGACTGGACCGGCTTCGGCGGAGCGGCGCGCATCCTGGCCGAGCCGGGACTGCAGCTCGCGGTGCTGGAGACGGCGCGCGGCGGCATCCTGCTGCGCGGGATCGGCTACGGGGCAAATGACGTATCGGTGGTGACCAATGTATCGGCCGATCACCTGGGTCTGCAGGGGATCGACACCCTGGACGAGCTTGCCGACGTGAAGGCCGCCGTCGTGCGCATCACCAGGCGAGGCGGCTGGGCAGTGCTCAACGCCGATGACCCGCGGGCGTGGGCCATGCGACGACAGACGCGCGCCGGCTGGTATCCGTTCAGCCTCGATGCCGATAGCCCGGAGGTTGCGCAGGCGTTGGAGCGCGGCGGTCGTGCTGCCATCGTTCGCGATGGGGCGCTGACACTGTTGGCCGCCGGTCGGCGGGCGCGGCGGCTGGCTCCCCTCGGCGAGCTGCCGGTCACCTTTGGCGGCGTGTCTCGCTACAACGTGGCGAACGCGCTGGCGGCCGCGGCGGCGTGCGACGCACTGGGCATGAGCTCGCGAAGGATCGCCGCAGGGCTGCGGTCGTTCACCCTCGACTCCGGTGCGAACCCGGGACGGCTCAACCTGTACGAGCGGGACGGGACGTTGGTGCTGATCGACTTCGCCCACAACGAGGCGGGGCTGCAGGGCCTCCTGGAGGTGGCGCGGCAGCTCGCCCGGCACGGAAGGGTTCGCCTGGCGGTTGGCACAGCCGGCGACCGAACCGACGAGATCCTGCACAACCTGGGTGTCCTGGCCGGCTCAGGCGCCGATGACGTGGTGATCTGCGAGAAGCACCATTACCTTCGAGGTCGGGAGCTGGAGGAGATGAACGCCATCCTGGGCGCCGGCGTGGCGGCCGGCGGATTCGGCGGCGAGGTCGAGGCGCAGCCCGGCGAGCTTGCCGCCCTGCAGGCCCTGCTGCGGCGCTCGCGAAAGGGGGATGTGGTGGCGGTCATGACCCACGTCGAGCGGGTCGAGATCGGCGATTGGCTCGCGTCGGCCGGGTTCGAGCCCGTGCCGCTGGCTCGATTGCAGGCCCTGCTGGCGGGTTAAAGGCTCAGGCCTCGACCTCCAGGGTCGCCTCCTCGTCGCCGATCATGGTCACCGCGGTCATCGTCCCCGCGCTGCCGCCGGCGGCAGCCCCGTGCTGACGGCGCTGCAGCTCCTTCCACACGTCGTTGGCATGATCGACACAGACCACGACCAGGTCGCCCTCCCTGCCGAGGTCCAGGGCGCGCCGTGTCGCCTCCAGCTCGTCGAGCACGACCTCGATGGTCTCGGTACGAGCATCCTTGGCCATGGCCTCACGGACGCCTCGTTCGATAAGCGCCGCCGTCTCGCCGCGCGGCCGGCCGCGGTTGTTGGCGTCCTCGCGCAGGATCAGCGTGTCGAAGAACCGGGCGGCCGTGCGCCCCAGCTCGAGGATGTCCTCGTCGCGGCGGTCGCCGGCGGTCGCCATCACGCCGATCCTTCGCCCGGTCACCAGGGCGCGTCGGCCACCAGGGGACGGCTCCGCCAGCTGCTCCACGAACTCGCCCAACGACCGCACCGCCGGCGGGTTGTGGGCGTAGTCGACGATGACGCGGTAGCCATCCAGCTCGAACATGTTCAGCCGCCCAGGCGCCATGTAGTAGCTGGTGGTGAAGGTGCGCAGGCCCTGCCGGATGTCATGCAGGTGTGCGCCGGCGGCCCATGCCGCGGCCGTGGCGGCCAATGCGTTCTGGACGTTCATGCGTGCGCGACCCTCGAACGTCGCGGGCAGGAGGTGAGTCCAGACCAGCGGCATGCTCTTGCGGCCGTGGCGCAGGACGATCATCTCCCCGTTGCGGCCGGGCTCCAGCGTCACCGCGCGGCGGCCGCGCGATCCTTGGCGCTTGATGGCCTCGTTGTCCGGGTCCAGGCCGAAATAGATGACCGATCCCGAGCAATGCCGGCCCATGGCGGCCACCAGCGGATCGTCGGCGTTGAGCACCGCCGTGCCGTCGCGTGGCACGGCTTCGACCACGACCTGCTTTACGTTGGCCAGCTGCTGGATCGAGGTGATGCCGCCCAGGCCGAGGTGGTCGCCGGTCACGTTCAGCACGACGGCCACGTCGTTGCGCTGGTAGCCCAGGCCCTCGCGCAGGATGCCGCCACGCGCGACCTCGAACACCGCCATATCGACGGTCGGGTTCTGCAGGACGGTGGAGGCCGAACGCGGGCCGCTCATGTCGCCCTTCCGCACCAATCGGCCATCGACAAAAATGCCATCGGTCGAGGTCATGCCGACCTTGCGGCCCATGCCCTTCATGATGTGCGCGACCATCCGGGCGGTGGTCGTCTTCCCGTTGCTGCCGGTGATGGCCAGGATCGGGATGCGCGACGGCGTGCCAGGCGGAAAGAGGCCATCGATCACCGGCTTGGCAACGTACTGCGCTTCGCCCTCCGTCGGGTGGGTATGCATTCGGAAGCCAGGGGCGGCGTTGACCTCGACGATCCCGCCGCCGGTCTCACGCACCGGGACGCTGATGTCCGGGCAGATGAAGTCGATGCCGGCGATGTCCAGGCCAACCACCTGTGCCGCCAGCTCGGCAATCTCGACGTTGTCCGGATGCGCCTCCTCGGTGCGATCGATGCTGATGCCGCCGGTGCTCATGTTGCCGGTCCGCTTCAGGAAGACGCGCACCCCGCGCGGCGGGATATCGGCCAGCTCGAAGCCCTGCTCGCGGGCATACGTGATCGACTCGTTGTCGATCGTGATGCGGGTCAGCACCTTTTCGTGCCCGATGCCGCGCCGAGGGTCGGCGTTGGTAGTTTCGACCAGCTCGGCGACAGAGTGCTCACCATCTCCGACGACGTGTGCCGGCACGCGCTGGGCCACGGCCCGTAGCACCCCGCCGATCACCAGGCAGCGGTAGTCGTTGCCGGTCATGAAGGACTCCACCACCACTCCGCCTCGGCGCGACTCTGCACGCGCGGCGGCATAGCCAGCTCGCACCGCGTCGTCATCGGCCAGGTTGAGGATCACGCCCCGGCCGTGGTTGCCATCGAGCGGCTTGATTGCGACCGGGTAGCCGATCGCCGCGGCTGCGGCCGACGCCTCCTGTTCGTTCCGGACGACCTCGGAGCGCGGCACGGGCACGCCGGTGCCGGATAGCAGCTTGTTGGTCAGCTTCTTGTCCGAGGCGATGTCGACGCCCAGCGAGCTGGTCTGGCTGGTCATGGTGGCGCGGATGCGCTTCTGGTGCATGCCGTGCCCCAGCTGCACCAGCGACTCCTCGTTCAGGCGGATAAATGGGATGTCGCGCAGCGCTGCCTCGTCCAGGATGGCCTGGGTGGACGGACCGAGTGCCGCCCGCTCGGCCAGCAGCACGAGCTTCTCGAACTCGACCCGGAAGTCGAAGTCGGGTTCGGCCTGGACCAGGTGGTTGACCAGCCGCACCGCCAGGCGCCCAGCCGCCAGGCCCACGCTCTCCTCGCCGAACGAGTAGACGACGTGGTATTGCCCGGTCACCTCGGCGCTGCGCGTCTTGCCGCGGCCGACCTCGGTGCCCGCCTCGCGCTGCAGCTGCAGCGCCACGTGCTCGGCCACGTGACCCAGCCAGGTGCCCTCGCGCAATCGGTGCTCGAAGCCACCCGCCTTGCCGGTCCCGCACGAGTGGGCCGCAACCCCTGGCACCAGGTCGAGCAGACCGTCGACGAAGCCCTTGATCGTGTTCGAGGGGAAATCCTCGAGTACGCCCAGGTCGACGAGCAGCTTGATGGTCGGCTCGTAGCTCCAGTAGTTCGGCCCGCGAAAGACGCGGGTTTCGAGGATCTTCAGGGCAGCGGTCGGCTTTCGGCCGCGACGCCGCGCTGCGCCGCGTTCGGCCTTGGCGACCGACCGTGGAGCGATGACCGCCTTCGCGCGCGATTGGCTCACTCGCTCGCCTCCTCCAGGCGGCGCGCGAGGAGTGCGCGCCGGCGAGCCCGTTCTGGCGCCTTGTCGTCGGCGCCTTCGGATGCGATTCGCCGGATCAGGGTGCGCGTCAGTTTCGAGGCACTGGCCAGCTTGGCGAGGTCACGCTCGCTGGCAGAGACTGGGCGCAGCGGCGCCAGCAGGCGACGCTTGCGCAGGTCGAACCGATAGCCGGACGGCAGCGAGTGCAGCAGCACCCCACTGACCATCATCGGCCGATGACGCTTCACCTCGTAAGCGTCGGTCTGGAGCCGGGCGGGGTCCAGGATGGTGACTGATCCCTTACCGAGCACCTCCATGATCCCCGCCGGGCTGACCAGCGCGGCGGTGTCCTCGTCAATGCCCATGCCCAGCAGGGCCGGTGACTGGGCGACGAGTGCCAGAAGCCGGCCGATGCGGTTCCGCTGCTCGAAGTGCTGGTCGATGATCACCCCCGGCAACAGGCCGAGCCCGGCGCTCATCTGGGTCATGCGCTGCTTTGGGGTGGTGCCGCTGGTGCCGAACGCGACCATGTGCGTGCTGATCGCCGAGGCGCCGGCGCTGGTGCCGGCCACGATGCTGCCGTGGCGGTGGCGGTCGATGATCGCTCGACCGAGCGCGGTGCCGCCGATCACGCTCGACAGGCGCAGCTGATTGCCGCCGGTCATGAAGATGCCGGTCGCTTCGGTGACCGCCTCGACCGCAGACGGCTGGTTGGCGTCGTCTCTGCTCAGCGGGCGCAGCCCGCGCACGTCGGGAATGCCGAACTGGTGAAAGAGGGACTCATAGAGCTCGGTCGCCTCATCGCCCAGCGACGAGGCGGTGGAGATCACCGCCACCCGCGCGTCCGTCCCACCCGCCAGCGAGACGAACCGCGACAGGATCTGGCGCTGCCGCAGCTTGTCCTCCGCGCCGCCGATGATGAGCAGATGCCCGGCGCGAGGTCCGCCGGTGCGCGAGGTCGGAAGCATGTCGGGCCGCAGCATAACGGTTGAACTCGCCACGGCGGCGTTCTGCGCGCTCGCGGTGGCCTCCGCGCTCGCGGCAACCTGCCCCCTCGTCGTATGCTCGGCGGATGTCCGCCAGCGGCGAGCCACGCACCGAGGAACGGGACTACTACGGCGTGCTGGGCACTGAACCTTCCGCCACCGGCGCCGAGCTTCGGGCCGCCTTCCGCGAGGCAGTGCTGCGCCACCATCCAGACCGCAGCACCACCAGTACGCTGGCCACGCGCCGGACGGCCGCCCTCAACCGTGCCTGGCGTGAGCTGCGCGACCCACTGCGGCGGCTCCACTACGACCGCGCCTTGGAGCGCGGCACTGCCGAGACGCTGGCGTGGCCGCTGGAGCCGGACGAGGTGCCCAGCGGTGCCACCTCCCGCGTGCGGCGCCGTCCGAGGCTCGAGGCGCCCAACCGCTGGCACCAGCCGCAATGGAGGAGTGTGGCGGGATTTCGCGTGCCGGCAGAGGTGTTCATGGCCGGCCCCACCGTGCAAAACGCCTGGATCGTGGCAAACCGCATCACCGGCGAGGACTGGCACACCCACACCGAGCTGTACTGGCTGCGCTACGCGGCCGCCTACTACCGCGAGCGTGGCCTCCAGGACGACTGGATCGGTGCCACGGAGAGGCTGGTCGACCTCGATGTCACATTCGATACGCTGGTCCGTGCCGACCTGCGCGCCGCATACGTCAGCACCGGCATGTTCCTGCGTGGGATCGGGTTCCTGCGCCAGGTCGCTGAGCGCTATCCAGCCAGCAGCAGCCAGCGCCGCTGGGTGGAGCGCGAGCTGCGAGTGCTGCTGGCCGAGTTCCGCGACCAGCGCGTGCGACGTGGCACGATCGAGGATCGCGCCGAGGCAGCCGAGCTGCTGCTCAATTACCTCGAGGCGCTCGACATGCCGCCCGGCTTCCCCGACGTGCGCGCGGCCCTTGCGGCCCTTCGGCGCGCCGGCCACCACGGTCGCGCAAGCGAGCTTGTCGAGCGCATCGTGGACGAGCCGATCACGGAGCCGGCGCGGTGGTTCAGCCTGGTGCAGCTGCTGACCGAGGCGGGCCAACTGGACCGTGCCTCGTCGCTGCTGGCGGCCCTTGCGCGCGGTGACCACCCCGAGGCGTTGCAGCGGCGACGCATCGGCGGAGACCCGATCCGGCGCATCGGGGCCGCACGCCGTCGCCTGGCGCGCGCACGTGAGCGCGAGGAGGCGCGTAGCGAGGCCAGCCGGCGTCGCGCTGCGCTCGGCGCCGCGCGAGCGCGGGCGCCCGTCGCCAGCGCGCAAGTACGTTAGGCTTCGTCGCCTGGTGACGCTGCGGGACGTTCGTCGCGCGATCCTGGGCGCCCTAGCGGGCGGATTGGCGGCCGTCTTCTCACAGTGGCTGGCGGGAGCGACAGGGCAGTCCGCCCCGTTCACCGTGCTGGCTGTCCTGGCAGTGGCGGCCGTTGGGCTGGTGCTGGGTGGCGTGCCGGCCATCTGGGCGTATGTCGCGGCCGGGGTCATGATGGCGGCTTTCACGCTGCCCATCGGCGCACACATCGTCACTCCTGCGGATCTGGTGCGCCTGCTGGCATTTGCCCTCGGCTCGCCGGCAGTCATCCTGCTGACCCTGCGCGCCGAGCGCCAAACCCGCGAGTCTCGCGCGGCCCGCGATGCAATCGCCGATACTGAGCGTCGCGCCGCCGAGGAGCGCGAGCAGGCCGACGCGACGCGCCGTGAGCTCAATGCGGCGCTGGAGCAGGTCGAGCGGGAGCGCACCCTCCTGGAGGAGGTGGCGGAGGCGATTCCTGAGCCACTGATCGTGTACGACGCCGAGGGGCGCGGCACGTATGCCAACCGCGCTGCGCTGCGGATCTTCGGCCGCAGCTTCTACGACCGACCGGTGGACGAGTGGGGTCGGGGGGCCGAGCCTCGCGACGAACGTGGCCGCTCGCTGCCTCGCGACGAGTGGCCGCAGCTGCGGGCCCGGCGCAAGGCATTCCGCAGCCGCATGCTTGTCCGGCTGCCGATGTCCGGGCGCGACCTGCTGGTCGACGTGGAGGGCACCCCTATCCCCGATGGCGGCGCCGTGCTGTTGCTGCGCGACGTCGGCAAGGAGGTCGACGAGCGCCGCCGGCTGTCGCGTTTCGCCAGCTTCGTGGCGCACGAGCTGCGAAACCCGCTGGCCGTGGCCAAGGCGCGGATCGAGCTGGCCAATCGCCAGGCAGTGGCCTCGGGCCGATCCCAGGTTCATGGCGAGCGCGCCCTGGAATCGGTCGATGCCGCGATCGGCATCCTGGAGCGACTCGAGCTCTTCTCACGCGCCGAGGCCGGCCGCCTGGAGGCGAGCGTCGAGCGATTCGACCTGCGCTCGGCGGTGGATGCCGGCATCGAGCGTCTGCGGGCGAGGGGCAGCGAGCGGGAGGTGCGGGTCACTGCCGTCGGCGAACCGCTGGTCAGCGGTGATCGTCCGCTAACCGAGCAGGCGATCACGAACCTGCTGACCAACGCCGATCGCTATTCGGAGCCCGATGCGCCGGTTGATATCGAGATCGACGCGCGCGGCGCCCCGCTGCTGCGAGTGCGCGATGCCGGGCCGGGAATTTCCGATGAGGTGGCCGACATCCTCTTCACGGAGCGGGTCAGCTCCGGGCGAGGGCTGGGGCTGGGCCTGTTCCTGGTGAACGCGGCGATGCAGGCGCAGGGCGGATCGGTTCAGCTCGAAGAGCGCCGCCCGCGTGCCGCCTTCGTCCTGCATTGGCCGCGCGGCGCAGCGGCCGGCAATGGCAGCGAGGCCGAGCCACCCGCTGACGAGGGGTGAGCCAGGTGACTCGGCAGCCGACCGAACTGCTGCGCCTTCACGATCGAGCGGCTGGGCTGGCGCGTCCTGCCGTCCCACGCCAACTTCCTGTTGGTGCGTCCGCCGGACCCCGAACCGATCGTCGCCAGGATGCTGGCCCGGGGACTGCGGCGGATCAGTCGGACGGAGCGGCCTGCAGAGGACCCAGGCCGGTCGCCTCGACGGCAGCCTGCACCTGGCTGGCATCGCCGACGCCCAGGATCAGGAACTGATCGGGGTGCAGCAGGTCGCGCGCCGCCGCCAGGACGTCATCGGCCCCGACCGCTTCCAGGCGCTGCCGGTAGGTGTGCCAATAGTCATCCGGCAGCCCATGAATCGCCAGCGGCTCGATGGCCATGGCCACCCCGCCGGTGGTCTCGAAGCGGAGCGGAAACACGCCCACCAGGTAGTCGCGCACCTCGTGCAGCTCCGACTCCGGCGGAGCGGTGTCACGGACGCGCGTCAGCAGCTCCACCATCTCGCGCATCGCATCGGCGGTGACGTCGGTCTGGACCGCAGCGGCGGCGCTGAACGGACCAACGGCACGGCGCGCGTCAAAGCCGGCGCGCGCTCCGTAGGTGTAGCCCAGCTCCTCGCGCAGCCGGAGGTTCAGGCGCGATCCAAAGACACCGCCCAGCAGCGCCCCCAGCACCATTGCCGGGAAGTAGCGTTCCGAGCGGCGATTGATGCCCAGCTGTCCCACCCGGATCTCGGTCTGGACCGATCCTGGGCGGTCCACCAGCACCACGCGTCGCTCGCCGGCAGCCCGCGGTTCGAAAACGCGATGGCCCGGTCCGGTGCCGGACCAGTCAGCCAGGTGTCGCTCTGCCACGCGCAGCACGGTGTCCGCGTCGAGCGGACCGGCCACGATCAGATTGGCAGTGCCGGGAGCCCAGTGGGTGGCGTGGAACGAGCGCACGTCGTCCAGGGTCAGGCCGGTGACCGTTTCCGGCGTGCCCGCCGACAGGCGCCGGTACGGTGTTGCGGCGTCGAACAGGTGGCGAATGAACATCTCATCCGCCAGGCGGCCGGGATCTGCGCGGGCCTGGAGAATGTCGGCCAGGCGCTCCGCCTTCAGGCGATCGAACTCACCCGGGTCGAAGCGGGGCTGGCGGACCATCTCCGCCAGGAGTGCCAGGCCTTCGTCTGTGTGCTCTGGCAGCGCCTGGAAGGCGGCACGCGCCGAGTCCCAGCTCGACTCGCTGCTGACCTCGATGCCCAGCCGCTCGGTGGCCTCGGCAAAGGCCGAGGCGTCGAGTCGCTGCGTACCGGTGACCAGCAGCTGCGCGGTCAGCGCGGCCAGGCCGCCATGTGGCTCGTCCTCAGACGAGGCACCGGCGTCGACCAGCAGGTGAATGTTGACGACCGCGGCGCTGGGGACGGGCACGGCCCACACCGTCAGGCCATTTGCCAGCGTCGTGCGCGTGAAGTCGGGGAAGTGATATGGCCTCGGCGCTCCAGGAGTCGGCCGGCGCGGATTCAGGGTGGCGGGCATCAGGCGGCCTCCTGGTTGTCGGCCGGAGCCTCGGCCGGCACGTACGTGAGCACCAGGCGGTTGTCCGGTCGCAGCGTGTCGTCCATCGCGGCGCGCACTCGGCCGGCGTCGACCTCCCAGTACCGGCTGAGCTCGGAATTGATCTGCCCCGGCTCGTCGAACAGGCAGGCGTACATGGACAGCCGATCGGCCCGCTCGGCGATGCGCTCCATGCTCGACTCGACGGCGGCAGCGTGCAGGTTCCGCACCCGCTCGAGCTCTTCGCCGCTTGGCCCCTCGCCGGCCAGGCGGTCGATCTCCGCCAGGAGGGCCGCCTCCAGCTGCTCATGGCCGACGCCCTGCCGAGCGGTGGCCCACAGCGTGAACATCGACGCGCCACCCACCACCGGGAAGGGGAAGACGCTGACGTCCTGCGCCAGCTGCTGCTCCCGCACCAGCGTGCGGTACAGCCGCGAGGCGCGCCCGGTGCCCAGCAGGTCGGAGGCGACCGACAGGTCGTCGAAGGCATCGGTCCCGAACACCGGCATGCGGTAGGCCAGGTATACCCGCGGCAGCGGCACGCGATCCGGAACCACCTCTCGCAGTTCACGGCCGATGTGCGGCGCGATGCTCATGTTGGGCGGGGGCGGCAGGGAGGCGTTGGCCGGGATCGGGCCGAAGTGGCGGCGGACCATCTCGATGGCCGTCTCCGGCTCGAAATCGCCGGCCACCGTCAGCACTGCGTTATTCGGCGCGTAATAGGTCGCGAAGAAGTCGCCGATGTCCTCGAGGCTGGCGGCGTTCAGATCCTCCATGGAGCCGATGGTCGAGTGGTGGTAGGTGTGGCCCTCCGGGAAGAGGTGGGCCTGGATACGCTCGTCCCAGCTGCCGTACGGCTGGTTGTCGACCGAGAAGCGACGCTCGTTCTTCACGACCTCTCGCTGGTTGTCCAGCTTCTCCTGGGTCATCGCGGGGAGGAGGCTGGCCAGCCGGTCGGACTCCAGCCAGAGCCCCAGCTCCAGCTCGTGGCTGGGCAGGGTCTCGAAGTAGTTGGTGCGATCCAGCCAGGTCGAGGCGTTCAAGGTCCCGCCGGCCTGCTGGATGAGGGCGAAATGCTCGCCCTTGGCGACGTGCTCAGACCCCTGGAACATCATGTGCTCGAAGAGGTGCGCGAACCCGGTGCGACCCGGCCTCTCGTGCTTGCTGCCGACGTCGTACCAGAGGTTAACGGCCACGATCGGCGCGCTGTCATCCGGCGACAGAATCACGCGCAGTCCGTTCTCCAGGAGGTGTCGCTGGATCGGAACCTCGGGCAAGACAGGAGTCCTCAACTGATGCGAATTGGGCGGCCGAAGGCTACCACGGACCGTCACAATCGCACGCCGACGGCGTCGCGCATGGCAGACTGCCGCTGATGGACACCGCCACCCATCGCGGCGAGGTGACCGCTCATGGCTGACACGCCACCCCCCGAGCCCGCCGCGCTCGGGGAGATCGATGCCCGCTACGACATCCAGGCTGGATCGGAGCTGGCCGATACCTACGACCAGGTCCTCAAGCATGGCGAGTCCTTCGCCGTCTTCGATCGGCACGGCGATATCAGCCCGCAGGGCATGGGCGAGGAGGGGATCTATCACCGCGGCACGCGCCATCTCTCCGGCCTGCAGCTGCGCCTGGCGGGACACCGCCCGCTGCTGCTGGGATCGACGGCCAGGCGCGACAACTCGCGACTCGCTTTCGACCTGACCAACACCGACCTCGGCCATGACCGGCAGCGGCTGCCGCACAGCTCCATCCACCTCGCCCGCAGCAAGGTGCTGTGGCAGGGCATCTGCCATGAGCGCATCGTCGCGCGCAGCTTCGTGCCGCATCCGGTCCGGCTGCTGCTGACGATCCGCTACCAGGCCGACTTCGCCGACCTGTTCGAGGTCCGCGGCGTGCGTCGCGCGGCACGCGGCCGGCGGCTGCCGACCCTCGTCTCGGAGCGCGGCGTGGTGCTTCGCTATGTGGGACTGGATGGCGTTGTGCGTCGCACCCGGCTGGCCTTCTCGACTCGGCCGCTGCGCATCGACGCTGGCGAGGCGACGTTCCAGCTCGACCTGCCCGTCGCCCGGGCAGTGACGATCGACGTGTCGATCGCGTGCGAGTCAGGCCGGACGCGCCGCGTCTCCGTGCCAAGCTTCGAATCGGCTGCCGACCGGACGCGCCGCCACCTGGCGCGCGTCATACACGGCAGCGCCCGGCTGACCAGCTCGAACGCACTGTTCAACGAATGGCTGGACCGCAGCACGGTCGATGTCGCGATGCTGACCTCGCGGACGCCACAGGGGTTGTACCCGTATGCCGGCGTGCCGTGGTTCAGCACCGTCTTCGGCCGTGATGGGATCGTGACTGCCATGCAGATGCTGTGGGTTGCGCCTCAGCTCGCGCGCGGCGTGCTGGGCTACCTGGCCGCGCAGCAGGCCGATCGGATCGACCCGGTCCGCGATGCGGAACCGGGCAAGATCCTGCACGAGGTGCGGCAGGGCGAGATGGCCGCCCTGGGCGAGGTGCCCTTCGACCGCTACTACGGCAGCCACGACGCCACGCCGCTGTTCGTGATGCTGGCAGCAGAGTACGTGCGCCAGACCGATGACGCCGCTGCCGCGGCGCAGCTGTGGCCGCACGTCGAGCGCGCCCTCGAGTGGATGGATACCTACGGCGACATGGATGGCGACGGCTTCCTGGAATACGCTCGCAGCAACGAGCACGGATTGGAGCAGCAGGGCTGGAAGGACTCGTACGACTCCATATTCCATGCCGATGGGTCGCTGGCCACGGGGCCGATCGCCACCTGCGAGCAGCAGGGCTATGCCTACGCGGCGCGCACGGGTGCAGCCGACCTGGCGGAGCGACTGGGCCGGACCGATCTCGCCCGCGAGCTCCGGGCCAGTGCCGCGACGCTGCGACAGCGCTTCGACGAAGCCTTCTGGGACGAGGAGCTTGGAACCTACGCCCTGGCTCTCGACGGCACGAAGCAACGCTGCCGGGTCCGGACGTCGAACGCCGGCCACGCCCTGATGGCGGGCATCGCCCTGCCGGAGCGCGCCGAACGCGTGGCGGCGACGCTGATGTCCGACGCTTCATTCTCTGGCTGGGGTGTGCGCACGGTGGCCGCCGGCGAGGCCCTCTACAACCCGATCGCTTATCACAACGGGTCGATCTGGCCTCACGACAGCGCGATTGTGGCGCTGGGCCTGTCGCGATACGGCCAGCACGACGCTGCGGCGCGAATCCTGGAAGGCATGTTCGAGGTCAGCCGTCAATTCGACCTCGGCCGGCTCCCAGAGCTGTTCTGCGGCTTCAGCCGCCGACCGGGCGAGGGGCCGACCCGCTACCCGGTGGCCTGCTCGCCGCAGGCATGGGCGGCCGGATCGGTCTTCATGCTGCTGCAGGCGGCCCTGGGTATGGAGATCGATGCTCCGCACCGCCAGATCGCATTCCGCCACTCGCGCCTGCCGGAGTTCCTGGACCACCTTGAGATCACCGGGTTGCGCGTCGGATCCGCATCGGTCGACCTGGCCATCGAACGGCAGCCGCTCGGCATCGGCGTGCGCGTCGTGCAGAGCGTTGGCAATGTCGAGGTCGTCGAAATCAAGTAGTCATCTCAACGCCGATCGTCGAGCAACGGAGGTGGCGGACCAGCCATCAGGCTTCGGTGCGGTCCTTTCGGCTGACCGTCCGGCTGATGACTGCCCACATGCCGATGACTACGAGCGCGGCAAATACGCCGACGCCCAGCCCGACCGCCAGAGCGTTACCCCACTGTGCGACTGTTGCGCACCAGCCAGGGTGCTCCGGACCGGCGCCATACCAACAGGCATTGTTGCCATAGAGCGTGGCACCGTATGAGAGGCCCCACAGCGAAACCAGCAGCAGACTGGTTAATGAGAGGCTGGCCAGCGTTAGAGCGTGACGCATCGGACCGATCGTAGCAGGCGTATTGACTGAGCTTAATGGGTCACGGATGAGCGCCGCTGACGCAGATGATCGGCTACGCCCGGCGCTTAACTCAGGCCCCCTTGACAAATGCCGAGCGGGGCCCTTTCGTGCTTGGAAATCAGTGGTGAGCGGCCAGGGATTCGAACCCTGAACCTAGTGATTAAGAGTCACTTGCTCTGCCGTTGAGCTAGCCGCCCGCGAAATGATGCCATCCGTGCTCGACTACGGCAACCTGGCAGGCCTGCGCCCGGTGAGCCGGTCTTGATCCAGTCAGCTGCACAGGTGTAGCCTGATTCATGGAGCCACCTCCAACCGGCTTAGCGTACGCCTGCGAAGGCGTTCTGAGGGTCCCGCAAGGATCCCCAATGATCCGGTTGCGAGGTGGTTCTGTTGAAGCTCTATCCGGCGCCCTGCGCCGGTCCGCCGAAGGGCTCAGGCGCGTCCGACGCGGGATGGGCGTTCTGGAATGCCCGGATCTGATCGATGTCGGCACTGTCCAGGTAGAGCAGCCAGTCCCAGGCGGTCACCGCGATCGGATGCCCGAAATCCTTGCCGTCCCATGGCGACAGGATGATCTTGAATTGGCTGGTCCCCAGCTGCTGCTGCACGAACTGGGTGAGCTTCTGGATATCCTCCGGGGTGGCAGTCGACTGATACCAGATCACGATCCCGCCGTGCTCCAGGTTGTGCACCGCCGCGGGCTCGGGCACGGGGCTGGTGTACACCTTCCAGAACAATGGGGCGATCCCGTCACCCAGGCTCCAGTGCGGACCGGAGGTTGCCGGGACTGACCGGTAGGTGGGGACCTGCGTCTGGGGAACGTGGTTGGCCCCCTCGTCCGGCATTCGGGTGCCGACCGAGTTCGTCTCGCCGCCGCCACCGAACAGGAGCACGATCCCGAGCACGATTGCGCCAAGAACCAGCACGCCGCCCACGATCAGCAGTCGAATGTCGATGGGCGACCCACCGCGCCGCTGGTCCACGCGGCGGCCCATTGCCGCCTCGCTGGCTCGGCCGCGCCGCTGAGTGCCGGAAGTCCGTCGTTTGGTCACTGGCGCGACAGGATAGCCGAGGGGCTGCCCGAGCGCCCTTCAGGGGGACGGTCCGGTGCTTGCTAGAATCGTCCACCGCCCGATTCCTATCCGCGAAGCCGCCATGGAGCAGATATGACCGACGCCGACGAGTCGCGACCGAGCATCTTCGGCCTCGCCCGCCAGCTGGTGGGAGGCGTGGTGCAGCTGGTGCGCCTGGAGCTTACGCACGGCCGGCAGGAAATCGGTCAGATGCTGACGGAGACGAAGTCTGGCCTGATCCTGATCGCGATCGGCGTCGCCTTCGTGGTCATCGCACTGATCACGCTCGTCGTGACCGTCATCCTGGCGACCGCGGCGCTCCTCTCGTTCCTGCCGGCGTGGCTGGTTGGCCTGATCTATTTCGTAGTGTTCATTGCCATTGCCGGTTTCCTTGCCTGGCGCGGCGTCCGCAAGATTCGCGTCGGGCCTCCGCAGGAGACCATCGAATCGGTCAAGGAGGACATCGCGTGGGCGAAACGCTTGCTGAAACGCGGGTAGAAGTGACCGCACAACGGGCCACCAATGACCGGACAGCCGCCGAGCTGGAGGCCCGCGTCCGCCGCGCGCTGGACATCCGGGCGCGTTTCCGCGAGAACCCGGCGCTGTTCATCGGGCTCGGTGCGGGCGCGGTCTTCCTGGTGGCCGGAGGCCCGGGTCGCGTGGCGCGCACCTTGCGGCGTCATATTCGTCCGTCGAACGTCGAGCAGGCGTATGACGCCCTGCCGAAGCCGATGCAGGCCTGGGTCGACGCACTGGCCGCAGAGGTTGGTCCCAAGGCCGGTCAGGCCAGGGCGGCGCTCATCGAGGAGGTGCAGCGCTGGCGCAGGGAACCGCTGAAGAACCGCAAGGCGCGCAAGGCGCTGGCCAAGGCCATGGTCGAGGGACCGCCGGGCCCGTCGCGCACCGCCTGGAGGGCGGCCGAGACTGCTCTCACGCTGGTTTCGGCGGCGCTGGCCCGCAAGGCGGTCGAGGCGTTCATCACCGGTGAGGCTCCCAAGCGCGCCAAGGCCGCGGACGCCGCGCAGGCCGCGCTGACAGGTACGTCGCGCTCGGGCTCAGGTTTCTCTACCCTTTCGACCGGCGACCGATAGGCATCGGTTTCGCTAGACTCCTCGAACGGCATCCGCCGGCGCTGAGGGCGAGTGGCGGAACGGCAGACGCGCCGGCTTTAGGAGCCGGTGTCGCAAGACGTGCGAGTTCGAATCTCGCCTCGCCCACTTATCGCACAGGAGCTCAATGGTCACCGTCTCATCCAACCCGCAGCCGGGCTCGCGGGTCCAGCTCGACATCGAGGTCCCGGCCACCGACGTCGACAGTCATTTCGCAACCGCCTATCAGCATGTCGCCGAGCGCACCAAGGTTCCCGGCTTCCGTCCGGGCAAGGCGCCGCGGCATGTGATCGATCGGTTCGTGGGGCGTGGCACGGTCATCGCCGAGGCGATTGACCACCTGGTCAGCGCCGCGTACGACGCCGCACTGGACCAGGTCGCCATTCTGCCGATCGACCAGCCCGAGGTCGACATTGACCCCGCCGGCGTTGCAGAGGGGCAGATCGTGCACTTCACCGCCACGGTCGCGGTTCGGCCTGAGGTGAGCTTGGGCGCCTATGTGGAGTACCCCTTCAGCCTCGAGTCGCCGCGGGTGACCGATGAGCAGGTCGAGGGCGTGATCACAGAACTGCGGGAGCAGCAGGCCACGCTTCGCCCAGTGGACGGCCGCGCGGCGCAGAAGGGCGACGTGGCGGCGGTGAAGTTCGTGGGCACCATCGACGGCGAGCCCTTCGAGGGCGGGTCGGCCGATCGGTTGCCGCTGGTGATCGGCGAAGACCGCATGATCCCCGGTTGGGAGGACCAGCTGCTGGGCATGGCGATCGATGAGACGAAGGGCTTCGAGATCACGTTCCCCGAGGACTACCGGGTCGAGGAGCTGCGCGCCAAGCAGGCCGGCGTCGAGGTGACCCTGCTCGACGTTCGCGAGCGGCTGCTGCCCGAGGTGGACGACGAGTTCGCCCGCTCGGTCGGCGACGTGGCCAATGTCGACGAGCTGCGGACCGAAATCCGCGACGCGCTCGAGCAGCGCGCCGTCGACGACGCGCGCCACGCCTTTGCGGATCGGATCATCGATTTCGCCGCCAGCAACGCCACCGTGGAGCTGCCCGAGGTGATGGTTGCCAACGAGATCGAGATCATGCGTGACGAGCTCGGCAACCGGCTGGCCAGCCAGCGCATCGGCATGGAGCAGTACCTGGCGCTCGCCAAGCAGACGCCCGACGAACTGGCCAGCGAGCTGCGCGAGCCCGCCTCGCGTCGCGTCAAGGTCCTGCTCGTGCTCTCCGCCATCGCCGAGAGGGAGGGCATCGATGCCACATCCGAAGAGGTGCAGGCCGAGATCGACCAGCAGCTGGCGCGCTACCCCAACGACCCTAAGCTCTCCGGCTACCTCACGTCGCGGCGCGGCCGCAGCTACCTGCGCATGACGCTGCGCAACCGTAAACTGGTCGACACCCTGATCGAACGCGCCCTCGGGACCGATACGCCCGTCGCCCCGGCGGCAGCATCGGCCGAGCCAACCCAGGAGTAGACGCATGCTGGTCCCGATGGTCATCGAGTCGAGCGCTCGCGGTGAGCGAGCTTTCGACATCTACTCGCGCCTGCTCAAGGAGCGAATCATCTTCCTGGGCGACGCGATCGAGGATCACATTGCCAACCTGGTGATCGCCCAGCTGCTTTTCCTGGAGAGTGAGGATCCGGAGAAGGACATCAGCCTCTACATCAACTCGCCTGGCGGAGTCGTGACCAGTGGCCTGGCCATCTACGACACGATGCAGTACCTGAAGGCGCCGGTGAGCACGATCTGCATCGGCCAGGCAGCGTCGATGGGGGCGGTCCTGCTGGCCGCCGGCGCCACCGGCAAACGCTATGCGCTGCCGAACAGCCGGATCATGATGCACCAGGGCTCGGGCGGGTTCCGAGGCAACACTCCCGATGTCGAGATCCAGGTCAAGGAGATGCTGCACCTGACCGATCGGCTGATGCACATCCTGGCCGATCACACCGGGCAGGAGTACGACAAGGTGCGGCGCGACTCGGAACGGGACTACTTCCTGAGCGCCGCGGAGGCCAAGGAGTACGGCGTGATCGACGAGGTCTTCGCCGGCACGACCGAGTCGCTCATCTCGATGGCCCAGGAGGCCGGCGGCACGGTGCCGACTGCCGATGAGGCAGCCAAGGTGGACGTCGCGCCGGAACCAAAGAAGAAGTAGCCTTTGACGCGCACGACAGGAGATGTGTCGCGCAGCGGATACAAATTCGGTCGGTAAGGGGCTAGCCGTCCGCGTGCAGCGGCCGTATGGTTCGCAAACAGACGCCCGATCGGGCGGACACAAAGCGAAAGATCCGAAAGGGGTACTGGCAATGGGACAGGACAAGGACCCGCAAGGCGAAGGCATCGCGCAGGTTGCCCAGCAGGGCGATGACGACGCCGAGGGACATGTCGCAAAGGTCGCCCTGGAATCCGATGACCGCACGGAGCGGGGCATGGCACAGGTCGCCCTGGAATCCGATGACGACGCCGAGGGGCACATCGCCACCGTCGCCCTGGAATCCGATGACGACGACACCAAGGGGCACATCGCCACGATCGCCCTGGAATCGGATGACGGCGACACCGAGGGGCACATCGCCACGATCGCCCTGGAATCGGATGACGACGACACCGAGGGGCACATCGCCAAGGTGTAGGCGTTGACAACTGAACCCGAGCTGACCGCCGCGCTCACCGCCCTCAGGGCAGTGGCGCGGCGGTCTGTCATTGCCCGCGGACTGCAGGGGCCGATGGAGCAGAAGCTCCTGCAGTCGATCGTGGACGCGACCGCCAGCCTGTTCGATGCCGAGGCATCGTCCATCGCGCTCTTCGAGCGGGACCCCGACCGATTGGAGTTCCGCGTAGCCTCCGGCGCCCACGGGGCGGGTGCCATCGGCCTGACCGTCAAACCGTCGGAGGGGATTGCCGGATTTGTCTTCTCAACCGGCCAGGCCATCTCCCTGTCAGACGTAGCCTCCGATCCGCGCTGGGACCAGAAGGCCGCCGAACGGACGGGCTATGTGCCGCGATCGATCGCCACCGTCCCGCTGCTCGACGAAGAAGGCACCATCGGCGTGCTGCAGGTGCTCGACAAGCGCGGCACGGAAAGCTTCTCGCTGCATGACATGGAGCTGTTGGGCGTTTTTGCCGCGCAGGCGACGACGGCCATCAACGCGACGCGGGTGCAGGCCGGCTCGGCTCGCCTGCTGGCCGAAGTGCTCCGCCAGCTCGCCGGCGACGACATGACTTCCGAGCAGGTCGACGCGCTTGTGTCGGACGCCACGCGCGGGCTTGACGACCATGCCGATACCCCCTTCTGGCACCTGGTGGATCATGTCGAGGCGTTGCGCACCCTGGGCGAGCGCGACCTGACCCTGGTCGCTGACATTCTCAATGTGGTGGCGCGTCACGCGGAGCGAGCGCCAAGGCGACGGTGAGCGGCCTGGACCTACCGGCATGGTCTGAGCCGTTCACGGATACGGCGGGCCTTGCCCGCGGCATGCGACTTCGCGGCATCACGCGCGACTGGGCCTGGGGTGGCTCGACCGGAGCCGGCGTGCGGGTTGGCATCCTCGACAGCGGACTTGAGAAGGACCATCCACGCCTGCTGGGGCGCGTGGTCGAGAGCGTGGCGGTGGAGATGGTCGACGGTGAGCCGACGATCGTTCCGGACGACGGCAGCGATCTCTTCGGTCACGGGACGGCCTGCGGCGGCATCATTCTGGGCATGGCGCCGGACGTTGAGCTGGTCTCGGTTCGCGTGCTTGGCGCCGATCTACGCGGCAAGGGCACGGCCTTCGCCGCGGGTCTGGAATGGGCGATCGACCAGCGGATCGACGTCCTGAACCTGAGCCTCTCATCGAAGAGCGAGTCGCTCTTCCCAGTCTTCCACGAGCTGGTCGACAAGGCCTATTTCCAGGGGGTGCCGCTCATCAGCGCCGCCAACAACGTTCCGTCCGCCAGCTACCCGTCACTCTTCTCGTCCGTCTTCTCGGTGGCTGCCCACGGGGAGCCCGATCCCTGGCGCCTCTACTACAACCCGTCTCCACCGGTTGAGTTCGGGGCATGGGGAGTGGACGTGCCAATGGCCTGGAAGGACGGTGGTTCGACCGTGGCCACCGGCAACAGCTTCGCGGCGCCACACGTGGCGGGCATGGTGGCGCTCATCCTGGCGAAGCATCCTGGCATCCAGCCGTTCGAGATCAAGGCGGTGCTGGCCGCAGTGGCCGACAACCCGAGGCAGCACAGCTCATCAGCGAGATCCGCGCCTACTCGGTGAGGAGGCGGCGCGGCGCGCGGATGCGCTTTGCGCGGCCCTCGAGATCGAGCAGCCAGCGTTTGACCCACAGGTCCGGCCCCCATCCGGAGATCGATCCGTCGGCGTGGATCACCCGATGGCACGGCACCACCGGAAAGAGCGGGCAGCGCGACATGGCGCCGCCAACCGCCCGTGCCGCCCGTGGCGAACCGGCCCTGGCGGCCACATCGCCATAGGAGACAGTGTGGCCGTACGGGATCTGCATCGCCGCCCGATACACGGCTGCGTCGAAACGCGACAGCTCGCGGAGGTCCAGCGGCAGCCTGACCGACCCGCGCGACCCCGCGAAGTAGGCCGTCAGCGCGGCCAGCGGCCGGGACAGCGAAGGAGGATCAGGCTCGGCCGACCATCGGCGCCGCTGCAGCTCCATCAGGAGTGCCCCAGGGTTCTCCGATCGGGCGAGAACCAGCAGGCCAGCATCGGTCCCGGACAGCCACAGGCGCCCGATAGGGGTTTCCAGGGAGGCGAATGACGCGATGCGCTCCGGCATGCGCCCATGCTATCGGGGACCATCGGGGGATACGGGTTGGCAGCCATGCGCGTGCTATCGTTCGGACAATGACCAGCAAGACGAAGGTCCCGTACCGCTGCTCCTTCTGTGGCAAGAGCCAGGAGCAGGTCCGCAAGCTGATCGCCGGACAGGGCGTCTACATCTGCGACGAGTGCATCAACCTCTGCCAGGAGATCATCGAAGAGGAGATGCTCGAGGCGCCGCGCGCCGGCAAGGTCGCCGCTGCGCCGCTGCCCAGCCCGCGCAAGATCAAGGAACGCCTCGACCAGTACGTGATCAGCCAGGAGCAGGCCAAGAAGGTCCTGTCCGTGGCGGTCTACAACCACTACAAGCGCGTGAACGCCGGCCAGAGCGTGGACGATGTCGAGTTGGGCAAGAGCAACGTCATGCTGGTGGGCCCAACTGGCTCGGGCAAGACACTCCTGGCCCAGACCCTGGCCAAGGTGCTGGACGTCCCGTTCTGCATCGCCGACGCGACGAGCCTCACTGAGGCCGGCTATGTCGGCGAGGACGTCGAGAACATCCTGCTGCGCCTGATCCAGGCCGCCGACTTCGACGTGCAGCGCGCCCAGCGCGGGATCATCTACATCGACGAGATCGACAAGATCGCCCGCAAGACCGATAACCCCTCGATCACCCGCGACGTGTCTGGCGAGGGCGTACAACAGGCCCTGCTCAAGATCCTGGAAGGCACCGTCGCCAACGTGCCGCCGCAGGGCGGCCGCAAGCATCCACACCAGGACTTCATCCAGATCGACACGACCAACGTGCTGTTCATCTGTGGTGGAGCGTTCGAGGGGCTGGAGAAGATCGTCGAAGAGCGGGTGGGCCGCCGGGGGATCGGATTCGGCTCGGAGGCGGGGCACAGCAAGGAGGAAAGGCGTCGGCTGATGGAAGAGCTGATGCCGGAGGACCTTCTCCGCTACGGCCTGATTCCAGAGTTCGTGGGCCGGCTGCCGGTCGTGGTCGGCCTGACCGCGCTGGCGATGGAGGACCTGGTCAAGGTCCTTACCGAACCAAAGAATGCCATGACCAAGCAGTTCGCCAGGTTCCTGCAGCTCGACAAGGTGGAGCTGGTCTTCACGCCCGAGGCGCTGGACGCGACCGCCAAGCTGGCACTCAACCGCAAGACCGGCGCCCGCGCCCTGCGCACCATCATCGAAGAGGCGCTGCTCGAGGTGATGTACGACATCCCGGAGCGGACCGATGTGAAGAAGGTCGTGATCACCGCCGAAACGATCGAGCACGGCCAGCCACCGATGCTGGTCACCGAGGGCGAGGAGACGGAGCCGCGCCGTCGGTCTGCCAAGGACCGCAGCCATGCTCGGGCCGAGGGAGTCGAGCGCGCAGAGGAATCCGCCTAGTTACTTCCGGGCAGGCGGTTCCGCGGGATCTATTGCCTCGGGCTGGCGACCTGTACCGAAGTTGGTCGACACCGGATGCCGTCCGCGGCTCAGGTTCGAGGCAACGATGATCTGGCCGTTCGGCACGCTGTGCACCGTGCCGTCGGCGTCCCGCAGGGTGGTGCGGCGCAGGCTGAAGTCCTCGACCTTGCCCTCGACCCCTGCGATGCGCACCAGGTCGCCCGCGCTGTACTGATTCTCGATCACGATGAAGATGCCGGCCAACCAGTCCTTCACCAGCGTCTGAGCCCCGAGGCCCACGGCGATGCCGATGACGCCAAGCCCGGCGATGGCCGGACCGATGTTGATCGCGAAGCGGTCCAGCACCATCAGGGACGCAACGATCACGATCACGGCGCCGATGACGCGGCTCGCCAGACGCTGCAGCGTCCGGATCCGCCGCTCCATCTCGACCGCGGTGAGCAGCCCTTCCGCCTGCTGACGGGCGTGCCGTTCCAGCAAATGCTGAACCGCCGCGCCCAGCGCCAGACGCACCGCCACGAAGGCGATCGCTGCGGCGACGAGGATCAGCAGGACCTGGCCTGAGGTCTGCGCGAGGTTCATGGAGGGCCATGGTAGCAAGGGGCTGGAGTGGTACGACCGTCGGCGCCAGGCGGTACTTCGGGTCGCTCTGCCTCAGCACCTTGTGGCGGCTAGCATGTCCGGTACGCAGCACGACAGCCAACGTCGTGCGGGAGGAACTGGTCAGATAATGAGCGTAGATCGACGCCGAGCGGGCTTCCGACTTCCCTGGACCGCCGAGGGCGGGGAGGCCGATGGCGAGCATGCAGCGGCCAATGCCAAAGCGGATGACGTGCCGACGCCGGACGCCTCCGCCATGTCCGCCGCCGACGGCTCTACTCCGGACGGCTCTACTCCGGACGGCTCCACTCCGGACGCCTCCATTCCGGACGCCTCCACTCCGGACGCCTCCACCACGGACCCCGCGTCGGACGCCCCCGCGGTCGTCGTGACCGCCGTCGATGCGCCGAAGGACGCCTCCGCTTCGTTGGCTGGCCCCGAAGGCGAGTCGACCGACTTCCTGCGCAGCCTGGTGTCTGCCATGCGCGGAGTCGCAGAGACCTCCCGCGATGCGAGCCTGGCTGAGCTCCGCACCGCCATCGACGCCCGCCTGGAGGCGCTGAGCATCCAGGCCGCGGAGATGGAGAGCGACCTCCGCCGTCGTGCCGAGCTCGACCTGGCCAGCGTGGCCGACTGGGAGCGGACCGAAATCGAACGGATCCGCGCCGAAGCCGAGCACAAGCGCGAGACCCGTCGGGCGAAGCTCGAGCAGCAGCTCAGCGAGCACCGCACCTCCAGTGAACGAGATGCCGAAGCGACCCGCAACCGCCTGGCCGAGCATGAAGGGGACCTGGCCGCGTTCTTCGCCCAGCTGAGCGAAATCACTGATCCAGCCGCTTTCGTGGCCGCTGCGAAGCGTATGCCGCGAGCGCCGGATATGACCGGCCTGTCTCCAGCCGCTACTCCCGCTGGAGAGGATCCGCGCCTCGCCGCCCTGGGCGGCATGAGCCCGCCGGACGCGAAGTCGCCGGCACCCGAGCAGCCGACCGCCGAGCCCGCGACCGCCGCAACCGCCGACGCCGCAACAGCCGACGCCGCGCCGGCCGAGACCACCCCGGCCGAGGACGGCCCGGCAGCCGCGACGGACGGCAGCGCCGAAAATGAGACCGCGAGCCCCGACAACCGCCTCGCCGAGCGGCTTGCCCAGCTGGATGAACGCCTGTCGGGCGCCACGCCGGTTGCAGCCGCCCAGCCAACCCCCACCAATGGCAACGGCGGCGAGGGCTCGACCGCGATCGTCGTCAAGGGATTGGGCAGCTTCGGCGCCATCACCAGCTTCAAGCAGGCGCTCGAGCGCGTCGAGGGCGTGCGTGGCGTGACGCTGTCGCTGGGCCCCACCGGTGAGTTCGTGTATCGGGCCAGCCACGCCGACGAGTTCGACCTAGCGGCCGCGATCCAGGGCATCGAAGGACCTACGGCCACCATCGAGGACACGGACGGCACCCTGGTCGTGACGCTCAGCCGCGCACGCTGAGCCGGGCACGGCCGGTGGTAGACTCTTCCGCACGGCGCTGACCGTGAGGAGTACCCCTCCATCGGTCCATCAGAGAGGACGGGTCGTGGGCTGAGAGCCCGTCCGGAGAGCGAGAGGGGGAAGGTCGCACGCGAGCCGGCCGGGTCCGCCCGATACCGCGGAGTTCAAGGCGCGCAAGCGCAAACGAAGGTGGTACCACGACGAGCCCGTTCGTCCTTCGACGAGCGGGCTCTGTGTTTGCCTGGAGAGGAGCTGGCTGGAAATGACCACGACGACGAAACGCGAGCTGCCGCCGCGCTACGACGCCGCCGCGGTCGAGCCGGCGATCTACCAGCGCTGGCTGGAGAGCGGTGCCTTCACGCCGGCTACAGATCCGCCGCCCGGAGCCGATCGCTTCGTGATCATCCAGCCGCCGCCCAACGTGACCGGGTCCCTGCACGTCGGACACGCGCTGACCGCCACGGTCGAGGACACGCTCATCCGATACCACCGGATGAAGGGCGACGACACGCTGTGGCTGCCCGGCGTCGACCACGCCGGCATCGCTGCGCAGTTCGTGCTGGACAAGATCCTGGCTGAGGAGGGGGAGTCACGTTCATCGCTCGGTCGCGAGCGCTACCTGGAGCGCATGTGGCAGTTCATCGACGAGACGCGCTCCATCATCACCAGCCAGCACCAACGGCTCGGGGCCAGCTTGGACTGGACCCGGTTGCGCTTCACCATGGATGAGGTCAGCGCACGGGCGGTGCGGGTCGCCTTCAAGGGGCTGCATGACGCCGGGTTGGCATATCGCGGAGAGGCGCTCGTCAACTGGTGCCCACGCTGCCGCACCACCATCAGCGACCTCGAGAATATTCATCGCGAGGAGATGGGAACCCTGTGGACCGTCCGCTACCAGCTGGCCGGGCAGGACGGCAGCCCGGATCCGGATGGCTGGATCAGCGTCGCCACGACCAGGCCGGAGACGATCCTGGGGGACACCGCCATCGCTGTGCATCCGGACGACGAGCGCTACCGATCACTGATCGGGCGCGAGGCGATCGTGCCGTTCCTCGGTCGGCGCGTGCCGATCATCGCTGACGACTCGGTGGAGCGGGAATTCGGCACCGGAGCCGTGAAGATCACGCCCGCCCATGACTTCGACGACTACCAGGTGGCCAAGCGCCATGGGCTGCCGATGATCAACGTCCTCGACGAGGATGCGCGCCTCAACGAGCAGGCCGGCGTGTTTGCAGGCCTGGATCGGTATGACGCCCGTGCGGCGATTATCGAGCGCCTGCGGGCCATTGGCCAGCTGGAGGCTGAGCGCCCGCACCAGATGTCGGTCGGCCATTGCGAGCGCTGCGGAACGGTGGTGGAGCCTCGGCTATCGGTCCAGTGGTTCGTGCGCACCGGGCCGCTGGCGGAGCGCGCACTGGAATCGGTCCGGGAAGGACGAACCCGGATCGTGCCGGAGCATTTCGAGAAGGTCTTCGCCCACTGGATGGAGAACATCCACGACTGGGCTGTCGGTCGTCAGCTGTGGTGGGGTCATCGCATCCCGGCCTGGTACTGCCCGGACAGCCACATCACGGTGTCTGACCAACCCGAAGGGCCCGATGCCTGCGCCACCTGCGGGCGTCCAGCCAACGAGCTCACCCAGGAGACGGACATCTTCGACACCTGGTTCAGCAGCGGCCTGTGGCCGTTCAGCACGCTCGGCTGGCCGGAAGAGACGCCCGACTATCGTCGCTTCTATCCGACCTCGGTGATGGAGACGGGCTACGACATCATCTTCTTCTGGGTCGCCAGGATGATGATGCTTGGCCTGTTCTGCACGGGCGTGGAGCCATTCCATACGGTCTATCTGCACGGCATGATCCGCGCCGAAGGCGGCGTCAAGATGAGCAAGACCAAGGGCAATGCGGTGGACGCCCTTGACCTGATCAACGAGATCGGAGCCGATGCCCTGCGCTTTGCGCTCACCGTTGGCACGGCCCCAGGCAGTGACCAGCGGCTGACCGGCGCCAAGGTAGAGGGCTCGCGCAATTTCACTAACAAGCTGTGGAACGCGGCGCGCTTCGTGATCGGCGCGCGTCCGGAGCCGCTGTCCCCGGCGGAGGGTGAGCCGACGCTGCCCGAGCGCTGGGTCCGCTCCCGCCTGGCGGACACGATCGAGCGCACCACTCGACAGCTGAATGAACTGGATACCGCAGGGTATGCCGCCGGAGCGTACGACTTCGCCTGGAGCGACTATTGCGATTGGTTCATCGAGGCTGCCAAGCTGGAGCTGCGCCGCGAGGACGCTTCCGCTGGGGAGCGGTCGCGCATGTGGGGAGCCAGGACGAATCCGGAGTCCCGTCTTGTCC
>JBDUEE010000064.1:0-10751 GCA_040002615.1 Chloroflexota bacterium | reverse complement strand
AGCGCAATGAAGGTGAGGCCCCCATGAGTGACCGCGACCTAGCCGAACTTCGTCAAGGTGCAGCGACCGGCGACTCGGACTCAGTAGACATGCTCGTGGAGTTGGCGGGCGAGCGCGGGGACCTGGACGAGCTTCGACGCCTAGCCGCTGGGGGCAGCGCCGACGCGGTGGACATCCTTGTCGAGTTGGCGGGCGAGCGTGGTGACCTCGAGGAACTTCGACGTCTCGCGGCCACAGGCAACTCGGACGCAGCCGATGTGTTGACGGAGCTGTCCGAGGACGATGACGCGCCTAGCCCGCTGGGGTCGCTGTAGCCTCCGAAGCCATGGCTGGCCCACCGACCGTCCTGCGCGACTCCAAGCTGGCCCTTACCACGCTCTCAGCGATGGCCCGCACCTTCGACCAGATCAGCCGCGAGGATGGCGGGCAGACGTGGCCTGCTACCGCGTTCGTGGAGTGGCTGGCGGCGCTGAACGTCAGACGGAGTCCGGGACCTGTAGGGAGGTCCGGGCTCCGTTTCTTTGTGTCAGAGTGCAGAGCATGACGCGCACATGGTGGTTGCAGGTAACGCTGCTAACGCTGATCGTTGCAGTGCTGCTGGTGGCGTGGGTAGTGTTTGCGGTTTTGCCGGGACCTCCACGCGATGGGACTTTCTATGACGACTCATGCCTAAGGGGTCCGATTGGTGAGTGTCCGGGGCCCTGAGCCTGCGAGGTATGGCAATCCGCACGTCGCTCGTCCTGCGTCCGGTCCTTATCGTTCTAGCCTTGGCAGTGGTGATAGCTGTCATCGTGCTGTTCTGGCCGCGGCACTACTACTGCGTGGTGGACGGCGACGAGATCCTGCCCGCGCAGATGTGCGACGACGGCGCGAGGATGTACGAGGCCCCATGACCGGCGGCTAGCCTTCACCCCGAGCCCGATCGGGCAGGCCGTGTGGTGCGATGGGAGGGTCCCCGAATGATGACTAGAGAGGCTCTAATCGTTGCGGTGATTCTGGCACCTTCGACCAGATCAGCTCCGAGGATGGTGGCCGCCTCTGGCCGGCGACAGACTTCATGCGCTGGCTGGCCGACGAGTGGCGGGCGAACGTCGAGGCGCCACGGCAGGCGATCGAGGTAGACGAGGCGGCCTAGGTAACCTGCCTACTTGACGTCCGCCAGCCGCCAGGCATAGATCGTCTGGTCGTCATCGCCGACCACGAACAGGTTGCGCTGCGGCTCGGCCAGCAACCGCACCAGCCGCAGCTGGGCGGCGTCGACGTCCTGGAACTCGTCGACGCAGACGTGGGTGAAGCGTGACTGCCAGCGCAGGCGCAGCGCCGCGTCGCCCTCGAGCGCATCCACGGCGCCGACCACCAGGTCGTCGAAGTCAATCAAGCCGCGCACTTCCATCAGTGCGGTGAAGGCGCGCACCGTGCCTTCCGCCGCGGCCGGCGGTGCGCGCCCCTCGATCTTCAAGGCGGAGACGATGCTGTCCAGCGCGGCCACGTCAGGCGGTTCGGCTTGCGGCGGCTCCAGATCAGCGCGTGACAGCTCCGCCACGGCCCGGCGTCGAGCAGCGCGCAGCAGCGGGAGGCGATCACGCGCGAGTTGGACGCTGCGCCCCGCGTCGAGCAACACCTGGCGGGCCATGGCGTGCAGCGTCCGGACTTCGATCGTCTCGGCGCCGGCGACATGCGGTGCCAGCCGGCTGCCGATCCGCCCAGATAGCTCGATCGCGGCATCGCGGTTGAACGTGACGACACAGATTCGGTCTGGTCGCACGCCGCGCTGCAGCAGGACGCCCAGCCGGGCCACGAGGGTCGTTGTCTTGCCGCTGCCGGCCGGCGCGATGATGAGGGCCGGCCCATCTGGCAGGGTGGCCGCTGCGCGCTGTTCAGGGTCGAGCGCCGACAGGAGCGCGTCGGTCTCGGGCTGTGTGGCGGCGAGCGTCATGGTCACAGCCTGCGCCGCGACCGCTTACCGGCGGCTCATCGCCCGCTTACCGAACCCGGTCATGGGCGACGAGCGCGACCTTCCTCCGTGGTCCGAGCTTCTGGTTCATGGACCGATGGTCTCACGACCGCAGCCGAGGTGCCGCTCGCGGCGCCATCGCGCTGCTGAGGCTATCCTGACGCCGCCCGCCCCCAGTGGAGAATGCATGCCCATCCGCTCGTCATGATCCGGCGCACCCGTCGCGAGGAGGAGCTGCGCGCTCGCGGCATTGACCCGAACGACGTCAAGATGGCATCCGCCGGCACGGCCACGGTGCGCCGCCGTCGTGGGCCATCGATCAAGACCATCCTCCTCCTGTCCCTCCTGCTCCTGCTCACGGTGGCCGCCGTCGGCGGCATCCTGCTCTGGCAGCGGGTGGCGGCCTTCAATGAGAGCGTGTCGACCGCGCCGGCCGCGTCATCGGCCCTGTGGGGTCCTCTGGGTGGCGAGCAACGGATCAACATTGCGCTCTACGGATACGGTGGCGCGGAGCACAAGAGCGGCAACTACCTCGCCGACTCGATCCAGATCATCTCGATCGATCCCAAGGCAAACAAGACCACGGTCATCCCGATCCCTCGTGATTTCTGGATCGAGGGTGAGCCGCAGATCCCGGACAACGGCAAGATCAACGAGGCGTTCGCCATCGGCTGGCAGGAGGGTGGCGTGGAGGCGGCCGCCAAGCTCACCAACAAGCTCCTCTCCCAGGTTACCGGGCTGCAGATCGACCACTGGATGGCGATCGACTTCGCCGGGTTCGAAGGGATGGTGGACGCCGTCGGAGGGGTCCAGGTTCGAAACCCGCGCCCGTTCCGTTACACGTGGAATGCATGGAAGTACTCGCACAACCAGTGGGACCACTCATTCAAGCGCGGCCTGATCACGCTCGATGGACAGCACGCCCTCGACTACGCACGGGCCCGCTACACCAGCGTGCAGCGTGAGTCGAGCGACTTTGCGCGATCAGAACGCCAGCAGCGCGTGCTCGCGGCGTTGCGCGCCAAGATCGGGACCGGTGGCTTCGGCTCGTTGGGTCCGGGATTGGCGATGATGGATGCCCTGGCCGGCAAGATGAAGACCGACCTTTCCGCGATCGACCTCTACCTGCTCAGCGGCCATCTGAATCCGGACCGCCGCATCGAGCTCAAGGAGGGCCGCGTGCTGGAGGCGACCAGCAGCACCAATGGGCAGTACATCCTGGTGGTCGTAGGCCGATCGAGCTCTACCGACTACACCCCGTTGCAGATGTTCCTGGCGGAGGAGCTGGCCAAGCCGATCCGCGCGCATCCCCGCCCCGGGGCCAGCCGCAGCCCCTGAAGTCAGCGCGCGCCAGCTTCCAAGTGAGGCGCATGCGCGGCATATGACTCCCTTGTCGTAGCAATGACCACATCTGGCTCCGCGCGTGGCCTTTCATGACCAGGTCGTCATGACCAGCGCGGAATCGGGCTCTATTTGGTCATCCTTAAGACAACCCGGTCATAACTCGCGCGGGCTGCCCTCCAGCGCCCGGGTTGTCAGCGGCACCGCGTGGGAACCGGCGATACGTACGAGCCCGGCCTAGAATCGGCGCATGCCCCCCAGCCGGCCAAGCGACGCCCGCGAGCAGCATCTGCGCGCCATCCTGCGCCAGCTGCCGACGTCCCCGGGCGTGTACCTGATGAAGGGGCCGGACGGACGGGTGCTGTACGTCGGCAAGGCCGATTCCCTGCGCAGTCGAGTGCGAAGCTACTTCGGCAGCAAGACGGGGCTCGACTCGCGAATCGTGCGCATGACGCAGGAGGTCGAGGACGTCGACTACATCGTCACCGACACGATCAGCGAGGCGTTCCTGCTCGAGGGCAACCTCATCAAGGAGCACCGGCCGCGCTTCAACATCCGGCTGCGCGACGACAAGAGCTACCCGTTCGTGCAGATCACGCTGGGCGAGGACTTCCCCCGCATCGTGCGCACCCGCAAGCTGGTGCGCGACGGCAGCCGCTACTTCGGACCGTACGCATCGGCCTCAAGCGTTGACGAGACGCTGAAACTGCTGCGCAAGATCTTTCCGTTCCGCACCTGCAACCTGGACATCCCGGAGGGGAAGCGAGTGCTGGAGCGGCCGTGCCTGCTCTACTACATCAACCGATGCCAGGGGCCATGCATCCAGGCCATCGAGAAGGCCGAGTACCGGGCCACCATCAGCCGCATCGTCGACTTCCTGGAGGGCAAGCAGGAAGGGATCGCGGCCGAACTGCGCGCCGATATGCGAGAGCACTCGGAGGGGCTGCGCTATGAGCAGGCCGCGATTGCGCGCGACAAGCTGCGGGCGGTCGAACGGACCATGGAACAGCAGAAGATGGCGGCCTTCAGCCGCGCGGAGCAGGACGTGGTGGGAATGGCGCGCGAGGAGGGCGAGGCATGTCTGCAGCTGTTCGTCATCCGCAACGGCAAGATGATCGGGCGCGAGCACTTCATCGTCGAGAACGCCCGTGAGGCGACCGATGGCGAGGTGCTCACCTCGTTCCTGCAGCAGTACTATGCGGCGACCGAGCGGCCGCCACGCGAGGTTCTGCTGCCCCTGGAACCCTTAGAGGCCGATGCACTGGTCGCCTTCCTGACCGACCGCCGCGGCTCGCGGGTCAACGTCCACGTCGCCGAGCGCGGCGAGAAGCGGCGGCTGGTCGCCCTGGCGACGCAGAACGCGGTCGAGGCGCTCGCCAAGGAGCGGGCGGAGTGGCTTGCCGACGAGGGCAAGCGCGACGAGGCGCTCGACCAGCTGTCGTCTGCCCTTTCTCTGGCCCAGCCGCCGGAGCGGATCGAGTGCTACGACATGAGCAACATCCAGGGCACATCGGCGGTCGGCTCAATGATCGTCTTCGTCAACGGCCGGCCCGAGCCGCGCGAGTATCGCCGCTTCCGGATCCGATCCGGCGACACGCCGGACGACTTCCGGATGATGGCCGAGGTGCTGCGCCGCCGCTTTATCCGCGCCTCGCGCCTGCGCTCCGAAACGGGCGCCCTGTCGCTTGCCGCAGTCGGGGCCGATGAAGTGGGGGAGGGCGACGGCGAGCCGGACGAGCCGCAGGACCTGGAGCCGGGCTCCGGCCCGGTGGAGGGCGACCGCGGCGGGCCGCGCCAGACCGGCTGGGCGCTGCCGGACCTCGTGATCGTGGACGGCGGAAAAGGGCAGCTCTCGGCGGCCATGGGCGTCATGCGGGAGCTGGGCCTGACCGACGTGCCGCTGGCCGGCCTGGCCAAGCGCTTTGAGGAGCTGTACGTGCCGGGCCGCTCGGCGCCGATCATCCTGCCGGCAAAGTCCCAGGGCCTCTACCTCGTGCAGCGCATCCGCGATGAGGCGCATCGGTTCGCGATCACCTATCACCGCACGGTGCGTGGCAAGAAGGCGCTGGCCAGCGTGTTCGACGAGGTGCCGGGGATCGGGCAGGCGCGCAAGAAGGCGCTCCTGAAGCGCTTCGGGAGCGTCCGTCGCATCCGTGAGGCGTCACTCGATGAGGTCGCCGAGACCCCAGGCCTGGGCCGCGCCGCCGCTGAGCGGCTGAAGCAGCACCTCGCTCGCGAAGGGATGCTGGCCTAGAGCGATTCGGGGCGGATTGCCCCAAAAGGCGCCGAGATTTGCGTAATCGCTGTGAAACCCTTCCAGCTGCCCCAAATGTTGCGGTGGTTTGCACCTGGGGCTATTTTCAACCGGATCCCGCAGTTAAGGCTGCGGTGATTTGCATTTGGTGACATCCGGCGGGAAAGGCGGTAGGACATGCGGCGCGTTGCGGCCGCGGGCGGTCGGCACCTATAATTCCGCGGCCCGCCGCCACGAGCGGCGTGTTTCGTGTCCGCGGCATTCGCGCGCCACGTCGCCCGACCGCAGACGCCTTCGCCGCAGCGAAAGGATTCGATAGCCCGTAATGTCCTGGCGCCGCACCGCCCCATGGGTGATCCTGGTCACCCTGCTGCTGGCGATCTACATCGACATCCCGCGTGAGTGGCTGCCCTCCAGCCTGCCCGGGTCGGGCCTCAAGACCGTCCTCGGCCTGGACCTGCAGGGCGGCGTCCGGGTGACGCTTGACGTGGAGCCGCTGCCGGGCCAGACCGTCACCGACGATCAGCTGGAGACGGCGCGCAACATCATCGAGCGACGCGTCGGTGGCATCGGCGTCAGTGAGCCCCAGGTGCGCAGCGAGATCAGCAACGACGGTCAGCGCCGGATCGTGGTCGAGGTGCCGGGCGTCCAGAACGAGCAGCAGGTGCGCGACCTCGTCGGCTCCACCGGCCAGCTGCAGTTCATCGACCCGCGCGGCCAGACGCTGACCGAGGGCCAGACCATCTCCGATCTCGTCGCCATTGGAACGGTCGGAGTGCTGTTTGACGGCGGTCAGATCGACCCGACCAGTGTGGCTCCGACCTCGCAGAACGGTGAGCTGGCCGTGGTCTTCAACCTCAAGAGCCAGGCGTCGGAAAAGTGGTGCACCTTCACGACGGCCAACCAGCAGAAGCCGGGGCCGATCGCGCTCGATGGCAAGGTCATCACCACCCCGAACATCCAGGGCCCGATCTGCGGGGGCACGACGGTCATCACCGTCGGCGCGCCTGGCGCAAGTGCCGAGACCGAGCGCACGAACCTGTACAACACCCTGCGCTTCGGGGCGCTGCCGGTCTCGCTGCAGGAGCAGGGCTTCGACCGCGTCGAGCCCACGCTGGGCGCGAACTTCCTGGCCCAGGCGCTGCTGGCGGGCGGGATCGGCCTCCTGCTGGTCCTGTTCTTCATGATCGCCTTCTACCGGCTGCCGGGCGTGCTGGCCGCCGGGGCGCTCGTCTTCTACACGCTGGTCACCTACGCAATCTTCCGGCTGATCGGCGTGACGTTGACGCTGGCCGGCGTGGCCGCCTTCATCCTTTCGATCGGTATGGCGGTCGACGCCAACATCCTCATCTTCGAACGGATGAAGGAGGAGATCCGGGCCGGCAAGACGCTGGTGCCGGCCATCGAGGCCGGCTTCAACCGGGCGTGGTCCAGCATCCTGGACTCGAACGTGTCGTCGATGCTGGTGGCCGGCTGGCTGTACTGGCAGGGGACGACCGTGGTGCGCGGCTTTGCGCTGGTGCTGATCATCGGTGTCGCGGTCTCGATGTTCAGCGCCGTGACCGTGACCCGCACCATCCTGCGCTACGTGGTCCGGACCGATTGGGGCCGGCGGCTCGAGCTCTACCACGTGGAGCGCTGAGCCAGATGTTCGACATCGTTGGCAAGCGACGCTGGTACTTCGCCTTCAGCGCGTTGATCACCATCCCAGGCCTGATCTTCATCGTCCTCGGCGGCCTGAAGCCTTCCGTCGATTTCACCGGCGGCACGGTCTGGCAGGTTCGCTACGCCGATGACCCCGCGCCGTCCGCTGTGCACGCCGCGCTGGTCGAGCTGGGGCATGCGGAGGCCAGCGTTCGCCAGCTGCCCGATGGCTACCTGGAGATCCGCACCGCTCCGATCGGCCTGCTTCCACCGCAGACCCCGCTGCCCAGCTTCTCGCTGGCGCCGTCGGCAAGCGGCGCGGCCGCGAGCGCTTCGGCGAGCGCGACGCGTTCTCCCCGTCCGACGGCCTCTCCAAGCGCCGCGGCGTCGGCCAGCGGCACACCAGCTCCCACCGCCAGTTCGACCCCGGCGCCGATTCCCGAGAACACCGAGTTCGCCAAGATCGAGGCTCAGCTGGTGGACCGCTTCGGCGAGGCCGAGGGCGGACGGCCGCGCAGCGTTACGACGGTTGGCCCACTGATCGGGTCCGAGCTGGTCCGCTCGTCGATCATCCTCATCGTGGTGGGGGAGCTCTTCATCCTGGTCTACCTGTGGATCCGATTCGGATTCCGATTCGGCACCGCCGCGATCGTGGCGCTGCTGCATGACGTGGTCGTGGTGGTGGGCATGTTCGCGATCCTGGGCTACTTCTTCGGTGTCGAGTTCGACGCCCTGTTCGTGACCGCGCTGCTGACCATCATCGGCTTCAGCGTGCACGACACGATCGTGGTCTTCGACCGCATCCGCGAGAATCGCATCCGCCACGCTGGCGAGCCGTTCGGGGCGATCGTCAACCATTCGATCCTGCAGACCATCGGCCGCTCCATCAACACCAGCCTGACGGTGGTGGTGACCTTGACCGCCCTGTTGCTGCTGGGACCGATCAGCATCCGCACCTTTACCCTGGCGCTGCTGATCGGGGTGGTGAGCGGGACCTACTCGTCGATCTTCAACGCCAGCCAGCTGCTGGTGGCATGGTACGAGTGGGACGCCAACCGCAAGGCGCGCCCGGCCGGGACACGAGCGGTCAAGCCGCTCAGCCGCTGAGGCGCTGGGCCGCCGATAAGCGACCGATAAGCCCTCGGTAAGGCGCGCGCGGCTACCATGGGCGGCGTGATCGGCCCGCGTCTGGAGTGGCACCTGCCCGAGCCGCTGCTCGATCCGCCAAGCTTTTCGGGATTCGGTCGACCGGTGGCCACGCTGCTCGCTCGACGCGGCTTCCGCGACGACGCGCAGCTCACCGCCTTCCTTGAGGCGGGCATGGCGGCGCTGCACGACGCATCACTGATGGCCGATGCCGACGTGGCGCTGGCGCGCCTTGAGCGGGCGCTCGATCACGGCGAGCGGATTGCCATCTGGGGCGACTACGACGCCGACGGCATGACCGCGGTGGTGGTCTGGTCGATCGCCTTGCGGGCCCTGGGCGCCGAGGCGGTGCGCCACGTGCCCTCGCGGCTGGCGGAGGGCTACGGCCTGTCGAACAGCGGGTTGGATCGGCTGGCCGCCGCCGGCGTGACGCTGGTCGTCACTTGCGACTGCGGCGTGGTCAACGCGGCCGAGGTCGAGCACGCCAGCCGCATCGGCCTGGACGTGATCGTGACCGATCACCACCTGCCATCCGGCGAGCTGCCGCGGGCGGTGGCAGTGGTCGACCCGCACCGTCCCGACTGCAGCTATCCGGATCCGGATCTGACCGGCGCCGGCCTGTCATACAAGCTCGCCTCCGCCCTGCTGGCACGGCGCGGCTCGGCGGCCCCCGACCTCGCCGGGATCGCGGCAATCGGCACCGTCGCCGACCTGGCACCGATGACCGGTGAGAGTCGAGCGATCGTTCGCCTGGGCCTCGCCGACCTGGCGAGCACGCAGCGGGCCGGCCTGCGAGCGCTCCTCGCTCGAGCCTGCGAGCATCCCGAGCAGCCGACCGCGCGTGACCTTGCGTTCAGCATCGCGCCGCGCATCAACGCAGCGGGGCGCATCGCGGAGGCCGAGTTGGCGATCTCCCTGCTGCTGGCCGAGAATCCAGCGGAGGCGGAGCGCATCGCCGACGAGCTTGAGGCGGTGCATCATGCCCGGCGCGCGCTGACGACAGCCGCGGTCGAACAGGCCATGGCCATGACGCGGGATCTGGCGGGCGACGGACCGATTGCCCTCCGCCATGATGGATGGGCGCCGGGAATCGTCGGACTCATCGCGGGTCGACTGGCCGAGGCGCTCGGGCGCCCGGCGGCGGCGGCCGCTCCGGTGGGGGATGAGCTGCGGGGCTCCGTTCGCGCTCCGATTGACTTCCACGCGGCCGCGGCATTGGAGGCGTGCGCGCCGCTGCTCCTCAAGCGCGGCGGACATGCCGGCGCAGGCGGCTTCAGTGTGTCGACGGCCCAGTGGGACGCATTTGCCGCCGCATTCGGGCAGCTGCCGCGTCCCTACCCGCCAGACCCGGTGCGGGCAGCGGAGCCCGTTGGCAGGTTGGCGATCGATCTCGTGCTGCCAGCCGCGCACCTGGGCTGGTCGCTGGCTGACGAGCTCACCCGCCTGGCGCCGTTCGGCCCAGGCCACGTCGAGCCGATCCTGGCCATCACCGGTCTGCGCGTGGGGGAGGCGCGGCGAGTAGGCGCCGACGGCAAACACCTCGCCCTGCGCATGCTGCGCGGTGCGGAGACATTCGATGCGATCGCGTTCGGCATGCCCGCCGATCGGCCGCTGCCGGAGGAGGGAAGCCGGCTCGACCTGGTGGGCATGCTCGAGCGCGACACGTTCCAGGGAGCGGCGCGGCTGCGCCTGCGCGCGCTCGACTATGCGACCGCCGATGCCAGCCCGCTCGCCGCGCGGCGGCTGGCGGGTCGCGACGGCGCGCGGGTGGCAATGCCGGTCGTCGCGCCGGTGCTGGCGGGATGACGGACCACATCTCGCCGCTGGATCGGCTTCGCCAGCGGCTCGAGCGGCTTCAGGCTCCGCTGTGCCTGGGGATCGACCCGCATCCGGATGCTCTGCCGGACGACCTGTCGCGGGATGTCCAGGGCGTTGAGACGTTTGCTCGCGGCCTGCTCGAAGCAGCGGGGCCGGCGGCGGTAGCGATCAAGGTGAACGTCGCATTCTTTGAGGCATTCGGCTCGGCCGGCTGGGCGGCGCTGGAGCGGCTGCGTGGTGACGTCCCGGTCGACCAGGTCCTGATTCTCGACGCTAAACGGGGGGATATCGGCTCCACCGCCGAGCGGCAGGCCGCTTCCCTGTTCGGCGTCCTTGCCGCCGATGGCGTGACCTTGTCCCCGTACCTGGGCGAGGACGCGATCGCGCCGTTCCTGGCATACCCCGACCGGCTCGTTTACGTGCTGGCACGGACCAGCAACCCGAGCGCCGGCACGGTGCAGGACCTGCCGGTCGAGCGGGAAGGGCCGCCGCTGGCGGTCCACGAGGAAGTGGCCGCCTGGGTCGCGCGGCGCTGGCCGGAGCCACGGGTCGGGCTGGTGGTCGGGGCTACCGCGCCGAGCGAACTGGCGAGCG
>JBDUEE010000063.1:0-12718 GCA_040002615.1 Chloroflexota bacterium | reverse complement strand
CGTCGAGGGAGCGCCCGAGCAGCAGCGGCATGCCCAGTCGGTTGTCGTAGCGCGGCCGCAGGCGCTCCGTGTTGTACATGGTCGGGACATCCAGCCGTCGCGAGCCGAGCGATGGGTCGGGCAGCGGCGCGTGCGTGTACTTGCCGCTGTGGATGGCGACCATGCGGCCGTTGATCCCATCGGCCAGCAGCTCGACCGCGATGTTGGCGAAGGTGGTCGCCACCATCTGGTCCAGTGCATCGGGGTCGCCGCTGCGGAGGTCGTAGGTCAGGTCGGAGTGCACGATCTCGACCCCGGTCATCGCGTGCAGCTCCTCGGCGAGGACGAAGCCGACATCGGCCTTGCGTCGGTGACCGTAGGCATCAGCCTCGCCATACTCCTCGAGCTTCGCGCCGGTCCACGTCGCCCCTTCGGACGCCACCACAAATGCGTAGCCGCTGGGGTTCAGGCGACGATCCTCGATCAGCAGCTCGGCCAGCCGATTCAGATCGAAGGGAGCCTCCGGGATGACGCAACGGCTACTGGTGACGTACGCCGCATACCAGGCGCTGTAGCCGGCATTTCGGCCGAAGATGCGGAATACGCCGATCCGCTCGTGGCTGCCCAGCGTGGTGCGCTGCCGGTTGATCAGCTCCTTGGCCCGCGTCACCGCGGTCGAGAAACCGATGCAGTACTCGGTACCCAGCACGTCGTTGTCCATCGTCTTGGGGATGGCGACCAGCGGGATGCCCTCTCGCCCGAGGCGCGCCGCGTAGCTCAGCGTGTCGTCGCCGCCGATCGTCACCAGGTGTGTCAAGCCCAGCGCCTGCACGTTGCTGAGGACCACGGGGGTCATATCGTAGTGGCCCTCGTCGGTCAGCAGCCGGGCGCGCTCATCGGCAGCCAGGTGCTCCGGCAGCGATGCCTCCGGCATGCGAGCCGGGTTGGTGCGCGAGGTATGCAGGATCGTCCCGCCGGTGCGGTCGATGGCCCGCGTGCTGCGTCGGTCGAGCGGCCGCACGTAGTCCGTATCGCCTTCGGGCCCGGGCCGCACGTGCGTCAAACCCTGCCACCCGCGTCGGATGCCGGTGACCTGCCATCCGAGCTCGGACGCCCGGTAGACGACGCTCTTGATGACCGAGTTCAGGCCCGGTACATCGCCGCCGCCAGTGAGGATGCCGATGTGTGCCATGACCACCATCATGCCGCGTGCGACAAGTTCCTTGATGCATGGTGGCGCGTATCGGCAACCCAGTTTCAGAGCCGGTCGCGAGCTTTCGGCAAATTCAGACACCAGCCGCAGAGGAACGCGAAATTTGGCTGCGAGGGGCACATCTGCAGGCCGACAGGCGCATCTGTCAATGAATCGGCCCTTTCGCGGGCGTCATGCGGCTGCCATATGAATCTGACAAGCGGCGCTCGCCCGCTCGGCCACTGGCGCTGGAAGCCGATTTAGGGCATACTATCCGCCCCCTCCGCGGTCTGCCGCGGCTTATTCCGAGGAGCACGATGGCCACGCACGTCAACGAACGACGCTACGTCACCTGGCGCCTGCCCGACCGGCAGTTCTCAAAAGTGCATCTGCAGCGAGACCCTGAACTCACGGTCTGCGGGAAGACCCTGCCACGCGCAACTGGTTCGCCGCAGCCCCCGATCCCCGCTGCCGCAATGTGCCCGGAGTGCGCCGCTTCCGAGGCCTGAAAGGCCCTGACTGAGCGGCCCCGTGTGCGGCCGCTTCGCCCAACCGCGATCGCCTGACGAGCTGGCGCGGATCTTCCGTGCCACCGCGGTCAGCGACCTGCCCGGCGACCGATTCAACGTTGCGCCCACCGATCCGGTGGCTGCCGTGGTCGAGCACCACGGCGATCGGGTGGTGGACACCTTCCGCTGGGGACTGGTCCCCTTCTTCGCCGAGGGACCCAAGGCCCGCTCGCCGCTGATCAATGCACGCGCCGAGACCGTCGAGACGGCGCCCGCGTTCCGGGCCGCGTTTGCGCGACGCCGCTGCATCGTGCCGGCCGAGGCCTTCTATGAGTGGCGACGGCACCGCGATCCTGACAGCGGCCGCATCGTGCGCTCGGAGCCCTTCGCGATTCGCCGTCGCGGTGGTGATCCTCTGGCCTTCGCCGGGGTGTGGGCGATCTGGCGCAACCCGGCGAGCGCCGAACGACTGTACAGCCTGGCGATCGTGACCGGTCAACCCAATGATCTGGTGGCCACCGTCCACGACCGCATGCCGATCGTTCTCGATCCCGATGACTGGGACACCTGGCTGGACGAGTCGGCACGACCCACCGAGCTGCGGTCCCTACTGCGCCCCTTCCCGGCCGATGAGCTGCTCCTCTACCCCGTGTCGCCGGCGGTCAACAACGTGCGCAGCCAGGGGGCGAAGCTGCTACATCCGCTCACCCGCTGGGACGCTGCCGGATGATCATCTCGCTGCCGCCGGACGCCGCCGTCCTGCTCATCGGCCCGAGCGGCGCTGGCAAGAGCACGCTCGCCGCGCGCCACTTCGCGGCCACCGAAGTGCTCTCGTCGGACGAGATGCGGGCCATGGTCCGGGACGATCCGAACGACCAGCTGGCGACCGAGGCCGCCTTCGAGCTGCTGCACACCGCCCTCACCCTGCGACTCGCGCTGCGACGGCTGACGGTGGTCGACGCCACCAACGTCGAGGGCTGGGCACGGCAGCGTCCGCTCGCCATCGCTCGCCGTAAGCGGCGGCCGGCGGTGGCCATCGTCTTCGACGTGCCCCTCCACACCTGCCTGACGCGCAACGCATCGCGGCTGAACCCGCGACCGGCAGCCGCCATCCGCCGCCAGCATCGTTGGCTGGCCGACTCGCTCGAATCGCTGGCCGGGGAGGGGTTCGCCGCGACCTGGGTGCTGCGCACGGAAGCTGAGGTCGACGATGCGCAGGTCGTGCGCGAGAGGTTATGACCAGCTGGTCTTAAGAGCGCCGTGTTCCGGGCCAATTCAGCCTCTTTCATGACTCCCCGGTCATGGGAGAGCGTGTTAGCAAGCGAAATACGTCATCGCTACGACAACCAGGTCATATTCCGCGCGGGCCGCTGACGGTCTAGAGCACCTGCGTGGTGGCCAGCGCCACGTCGCGCACGTAGTGGAGGTCCGGCGCCCAGGCCCGCGCCAGGATGACGTGGAAGACGGCGCGCGCCGAGCCGTGCGGCAGGTCGATCGACGGCAGCCAGGCGTCGACCGGATCGGCGTTGAAGCTGTGCACCGCAAAGGGGCCGCCGAAGCGGCTCCCATCGGCCTCCAGCCGGCCGTACTGGACCGCGATCTCCTCGCTGTGGCCGCCGCTGACGCTGACCTGGGCGTGGACGCGCAGCTCCAGCCGCACCTCCTGGACCTCGATCGGTTCGGCGGTCTCGACCGTGAACGAGCCGCCAAACGGCTCACCCAGGCAGATCGGCACCGGCTCGAGCCGAATCTGCGCCGGATAGGCGTCGAGGTTGGTGGGAGCCTCCTCGAACAGGCCGTACTGCCCGGTGTCCACCACGCCCGCCTTCAGCAGGGCGGTAGGTTGGGCGACGAGCACCCGGCGCTCGAGACGCTCGTCCAGCCGCATCGGCAGATCGACCTTGGCCTCCAGCGTCCAGTCGCAGCGGAGCTCCTCGCCCTCGAAGGTGGCTGGCCCCAGCCCCGGCACCTCGAGCTGGAAGCGCCAGGTGTGCTGCTGGCCGGCGGTCATGGAGAGTGGCCCGGCCAGCGGGAAGTCGAGC
This sequence comes from Chloroflexota bacterium, assembly GCA_040002615.1. Classification (GTDB taxonomy): domain Bacteria; phylum Chloroflexota; class Limnocylindria; order QHBO01; family QHBO01; genus DASSCW01. The sequence goes on along the minus strand of JBDUEE010000063.1, from coordinate 8,996 downwards.
CGGTGGATCTCGTGATGGTCGGTGTGGGTCACGCTCCTGGTACGGGCCGTGCCGTCCGGCCCGGCATTGCTCTCGCTGGTGTCGTAGCGGTAGCGCTCGACGCAGCGCAGCACTGCCGACACACCTCGCGCGTGCAGGTTCCGATCGGGCGTGAAATGAACGATGAACGAGGCCATGCGCCCCGGCAGCAGGACTGGCGGATCGACCTCGAGCTGCCAGCTCTCCGTATCGCTCATCCACCCCTCCGCGCGCCGGACACAGGGAAATGCCCCGAAGGAACTGCGGCCCCGGTCCTGCGGTGCGAGACCGCCGATCCGGTACCGGAACCCTTGATGCAATCTCGTGATCCGGTATCCGCTGCCCCTTCGGGACGACCACAGGATATGAGGCCCTCAAGTCCGCCCACAACCCCCTTTATCCCCGACTTTGCCGCGCTCTTCTTTCCTTTTCCACACGTCGTCCCCAGAGCCAGGCCGACGGCGCGGCTGCTACCCTCGGCCGATGCACCACGGAGGCAACTGGGACAAGGCTCCCGCCGACCTGGTCGACAGGTTCACCGACGCGGTCAACGATCTGCCCGGTGCGCAGGTCCGCAAGATGTTCGGCTACCCCGCCGGCTTCGCCAACGGCCACCTGTTCACCGGCATCTTTGCTTCGAGCTGGTTCGTGCGACTCCCCGACGACCAGCGAGCCGAGCTTGGCGCCATAGGCGGTACCTCCTTTGAGCCGATGCCGGGGCGTCCGATGCGCGAATACCTTGTCCTGCCGCCTTCCGTCGCCGGCGACGTGGTCGTCGCGGAGCCGTGGCTGACCCGCGCCCTGGCACACGTCCAGCGGCTCCCGCCCAAGCCCAAGCGCTAGGACAGGTCGGCCCGCAGGAAATCGAGCATCAGCCCTGCCACCCGATCCGGTGCCTCGAACTGCACGGCGTGGCCGATGCCGCCCAACGGCTCGAAGCGAGCGTTCGGAATGGAGGCCGCGATCTCGGCGCCAACGATGGGCGCCACAATGCGGTCCGCCTGCGGCACGATCACCAGTGTCGGGGCCCGGATGGCGCCCAGGTCGATCGGGAGCGTGGCCGTGCTATCGCGCACGAAGCGGCGCAGCGCGGCCAGCGTGCCGGGGATCTGCAGCGGCTCCGTGTAGCCGCGCACCAGCTCATCGGTCGCCAGCTGGCGGCCAACAACGGCGCGGCTCACAAAGCGCCTGACTGCCAGCCGGCCCAGAGCCGGGAACCGAATGGCAACCGCCAGGCCGAGCAGGTTGGCGGTGGTCAGCCCCAGGACGCGGGCGGCGCTGACCGAGGCCACCAGGACCAGGCGGTCGACCCGCTGTGGGTTCCACGCCGCGAACCGCTGGACGACCGACCCGCCCCACGACAGGCCCGCCACGTGCGGTCGCTCAAGCCCCAGTGCGTCCAGCAGCCCCACCAATCGATCGGCGTAGGCCTCGCCGCTGAGCGGGCGCCGTGGCCGACGAGTGGACTGCCCGAAGCCGACCATGTCGACGGCCGTCATCGAGAAGTGCGGCTCGAGCCAGTCCATGACCAGCCGCCAGGCGGTTGCATTGCTGGGGAAGCCGTGCACCAACAGCAGCGCCGGCCCACTACCTCGCTCGATGAGATGGATCCGCTCGCCGCCGACCTCCATGACGCGGCCGCCGGCCATGGTCACGCCGGCCGTTACAGCCAGCCGCGCCTGCGGAAGTAGAGGACCATCCCCACCAGGAGCAGCGCCATGGCGCCGATGATCAGCCAGAAGGTGAGCGCCATCCCCTCGCCGGGCACCGGCACATTCATGCCCCACACGCTCGCGATCAGGGTCAGCGGCAGCAGCACCACGCTGGCAGCGGTCAGCACGCGCAGAACATCGTTCAGGCGGTGCGATAAGACCGATTCGTTGCTCGACTCGATCGCCTCGCCAATCTCCTTGAAATTCTCGAGGACGTCCCAGATGCGCTCGGAGGCATCGGTCAGGTCGTCGAAATACACCTCCAGCTCGTCGCCGAAATACCCCTGCTTGGCGCGCTCCAGGGCACGGAACACGCCGCGCTGCGGGCGAATGACTGCCCGGAAGTTGATGATCTCCTGCTTGGTGCTGCTGATGTCGCGCACGATCTCGCGCGATCGACCCTCGAAGATGTCGTCCTCGAGGCGCCTCAGCTTGCGGCCGAGCTGGCCGAGCATCGGAAATCCGGCGTCCACGCATCGGTCCAGGATCTCGTACAGCAGGCGTCCCGACCCGCCATCGAACATTTCCTCGCGCACGTCGGGCTGCTGCTGGACGCGCTCCCACATCGCCGGCAGAGGCACGATCGGCTCCTCCGGCAAGGTGACGACATAGTCCGGACCGATGAACACGTCGAGCTCCACTGGATGGAGACGCCCGGTCTCCTTGTCGAAACGCGGGAACTGGACCACCAAGAACAGGTAGTCGTCGTAGACATCCAGCTTCGGCCGCTGGTTGATGCTGGCCACGTCCTCCAGGTCCAGGGGATGGAAGCGGAAGTGCTCGGCCAGCCAGGCGAGGTCGGCGGAGCGCGGATCCTCGACGTGGTACCAGCGCAGTCCGCGCGCCTCGACCATCTCGACCCGCGGCTCGTCGGGCGGTGCGCTGCCCTCGCCGAAGGTGGCGTCGGAGCGGCGTGGGCGCAGGAGCCGGGGAAGCTGCCTCACCGATGCAGGGTACCGCTGCCGGGGCCCTGGCGGGGCTATTCCTGGGCGGTGGTGCGGCCCTGAACATGGACGTTGCTCAATGCGCGCGTCTGGCCTCCGTCGCGCATCGCCCCGATGGTTCAGACTTGCCGGAGCATGGCCGCCACTTTCCATTTGCTCCATCCCGGGTACGTCCGCGACGACGGCGTCACGGTGGGCAGCAGCGTCAGCCTGGTCGTTGACGGCGACGCGCTGATCGTGGTGGACCCGGGCATGGTCGCCGATCGCTCGGCGATCCTCGGGCCGCTCGCCGCGTTGGGCCACGAACCTGGGGACGTCACCCACGTGGTGCTGACCCATCACCATCCCGACCATGCGCTGAACGTGGCGCTTTTCCCCAACGCAGAGCTGATCGACGCCTGGGCCCGCTACCGCGGCGACCAGTGGCTCGACCACGATGGCGACGGGTATCGGGTCAGCCCCCACACCTGGATCCTGCTGACCCCCGGGCACACGCGGCAGGACCTGACCTTCATGGTCGAGACCGATGACGACATCGTGGCCTGCACCCACGCCTGGTGGCACACTGACCGTACCCCGGCGATCGACCCACTGGCCGATGACCAGGCCGCGCTCGAGAGCAGCCGCAGCCGGATCCTGGCCGAGGCCGACGTGGTCGTGCCGGGCCACGGCGAGCCGTTCCGCACGGGCCGCAAGCGTTAACGAGGGCTTCCATCACAGGCCGCGATGCGAGACCGGCACCGCCTCGCGTCGCGCTGGCGCGTCGGGCGACGAGTCCGGCATGCGCCCCACGATCGCCAGGGTGACCCCGCACACGACCAGCATCATCACGTCGGCGACGGCGATGGCCGGCGCCTCGCCCAGTGTGCCCGCCGCGCCAAAAGCCACCACCGCGCCTGCCACTCCGGTTCCCAGCCCGATGCCGAGGGTGTTGGCGAGCTGGACGGCGGCAGAGGCCGCGCCCTCCCCGCCGGCTGGAGCGCTCTCGATGATCGTGAGCGTGGCCGTCGAGTAGGCGATCCCCATGCCCAGGCCGCTGACCGCCCAGCCGGCGGCGGCCAGCCACACCGGCGCCAGGGATGTGAGCGGGACCGCTGCTTCCAGGGCAATGCCGACGCCGATCAGCGAGATCCCAGCGGCCATCAGTGCGCGTCTCGATCCACGTCCCGTCCTCCGAGCCTGCAGCCAGGATCCTGCCGCCCAGGTAACGGCGGCGGCGGTGAGCGCCAATCCACCGGTTACGGTGCTCGCGCCGCGCATGGAGACGACGGCCAATGGCACGAAGGCCTCGACCCCGAAGAAGGCAACGCTGATCAGGCCCAGCACCGCCACCGCGGCTCCGCGACCCCGTCGAGCGCCTAGGGTCCCCTCCGGCAGCAGGCGCTGCAGCGGTCGGATAACGAGGAGGACACCAACCACCACCGTCGGCAGCACGAGCAGGGCCTGCCCTTGGGTGAGCGCCCCGAGCACCAGCGTCGCGGCGAATGCCAGCACGACTACGTCGCGCATGGGCCGAAGGTCGCGGGCCCGATCCTGCGGCACGCGGGCCGGCGGCCCTAGCCGAGCCAGGGGTCCCGCGAGCGCCACGGCAGCCAGCGGCAGCAGGGGCGCCAGGGCCAGGAACGTCCACCGCCACGATGATTCCTGGGCCACGTAGCCCGCGACCGCGGGTCCCACCAGCCCGGGAAGGACCCACGCACTGGAAATGACGGCGATCATGCGCGGCTGCGCCACCGCGTCGTAGCCACGCGCGATGACGACATAGACGATCGATGCGATCGCGCCGGCGCCAATGCCCTGCACCACCCGACCTACCACGACCCACTCCATGCCTGACGCCTGCCCGGTAATCAGCAGTCCGCCAGCAAAGAGGAGCGCGCCAGCCACCATGGGCGCACGTGGGCCGCGCCGATCGGCTTCGACCCCGGACAGGGTGATGCCCACCAGGGAGCTGAGCCAGAATCCGGAGAAGGCCCAGCCATAGAGGGGCAGGCCGCCAAGCTGCGCCAGCGTGGCCGGCAACACCGTGGGCACGGCCAGGCCCTCGAACCCGACGGCGGTGACCATGAAGACGAGGCCGGCGGTGAGCAGGCGCTGCTGAGGGGTCCACGCGCCGCGCATCAGGCGCAGATGCTACGGACCAGGGATGACCGGGGGGCTACGACTCCACCATCGGCTTGACCTCTCCGATCCAGCGCTCGAGCGTCTCGACGTCGTAGGGTGCCGGAACCTCCACCCACGGTCGTACCGGGCTGACTGGTCTTCATCGGACCTTCATGCATCCGTCACGTGCCAATCGTAGAATTTCGGCATGTTCCTTCGTGACCTGTTCAAATCCAAGATGCCCGATCCCTCCGACACGCTTCCCGGCCGCAGCAATGGCATGCCGACCGCCGAGCGCCACCGTGTCAACAACCAGCCGCTGAAGGGCCCATACCCCGCCGGCAGCGAGATTGCCGACTTCGCGCTGGGCTGCTTCTGGGGCGCTGAGAAGCTCTTCTGGGAGATCCCCGGCGTGATCGTCACCGCTGTCGGCTACCAGGGCGGCACAACTCCGAATCCCAGCTATGAGGAGGCCTGCTCCGGTCGCACTGGGCACGCCGAATCGGTTCGGGTCGTGTACGACCCGCGCCGCGTCACCTACGAGCAGCTGCTGCGGGCCTTCTGGGAGGACCACGATCCGACACAGGGCTACCGCCAGGGCAATGATGTCGGCACCCAGTACCGCTCGGCTATCTACACGCACACCGATGCCCAGGCCGCGGAGGCCAACGCGTCACGCGACATATACCAGGCCGAGCTGTCCAAGGCCGGCTATGGGCAGATAACGACCGAGATCCGGCCGGCACCCGAGTTCTACTTCGCCGAGGACTACCACCAGCAGTACCTGGCCAAGAACCCCGGTGGCTACGCATGTGCAAACGGTACGGGCGTTGGGCTAGGGGATGCCGTCGAGCGCATGGAGCCGGTCTAGCCGGGCTAGTACTGGCTACCGCCGTTGGCGGCGTTCCGGGCGCGCTCAGGTCGCGGCGTCGCCGGTCCTCGTCCGCCCAGGCGCCCCTCGGAGAGTGTCATCGGCGTGGCCCTGCGGAGCGCGTCGAGTTGCCTGCGTCGCCCGCTGGCCTGCTGATCGACCTTACCGGCCGGGTATACCGGCCAGCTTCCTTGCCGCAGTCGAACCGGGGTCGCCCAGTTGACGTGCGGGCCGTAACGGCCGTCCTGTGGGCTCCCACGCCCCGATCAGCCCCAACGATCGGGCTTCACGCAGCGCGGCTCGTCGCTGATGTATGCCCGGTAGCTCCGCGCTGGACTCGCCCCGCGGGCGCTGCGAGTGGAGCCCTTCGGTCGAAGGGCTCCACTCAATGATCGACCGAGGATCCCTAGTTTTGCGGGCAGCCCGGGTTGGGCTTATCGATCTTCAAGGCAGTCGTTCCAGCCGGAACGATGAAGGTCACGTGCACGACGGCCGGGGTCGTGGTGTCCTCGTTGCGAACCAGGCCCGCAGCGTCGCCCGACTCGGTAAAGGCGGAGCCGGCGGCGTAGGGGGTGGACGAGCAGTCCGCCGCATACGCAACCAGGCTGCCCGACACCACGGTGACGAGGACGACGCCCGGGTGCGCGTGCCAACCGGAGGAGCCCAGCGGGTCGAAGGTGGCATCCGCCCTGACGAAGTCGACGGGCCCCTTCGTCTGGAGCTTGACCGCGCCGGTGTTGTAATGGACCGACTCGCTCAACGTCCCGCGCGACAGGACCGAAAGACTGAAGCCGATCCCGTCCGTCGCGAGCGCCGTGCCAGCGAACACGACGATGATGGCCACGGCCAGCAGCGGACTACGAATCGCGTTACGCACTCTCGTTCTCGCTTGGATCCGGGTGGGCGAGGTAGCCAACGCTACACGGTCTTGTCTCAAGTGAAAGTACCTCCTTGGGCACGTGCGCGCCCGGCGACGGGAGGGTCGGACTCGCCATTGGCCCAGCGCGACGGTCGTGGCGACCGTGTAAGGACGCCGCACTGGAGGAACCCGAAGGTCCCGATGCCTCTCTCCCGCTCGGTGGAGTGTGCGCCGTTCTCGACGAGGGCACCAGAGGGTTATCCACGACTGTGGTGACAGATGGCACCGGCCCCGGTCGTCTGCACGCTACCGATCGCCGCGATACCTCGCCAAGAACCCCGGCGGGTACAATTGTGCCAATGGTACGGGCGTAGCCTGCCCGATCGGCCTCGGAGTCAGCCTAGGCAAGCCCGCCGAGACGATGGAGCAGGTCTAGAGTCCGTGGCCCGCAGGTCGGACGAGGATCGGCTACGGCTGCTGGATATCGTGATGGATCGAATCGCCGCCGAGCCTGCTCTGCAGGAACCCTTCTCCGTCAAGTTGACCTTCGAGGGCAACGAGCTTTCCCAGGAGGTGTCGGAACCGAGCCGGCCTAACCTGCGGTCATTGCTGATGGAGGTCCGCAAGCTCGACGCTCCTGGCGATGATGTGTACCTGCCCGAGCTTCTCGACATCATCGCATCGAGGGCATCGGAGCCGGCCTTTCAGCAGGGTCTGAAGGATGCGAGGGCGCATTACGACCGGATGCAGGCATCGGGGGACCTAGTCATCCGGGACGACGAGGGGCCGATGAGTCCCCGGCAGGCATTCGAGCTGTGGGCCTACGGCGAGCACCTCCACGATGACGCCCAAAAAGTGCAGCGCATCGAGAAGATGCATCCCATGCTGCGGGCGTATGTCCGATCGGCTGCCGTCGGATACATGGACGGCCTGATTCGCATCGCAGCCTATGCCCGTCGGGTCGTTCGCAACGATCCGGGCCTCACATAGTCCGACATGCGATGGCCGGGGCGGCCTGCACCGCCCGATCCGAGCAGATCAGCAGCCGTCAACGTCACCCCGGCCCGATGCGAAACTAGCGGCGGACCCCTACCCGGCGGCTTATCCGACCACCCGTGGCGGCGGCTCATTCGTGGGGCGTGCAGGCTCCCACCGGGCCAGCGAAGCAGGAATTGTCGGAAAACGTGTTACGCGGCGCGAAGAAGCCCATGTACGTCATCACGCCCAGCCCGACTACAAGCAGGACGACCACCACCACTGCCACTAGGCTAGCCCGAATCCAGCGCGGCATCAGCCCGTCGCCGCCCCGCGCCCCTCGCGCAGCCGATCAGCCAGCCGCCGCAACGCCTGGTCGGCGCACTGGCCCGAGCCGCTGAGGTAATCATCGAAGGTCGGACCTTCGGAAAGGGCGACCCACAAATCATCGAAGCGCCACAGACCGCTGATCTGCCAGCCGAGCGGCAGCGAAGCCTCAGCGCTCACCCACGACTGCGAAAGCGCACCAAGAGCGGTCATGCTGCCAGTCTATCGGGCGGCTGCTCGCCGTAACGCCGCGTCCCGGTCGTGGTCGGCAGCCGCCCGTCCTCGATCGCCTCCAGGAAACAACGCTGACAGAGGCCGATGCGCAGCGTGGTGCTGGTGACGGTGACGCCCTTGCGGTAGGAGCGGCTGAGGCGGCAGGCTAAGACCGGGATGCCGGCGCCGTTGCCAGGGTGGAGGCCGCAGACGAAGCAGACGCGGCGGACGAGGCCAGAGGACGGCCACGGCGGCGAGGCGGGGCGCCAGCAGGGACGGAGGCGGCAGCGATCGCCACCCTTCGCAGTCTAGCGGGTGAATCTGGGCGAATCTATGACTTTCGGATTATTTTGCCGACCACGGGTGCGCACCAAGTGCCGTCAGTCAGAAAACCTACCCCCGGCGATCACCACGTCCGTCTTCCAGTGGCGAACGGGATACTGTCAACTAGTCCCCCGCCGAGACTTGGGGCCGGGGTCGCCAGCACGGTCCGCGTCGCTCGCGCAATCGCCATTCGCCGTCAACCGTCGCCCCGGCCCGGCCAGCATATGGGGCCGGCGCTTATCAAGACTTCCGGGGATACGGCCTAGGCCGGGTTCCCACCTAGCGCCGGACACATCTCCTCGGCAAAGTCTCCCCCGAAGTTGGGTGTGACCTTCGTGACTTCGCCGACGTTGTAGTCGAAGATAAGCTGGCCGGCGTGGGCCAGCACAACCCTGCCAGTCGAGTCCTTCAGCAACCATTGGGTCCCGACCGATTTGACCTGCTGGGTGGCGTCCACGAACGTCTGCGATCCGGTGTCAACCTCGGTCAGCGTGTAGCCGGTGTCGCTGTTCGTGTGCGTGACGGCAACCGTGAGGTGAGTCGTGACACGGACAAAGTTGCCGGCCTCGTCAAAGAAGATCTCCTCCCACCCGCTGAAGGTGGCTTCCTCGTGGTAGTTGAAGTCACAGATCGTGCCCGCCGGGAAGTCG
>JBDUEE010000062.1:0-2722 GCA_040002615.1 Chloroflexota bacterium | reverse complement strand
GTGCTGGCTGCCATGCATCGTCGTCATCGCGACGTGAGCTGGAAGCCCGGCTCACTGTTCGACCGCGCCGGGCACGCGGTCACGACCGGAAGCTAGCTGCGCTGTCGGCTGCCCTGATGGGCGTGCATGGCGATTCGGCACGCGACGTATTGGCTACGCGGCCTCTGGGACCAGTGTGGGGACGGGTTCGGCCAGCGACGGTGAGCGGCGACGTCCGGATGGCGCCGCCAACCAGGCGACCAGCAGGGCGGCGAAGGCGATGAGCGCGGCGATGACCATTGGTTCTCCTCGTCGTTTGTCTCAGACCTGGTAGGCCACCTCGCCGTGCTGGGCGAGGTCGAGCCCCTGCTCTTCCTGTGGATTCGGCACCCTGATGGGCACGAGCGCGTTGATGACGAACAGGATCACGGCGGACGCGACCGCCGCGTAGAGGGCCACCGCTCCAACGGCGACCAGCTGGATCAACACCTGGCCCGCGCCGCCCGCCAGGAGCCCGTCGCGGCCCGCGGCGATGATCGCGGTGGTGGCGAAGACGCCCGTCGCCACGGCGCCGAACGCCCCTCCCACGCCATGGACAGCAAAGACATCCAGCGCGTCGTCGATCCGCGAGCGGAGGCGCAGCAGCGACGCCCCGTAGCACACCAGGCCAACGCCGAAGCCGATCAGGATGGAAGCGGCAGGTGTCACATATCCGGCCGCCGGCGTGATGGCCACCAGTCCGGCCACCGCTCCGATTGCCGCCCCCAGCACGGACGGCGTGCCGCGATGCAGCCAGCTGATGGTCACCCAGGTGATCGCCGCCATCGCGGCTGCGGTGTTCGTGGTGACCAGCGCGGTCGCGGCCAGGCCGTTGGCACCCAGCGCCGACCCGGCGTTGAAGCCGAACCAGCCGAACCACAGCAGGCCGGCGCCCAGCACGGTCATCGGCACGTCATGCGGCTCGGTGGCCGGCTGCACCAGGCCCAGCCGGCGCCCGACGAACAGGGCCGCCACCAGGGCGGACACTCCGCTCGACAGATGCACGACGGTGCCGCCCGCGAAATCGAGGACGCCCAGGCCGTACAGCCAGCCGTCCGGCGACCACACCCAGTGGGCGATCGGCGCATAGACCAGCGTCGACCAGGCCAGGGCGAACAGGACAAACGCCTTGAAGCGCTTGCGCTCGGCGAACGCGCCGGTGATCAGCGCCGGCGTGATGATGGCGAACATCATCTGGAAGGCCATGAACGCCAGGTGCGGCACGGTCGGAGCGTAGGTGTCCGACGGCGCGCCGGTGACCCCCTCCAGCCCCAGCCAATCCAGCCGCCCGATGAGGCCCAGGCCGCTGTCCGGCCCGAATGCCAGCGTGTAGCCCCACAGCACCCAGGTGACGCTGACCAGGCCCAGGATGAAGAAGCTGTGCATGATTGTGCTGAGCACGTTCTTGCGGCGCACGAGGCCCCCGTAGAACAAGGCCAGGCCCGGAGTCATCAGCATGACCAGCGCGGTCGAGATCAGGACCCAGGCGGTGTCTCCGGTGTCGATCGTCCCCATCCGTGGCGGCTCCCATCTGGCGTTCTTGGCTGTGCAGGCAGCCTACGGCCGGGTCGGACCGATTCCATGGCCGAATATCACCGTCAATCAACCAGCCTGTTGTGCACAGTGCACAACTCCACGGAGCGGGCGGTCAGAGCGGGCGGGCCGCCTCGAGCTCAGCCGGGACCGATGTGCCGTGCAGGATGGCATCCACGGCGATCGCCGCTGAGGCCGGGCCGGTGCTGATGCCCCACGGGCCATGACCAGCCGCCATGAAGACCCGATCGCGCCCAGGCAGTGGGCCGATGAACGGGCGACCATCGATCGACTGCGGACGGGCGCAGACGCGGCTGCGCAGGATCACAGCGCCACGCAGGGCGGGCACGAAGCGCGAGCCATGGGCCAGAAGGTGGGGTGCCATCTTCTCCGGGTCGGGCGCCGTCGGCAGAAACGTTGAGCCGACGGTGCTGACGCCGGCGGCGCTGACCATCGAGAAGGTGACCAGGCCGGTCTCCGGCTCGTCGTCGCCGACCGGGCGGTTGACGGTATGCACGGCGCCTTCCTCCAACACGCTCGACGGCGTCGTGGCCAACGCAACCTGGACGGTCACGCCGTGGGTCGGCCGGATCGGCTGCCAGGCGCCTGACGGATCGAGCAGCGCTGCGCTCCACGGTCCGGCGGCCACCAGGACCGCGCCCGCCTCGAGTCGATTCCCGTCGGCCAGGGTCACGGCCGGCTCCTCGTGGACCGCGGACACTGGTTGGGCGATCCGCAGCTCGGCGCCGGCTCGCCTGGCTCGAGCGGCCATGGCGTGGGTGGCGGCTTCGGGCGGGATGGGGTAGCCGGTCGCCAGCCGGATGGCGCTCAGACCGCGGGCAAGCATCGGCTCCAGCATGGCCAGGGCTTCGGAATCCAGGAACTCCGGCACCAGCGCCGGCTCCTGGTCACGCAGCTCGCCGACGCGGGCGTGCGCCGCGGCAGGATCATCGGTCAGCAGCAGGAGGCCGGCTGGATCGGCCGGAAACTCGAAATCGCTACTCCCATCCGACAGCTCTCGATACACCTCCAGCGTTGCCTGGTGAAGCGGAGCCAGCACGGTGTCGAAAGGGTGCTGGACCACGCCGGAGTTGCGACCGGAGGCGCCGGCCGCGAGCTGGCTGCTTTCGACGAGCAGGACCGATGCGCCCTGCTCAGCCGCGAATGCGGC
>JBDUEE010000061.1:0-1951 GCA_040002615.1 Chloroflexota bacterium | reverse complement strand
TTCACGTCGGCGAAGTCGAGGTTGATGAGGCCGGGGACGGTGATCAGGTCGCTGATCCCCTGCACGCCCTGGCGCAGGACGTCGTCGACCACGCGGAAGGCATCAAGGATCGAGGTCTTCTTGTCGACCACCTCGCGCAGGCGATCGTTCGGGATCGTGATCAGCGTGTCGCACTTGTCCTTGAGCTGCTCCGAGTACTGCTCGGCGACCAATTTGCGACGCACGCCCTCGAAGCCGAATGGCTTGGTGATGACGCCAACCGTCAGCGCGCCGAGGTCCTTGGCAATCTCGGCGATGATCGGGGCCGCGCCGGACCCGGTGCCGCCACCCATGCCGGCCGTGATGAAGATCATGTCGGCGTCCTTGAGCGCCTCATAGATCTTCTCGGAGTCCTCCTCAGCGGCCCGCTGGCCGACCTGCGGATCGGCGCCGGCGCCAAGACCCCTGGTCAGCTTGTCGCCGATCCGAATCTTGTGAGGGGCGTCGCTCTGAAGGAGCGCCTGCGCGTCCGTGTTCACCGCGATGAACTCGACGCCCATCATCTCGGCGCGGATCATGCGGTTCACGGCGTTGCTGCCGCCCCCTCCGACGCCAATGACCTTGATCAGTGCGAAATGCTCTGCGTCGGACCGTAGCGGCATTGGGTGGTCTCCGTTGCGCGGTATGGAGGATGGCAACCCGTCTCGCCGCGGGTTCCTCCGATTCTAGCGAGCCTCCCCGAGCGTCGTGGGCACTTTTGTCCACACTCGCCGATGAAGTTATCCACAGCGGTGCACTCGAGGGTGGAAGGATCGAGTGGGACTCCACATCCGCGCCGGTTGCAGCTCAGATGCGTGCGGTGAATCAACCCGGACCGGACGGGTGCGGGATCTAACCGGGGAAGAGGCCCCTGATCCAATCCATCACGCGTCCGCCGACGCCGCTGAGCGGAGAGCCGGCCGCGTAGCCGATCGGCTCCTCACCCGCATGGTGCGCACCCCACAGCAGCAGCCCGATGGGCGCGCTGAAGGCCGGGTTGGATAGCTGGTCCATCAGACCACCCACGCCCTGCGGCGCCCCCACCCGGACCGGCATCTGGAACACGTCGCGGGCCAGCTCGGCGGCCTCGGCGATCCGCGCCCCGCCACCGGTGAGCACCACCCCCGCCGGCAGCAAGCCGGCATGCCCCGAGCGCTTCACCTCCTCGCCGATCAGCGAGTAGATCTCGCTCATTCGCGCCTCGATGATCTCGCACAGCTTGCGGCGCTGGATGGTCTGCCCGCCTCCGTCGCCCAGCACCGCCACGTTGAGCAGCTCTTCCGGCGCGACCGCGGACAGGCTGGCGGTGCCGTGCTTGATCTTGATCTCCTCGGCAAGGTTCAGGCTGGTGCGGAGGCCGATGGCCACGTCGTTGGTCACGTTAATGGCCCCGACCGGCAGGACGGCCGAGTGGTAGATGCCGCCATCGGTGAAGATGGCGATGTCGGTGGTGCCGCCGCCGATATCGGCCACCACCACGCCCAGCTCCTTTTCCGTGTCGGTCAGGGTCGCCTCGGCTGCGGCAAGCGAGCTGACGACCATCTCGTCGATCTGGACGTTCGCGTTGGCGATGCACTTGGTCAGGTTCTGGACCGATGTCGCCGCGCCGGAGACGATGTGGGTCTCCACCTCCAGGCGCACCGCGCTCATGCCCAGCGGGTCCTTGATGCCCTCCTGGCCGTCGACGATGTAGCCGCGCGGAATGACATGCAGCGTCTCGCGGTTGGAGGGCGTCTGGATTGCCTTGGCCGCCTCGGTGGCGCGCGCCACGTCCTCGCGGCTCACCTCGCGCTTGTGTCCGGAAACGGCCACTACGCCACGGCTGTTCTGGCTGCTGATGTGGCTGCCGCCGACGCTGACGAACGCGCTGCTGATCTTGTAGCCGGACAGCCGCTCGGCCTTTTCCAGGCTGCTCGCGATGGAGTTCACGGTC
>JBDUEE010000060.1:0-5058 GCA_040002615.1 Chloroflexota bacterium | reverse complement strand
GTCGTTGTTAAGACTCCCGGGTCATAAGCGGGGGCGTGGCGGCGGGGGCGGGGCGGCGGGGGCGTGGCGACGGGGGCGTGGCGAGGGGGCGTGGCGAGGGGGCGGGGCAACGGAGCGCAGCGGGATCAGGGATTGGCCAGCACGGCTGCGTAGGCAGCCTCCACCTGGCGACGCGTCTCCTCCATCGGGGCCGACCCGTCGATGACGACGTCGGCCGCGGCGATCTTGGCCTCCTGCGGCGACTGGTTCGCGAGCCGGGCCTGAGCCTCGTCTGCGCTCATCGCGCGGGACGTGGCAACACGTCGCACCGCGTCCGCCTCTTCGCAGCGCACCACCCAGATGCTGTCGCAGCGGTCGTGGAGCGGCGACTCCAGCAGCTTGATGGCTTCGATGCAGGCGGCTTCCACGCCTGCCGCCTCGAGCTCGGCGAGCCGGGCGCGCGTCTCGTTGCGGACCAACGGGTGCAGGATGGCCTCGAGGTCCTGCAGCGCCGCGGGATTGCCGAAGACCACGGAGGCAAGCTTGCCCGCCTCCACGGTGCCGAAGCGCGCCTCGATCCGGCGTCGCGCCTCCGCATCGTTATTCCGGATCTGGCGCGCCACCGCATCCAGGTCCAGGACCGCCACGCCCATCTCGCTCAGCCAGCCGGCGATGGTGCTCTTGCCACAGCCGATGTTGCCGGTCAGCCCGATGACCTTCACCCGCTCCCCTCCCCGGCGGCGCGCTGACAATGTGGACAGAAGTGCGTGCTGCGCTGCCCGATGACCAGGCGCTCGATGGTCGTGCCACAGCGCAGGCACGGCTCTCCGGTCCGCCGATAGACTGCCAGCCGCTCGGCATTCGCGCCGGGCTCGCCATCGGCGCCCACGTAATCGGCGAAGCTGGCGCCCCGATTGTCGATCCCCTGCCGCAGCACGGCGCGCAGCGCGCGGTGCAGCCGGGCGATCTCGAGCTCATTGAGCGTGTCGGCCGCGCGCAGCGGGTGCAGGCGTGCTCGCCACAGCGCCTCGTCCGCGTAGATGTTGCCGACTCCGGCGACGAATGATTGGTCGAGCAGAAGGGTCTTCAGGCGGGCGGATCGGCCGTGAAGGCGCTCGGCAAGCCGTGCGGCGCTGAACGTGGTTGCCAACGGCTCCGGCCCATGGCGGCCGAACACGTCGCCCACCCGGTACGGCGCGCGCACGTCGGCCACTCGTCTGCGCCCCTTTGGCGAGCGGCGTCGACGCAGGCCGCCGCCCTCCCACAGGCCTATGCGCCCGAACTTCCGCACGTCGCGATAGCGCAGCTCGCGGCCGTCGGCCAGGCTGAAGATGACCCTGGCGTACGGGTCGTCCGGCGATCCGGGCGACGCCACGATCAGCGCTCCGGTCATGCGAAGCGCCACGGTCATGACGCGGCCGTCCGCCAGGTAGATGAGCACGCTCTTGGCCCGGCGGCCGACCCGGTCGATCTGGGCTCCACGCACTTCCGCCACGAACTGCTCTGCCGGCTGTGGGTGGCGGATGGTCCGCTCCCAGCGAACCTGGGCATCGGTGATCTGCGCGCCAGCCACCAAGCGCTGCAGGTCTCGCGCGACCGTCTCGACCTCGGGAAGCTCAGGCATCGAATCAGGCCGGGAGGGCCTCGGCGACCGCCTCTTCCGCCTCCTCGCGGGCGACATCGACCGCCGACTTCGGCACCCGGCGCCAGGTTCCGTCATCGGCGCGGAGGTATCGGTCCATGTTCTCCCAGTCGGTGCCGACCTTGAGCGCCACCTCCAGCGGAGGATCCAGCGGCAGGGCCGCCTCCATCACCTCGCGCGCCAGCTCGGCCAGCGGTGGCAGCTCGTCCTCATCGGTCTCGAACACGAGCTCGTCATGGACCTGCAGCAGCATCCGTGAATGCAGGCCGCGCTCGCGCATGGCGGCATCCATGCGCACCATGGCGATCTTCATGCCATCGGCCGCGGTGCCCTGGATCGGCATGTTGATGGCCATCCGCTCGCCGGCGGAGCGCAGGGCCCCGTTGCGCGCGGTCAGCTCCGGGATGTAGCGGCGGCGGCCCAGCAGGGTCGTCACGAAGCCCTGGTCGCGTGCCAGCATTCGGATCTCGACGGTGTAGCGGCGAATGCCCGGGTAGGCGGTGAAGTAGTCGGCGATGAAGCGCTGTGCCTCCTCGCGCGGGATCTTGAGGCGGTCCGCCAGGCCGAAATCGCTCAACCCGTAGGCGATGCCGTAGTTGATCATCTTGGCCACGCTACGGATCTGGGGAGTGACGTCGGCCGCGGCCACGCCCAGAACGCGCGCGGCGGCCGCCAGGTGGATGTCCGAATGCGCCGCGAAGTCCGCCTTCAATCCCGGGTCGCCGGAGACATGGGCCAGGATGCGCAGCTCCTGCTGCGAGTAGTCGGCGCCCAGCAGCAGCTTGCCCGGTGGGGCCACGAAGGCTCGCCGGATGCGCCGCCCCAGCGCGGAGCGGATGGGGATGTTCTGCAGGTTCGGGTCGATGCTCGACAGACGCCCCGTCGCCGCCACCGCCTGCTGGTAGGTCGTGTGCAGGCGACCGTCACTGCCCACCAGGCTGGGCAGCGCGTCGACGTAGGTTCCCTTCATTTTCGAGATCTGACGGTGCTCCAGGATCAGGCCCACCGCCTCGTGCTTGTCGCGCAGCTCCTCCAGGACCGATGCATCGGTTGAATAGCCCGTTCGCGTGCGCTTGGTGGCCTGCAGCCCCAGCTCGTGGAAGAGGATCTGCTCCAGCTGCTTGGGCGAACCGATATTGAACGGGTGGCCGACCAGCTCGTAGATCCGCGCCTCCAGGTCGGCCAGCGTGGCGGCGAACTCCACGCTCATGGCCGCCAGCGTGTCCCGATCGATGCTCACCCCGGCCAGCTCCATGCGCGCCAGCACCGGCAGGAGCGGCATCTCCACCTCGCGGAACAGGTCCATCAGCCCGCCTTCGGTCAGCTCATTGTCGAGCTGCGGCCGCACCAGGAGGGCGGTGAGCGCCTCGGCTGCCGCCCGCCGCGCGGTGGCGAGCTCCTCCGCGTTGTCGGCGACGGGCGGACGCTCCGGCAACGAGGAGCCGAAGCGGTTGGCCGCCAGGTCGTCCAGCGTCTGGGCGCGGAGCGAGGGGTTGACCATGTAGCTCGCAACCAGCGTGTCGACGGTTGGCCCCGTCAGCTCCACGCCACGACCGGCCAGCATGGTCACCAGCTGCTTCAGGTCGTGGCCGATCAGCGGCCGATCCTGCCGCTCGAACCAGGACGGCAGCGGCCGGTCGTCGCTCCACGGCAGGTACCAGGTCGAGCCATCCTCGGCCGCCAGCGCAATGCCAAGCAGCGGCCGTTCCAGCGGCCGGCCGGCGCCGGCGGCCCAGCCCAGCGCGACCACCTCTCCGTGCGTCGTCAGCCATGCGTCGAGCTCCGCAAGGTCAGCGTCGTCGCGGACGATCCGCGGGTCGACATGCTCGATCGCGCCACCCGGGTCGCTCAGCGCATCCGGCCGCACGCGCGCCGTCTCCGCTGCCTCCACTCCCTCCGCTCCCTCCGCCGTTCCCGCGACACCTTCCGCTGCGGATGCGCCACGCCCTCCGCCCAGCAGGTCGAGCGAGAGCTGCAGCCCGCCGCCGGTCTCCTGCTCGGGTGGCCCGTAGCCGGTGGGCGCAATGCTGGAAGGCGGCAGGCGGTCGATGAGCGTCCGGAACTCCAGCTCGCGGAAGCGCTGGGCCACGGCCCGTCGGTCGTAGCGTCCGGTACGTGCCTCGTCCAGGTTCAGCTCCACCGACAGGTCGGTCACGATGCGGCCGACCTCGCGCGACATGAAGGCCGACTCGCGGTGCTCGGCCAGCCGGTCGCGCAGCTTGCCCTTCACCTGGTCCAGGTTGTCGTAGATGGCATCCAGCGACCCGAACTGCTGGAGCAGGCTGATGGCGGTCTTCTCCCCCACGCCGGGAACCCCCGGGATGTTGTCGCTGGTGTCGCCCTTCAGCGCCTTGTAGTCGAGCATCTGATCGGGCCGTAGACCGTAGCGCTCGTCCACCTTGGCCTCGTCATAGATGACGGTGGCGGCCACGCCCATGCGCGTGGTGAGCAGCCTGACGTGGTCGTTGACCAGCTGCAGCCCGTCCAGGTCGCCCGACACGATGTAGGTGTCCACGCCGGCGCGTTTCGCCTGCTGCACCAGGCTGCCGATCACGTCATCGGCCTCGAAGCCCTCCTTTTCGCGGATGGGGATGCCCATCATCTGGGCGATCTCGCGCACGATCGGGAACTGGCTGCGAAGGTCGTCCGGCATCGAAGGGCGGCCGGCCTTGTACTCCGGGTAGGCCTCGAAGCGGAACTGCGGCTTGCCGACGTCGAAGCTGACGATGGCGAAGTCCGGCTTGATGTCCTGCATCCCGCGCAGCACGATCTGCAGGAAGCCGAAGACGGCATTGACCAGCGTCCCATCGGACATGGTCAGCGGCGGCAATGCGAAGTAGCCGCGGTAGACCAGGCTGGGGCCGTCGATCAGCATCAGGATCGGGCGTCGGTCGGCCATCGGAAGCCTCAGTCTAGACCGATGAACCCCGCCGAGCGGCCGGTAGAATCGCCCTGATGCCCAACCGACCGACGCTCGATCCGTACGCGGTCCTGGGCGTCCCGCGCGACGCCTCGCCGCTGCAGGTCGCCCGTGCCCGGCGCCGCCTGGCGAAGCGGTTCCACCCTGACCTGCACCCCGGCCAGGACGTCTCGGAATCGATGCGCCGGGTCAACCAAGCGTGGTTCATCCTGTCGTCGTCGTTGCGGCGCGCCGAATACGACCGGGCGCACCCGCGGGCGGGAACCTCCTCATCCGGCCACTGGGCGTCGTCCAGGCCCGAAATTCGGCCGATGCAGCCCACCACCACCCGCAGCTGGGCATCGTGGCGAACAACCGCCGAGGAGACGCGAGCCGCTCCCCGCACGCGGCGCCAGCCTGGCGAGCTACCGGTGGTGACCACCCGCCGGCCCCCGCCGATCACGCCGCCGGAGCGCACGTTCCGCGACAGCGGCTGGGCAGCGGTGCTGGCCGCGCTGGTGTTTCTGCTGCTGCTGGT
>JBDUEE010000059.1:0-8858 GCA_040002615.1 Chloroflexota bacterium | reverse complement strand
TCTTCGTCACCTATGCCCGCCTGGACGGCTGGACACCTTCGGGAGCCGATGACGGGACCGATGACGCCGGCGCATCTCGCACGCTGCTCGACCGCTGGATCCTGTCGCGGCTGGATGCCCTGGTCGGCGAGGTCGGGCAGGCGCTGGACGGCTACGACGCCCAGCGCGCCACCCGCGCCATCGAGGCCTTCGTCGACGACCTGTCGAACTGGTATGTGCGCCGCAATCGGCGCCGATTCTGGAAGGGCGAACTGGACGATGACAAGCGCTCGGCCTACGCAACCCTGCACCGGGTGCTTGTCGACCTGACCAGGCTGCTGGGACCGTTCGTGCCTCACCTGGCCGATGCGTTGTGGCAGAACCTGGTGACCGAGGTCCAACCCGAGGCGTCCGACTCCGTGCACCTGGCCGACTTCCCGCAGCCGCAGGGTGGCTGGCGCGACGAAGCGCTGGAAGCGTCCGTCGACCTGGCCCGGCGGGTCGTGGGCCTGGGGCGCACGGCACGCGCCGCATCCAGCCTGCGCACCAGGCAGCCACTGGCTGTCGTGCGCCTCAAGCTGCCGGCCAGCGCGGCCGGCCGCCTGAGCCCGGACGCAGACGTGGCCGCGGAGCTGACGCGGGATGTGCTCGATGAGCTGAACGTGAAGGCGCTCGAGGTGCTCAGCGACGAGTCGGAGATGGTCGAGCGGACGCTCTATCCGTTGCTGCCGGTGATCGGCCCGCGGCACGGGCAGGCGGTCGCGGCGATCATGGCCGGGGTCCGCGCCGGGACGTGGCGGCTGCTTGATGACGGCCGGGCCGAGGTGGGTGGCGTGGTGTTGGCCGAGGACGAGTTCGAGCTCACTGCACGAGCGCGCTCCGGGCACGAGGTGGCCGAGGAGGGCGACCTGCTGGTGGCGCTTGACACGCAGCTCAGCCCCGTGCTGGAGGCGGAGGGCCTGGCGCGCGAGGTCGCCCATCGCCTCCAGACCATGCGCCGGGCGGCTGGCTACGAGATCAGCGACCGGGTGCTTGCCAGCGTTGAAGGCGACGCCGCGCTGGTGTCCCGGTTGGAGCCATTCCGCGACTGGCTCGCCCAGGAGATCCTTGCCACCGAGCTTCGGTTCGGGTCAGGCACCGTCCTGGACGCGCCGCAGGCCCGCGAGTCGATGGACGTGGCCGGCGGCCGGCTCGACCTGGCGCTGCAACGCGCCTGAGGACTGCCATCGGATACCATCGGGCGATGAGCAGCCAGGCGCCGCCGAACCAGGTCCGGGCCGAGCTGCTGGCCATGGGCCTCACCGCGGCGCTGATCCTGCTGGCCGACCAGGCCACGAAGGCGCTGGTGGTGTCGAGCATCGACGTTGGCGGGCGCGTGCAGCTGCTGGGTGATCTGCTGGCGCTATGGCACGTCCGCAACGCCGGCGCCGCATTCAGCCTGTTCCAGGGCGGACAGGAATTCTTCCTGGTCGTCACGCTGCTGGCCTTCGGCATGCTCATCTACTTCCACCGGGCCTTCCGCGGTCGTGGCCTGCTGCTTCACGTGGTGCTGGGCCTGGTGCTTGGCGGGACGCTGGGCAACCTGCTGGACCGGCTGCGACTTGGCTACGTCACCGATTTCGTGTCGATGGGCATCGGCGACCTGCGCTGGCCGACCTACAACGTGGCGGATGCCTCGATCGTCGTCGGCATCCTGGCCTTGGTCGGCTACCTGACGTTCGGGGACCAGGCGCGGGGCGAGGCCCGGGCGTGACCGACGCCGCCGCGCCTGCCTTCCGGGTGGTGGACGGCGTGGCGGCTGCCGGGCGTTTCGACCTGGCGGTCAGCGGCGTAGCCGGCATCAGCCGAGCCCATGCGCAGCGGCTCATCTCCGACGGACGCGCGCTGGTTGACGGGCGCCGAGGCCGCGCCAGCGATCGGCTGCGGGGCGGCGAGCGGATCAGCGTCGAGCTCTCCGCACCACCGGACGAGTCTCTCCTGCCTGAGTCGATCCCACTGCGGCTGGCCTACTCCGACGAGGCAATCCTGATTGTGGACAAGCCTGCCGGGCTGGTGGTCCACCCCAGCGCAGGCCATGCCACGGGGACGCTGGTGAACGCGCTGCTGGGCCGCGCGCGCGACCTGGGTGAGCCGCTCGGCGCGATCGCCGGCGTGGGGCGGCCCGGGATCGTGCATCGCCTGGACAAGGACACATCGGGGCTGCTGCTGGTGGCCAAGACCGATGCGGCGCAGGCCAGCCTCATGCGGCAGTTCGGCGATCGCAGCATTGAGAAGGAGTACCTGGCCCTGGTGCGCGGCGATGCCCCGGCGTCCCGTGGCCGGATCGAGGCGCCGGTCGGCCGCGACCCGCGTGACCGGCAGCGCATGGCGGTGGTGGCCGGCGGTCGCGAGGCCGTCACTGACTACGAGTCGCTCGGCGCCGGGGGCGGCTATACGCTCCTTTCGCTGCGGCCACGGACCGGCCGCACCCACCAGCTCCGGGCGCACCTCTCCTACCTTGGCCTGCCGATCGCCGGTGACCAGCGCTACGCCGGCGGTGAGGGACCCGCTGGGTTGTCGCGGCAGTTCCTGCATGCCGCACGGCTGACGTTGGACCGGCCGCTTGATGGGCGGAGGCTGGGCGCGTGGAGCGAGCTGCCCGGGGACCTGGCCGCGTCCCTGGCGGAGGCCGGCATCGCCAGCCGACGCCTGCCGCAGGGCGTTGGAGCGGCATTGGTCGGCGAAGACGAGAAGAGCCGATGACCCCGCAGGATGCCGATCACCAGGATGCCGACCCACAGGATTCCGAGCACCAGGGGCGCCACGATCCGGAGCCGGACAAGCGCACGGCCTTCCCGAACCCGATGCTGGTGGTGGTGTCGGGACCGTCCGGCGTGGGCAAGAGCACGATCGTGGCCGACATGGCCAGGCGTCGTCCGCAGGTCGTCCCGATCGTGACGGCCACCACCCGCGACCGCCGCGACGGGGAGATCGACAAGGTGCATTACCACTTCCTGTCGGTCGACGAGTTCGAGCGGATCCGCGATCGCGGCGGGCTGCTCGAGTTCGCGCGCGTGCACGAGCGTTGGTACGGGACGCCGATCGAGCAGCTGCGCGGCATCCTGGCCGCCGGACGCGATGCGATCCTGACCATCGACCCGCAGGGCGCGCGGCTCGTCCGTCAGCGGGTGCCGGACGCGCTGCTGATCTTCATCATGCCGCCCTCGATCGAGGACCTGGCGGCTCGCCTCGAGGGGCGAGGCTCAGAGGACGAGCAGTCGCTGGCCGTCCGTCGCCGCAACGCAGAGATCGAGATGGCCTCCAGCGGCGACTATGACTACGTCATTGTCAACGAGACCGGCCGACCTGACGCGGCCGGCGATCGCATCTGGGAGATCATCCAGGCCGAGGCCCGTCGCGATCCGCCGCGCCAGGTCCGAGTCTGACGATCCACGCGGTGGACAACGCCACCGGCATCGTGCGGGTCGCCGTCGACGCCATCGCCGATCGGCCGGAGCGCACCTTCAGCTATCGGCTGCCGCCAGCGCTGGGTCCGGCCGAGCCGGGTTCGCTGGTGCTGGTGCCGTACGGCCATCGCCTGGCGCTCGGGTACCTGCTGGCCGGCTCACCGCCGGGAAACGTGGATCCAGGCGAGCTGCGCGATGTGGAGGCAGTGGTATCGGGCCCGATGCTGACGCCCGACCTGCTGACGCTGGCCGAAGAGATCGCCGCGTATTACCGGGCGCCGGTGGGCACCACGCTGGCCGCCATGCTGCCGCCCGGTCTGGAGTCGCGCCTGGAACGGCGCTGGGCGGTGGCGTCCGAAGGCGAGCTGCCCGACGAGCTGTCCGCGTTGGCCGACGGTGACGGTCTGGTGACCGACGGCGCGCTGATGCGACTGGCTCCGAAGCGCGGCCGCGAGCAGTGGCTGGAGAGGCTGCGTCGCAGCGGAGCGATTGTTCCGCGCTGGGAGCTGAAGCCGCCGGATGTCAACGCACGCCGGGTGCGAGTCCTGCGCATCGTGGCCGACGGACCGCAGCCGCGGCGGCGTGCTCCGCTGCAGCATGCCCTGCTGCAGGCGATCGCCGATGGCGAGCGGACCCTGCCGGAGTTGGCCCAGGCCCTGGACATCGAACCGGCCTCGGTCCTGGCCCCGGCACGGCGCCTGGCAGCGATCGGCGCGGCCGAGCTGGAGTGGCGGGATGTCGGTCGCGATCCATTGGCTCATCGTCGGCCCCCGCCGCCGGTGCGGCACGAGCTGGCTGCCGAGCAGCGCGCCGCGCTGGCGGCGATCGAGCGGCTGCCGGCTGGAGGAGAGCTGCTGCTGGAAGGAGTGGCCGCGGCCGGCAAGACCGACGTGTACCTGGCCGCCCTGCAGGCCACGCTGGCAGCCGGTCGCAGCGCCATCCTGCTGGTCCCGGAGGTCTCGCTGGTGCCGCAGCTGGCCGACCGGGTCAGCGGCCTGGTCGGCGACGAGCTGGCGGTGCTGCACAGCGGCCTATCGGCGGGGGAGCGGCATGACGAGTGGTGGCGGGTCGTGCGCGGCGAGGCGCGCGTGGTGCTGGGCACCCGCACCGCCGTCTTTGCGCCGCTGGCCGATCCGGGCCTGATCGTCATCGACGAGGCGCATGACGGCGGCTACAAGTCGGATCGCACGCCGCGCTTCGACGCGCGCTGGGTCGCTCGTCGGAGGGCAGCGCTGACGGGGGCGCGGCTGGTGCTGGGCACCGCCACGCCGGACGTGGTCACACTGGCCCGGGCACGGGGCGGCATGGTCGAGCGCGCGATTCTGCGGGAGCGTCGCGTGGGCTCAGCGCCAGCCATTGAGCTGGTCGACCTGCGCGACGAGCTGTCAAGCGGCAACCGCTCGATCTTCTCGCGCCAGCTGCAGACGGCGCTCACCGAGCTGCGGCAGGGGAGCGAGCAGGCAATCCTGCTCATGAATCGTCGCGGCGCAGCCTCGTTCGTCCTGTGCCGCGATTGCGGTGAGAGCCTGCGCTGCCCGGACTGCGACCTGCCATTCGTCTATCACTCCGCTGGCGAGCAGCTGCGCTGCCATCACTGCGGGCGCACTGCCCAGCCTCCGGACCGTTGTCCGCGCTGCGCCAGCCCGCGGATCCGCTATTTCGGTGCCGGCACCCAGCGGGTCGAGGCCGAGCTCCGCGCCCGCCATCCGCAGCTCCGCGTGGCTCGGCTGGATTCGGATGCGCTGGCGGGACGGCGAGGGTTCGAATCGGTGTATGACGACTTCCGCGAGGGCCGGGTCGACGTGTTGGTCGGCACACAGCTGGCGGCCAAGGGCCTTGACCTGCCGAGCGTGACGCTGGCCGCGGTGATCGCCGCCGATGTGACGCTCAACCTGCCCGACTACCTGGCCGCCGAGCGCACCTTCCAGCTGCTTGCGCAGGTCGCCGGACGGGCAGGCCGGGGACCGATGCCGGGGCGGGTCATCATCCAGACCTACGCCGCGGATCACTACGCGGTGCGCGCCGCGGCGCGCCTGGACGTGGATGGCTTTGCCGACGAGGAGCTGGTCCGACGTCGATTGCTCGGCTACCCACCCGCCACGGTGCTGGCCCGGCTGCTGGTCGCCGATCCGGACCGCGGCCGTGCCGAGAGCCGTGGGCGCGCCGCCGCCGAGGCGGTCAGCCTGCCGGGCGTCGAGGTGCACGGCCCGCTGCCCGCCTATGTGCCGCGCCGTGCTGGCCGCTGGCGATACCAGGTCGTCCTGCGCACTCCTGATCACGAGGCCCGGGCCACCGCATTGGAGCGGGTGCCGGCCGGCGTGGCCATCGACGTGGACCCGGAATCGCTTTTGTAGCGCGCCGCGCCGTGTCCGGTCCCGCCGGGTTATGACTGCCTTGTCTTAACAATGACCACCCGGGCACAAATTCGTGTTCGGATCATCACCAGGAGTCATGGGCCAAGCGTGTGTCGCGCGCCTATCGGTCGTCCTTAAGACAACGGAGTCATGGGGCGGGCGTGGGGTCGGGGAACGTCGGGGAACGGGCGCAGACGCATCGGTACAATGCGGGAATGGTCATCCGCCACATCCTGACCGCCGAGGAGCCGATCCTGCGGGAGCGCGCCAGGAAGGTCACCCAGTTCGACGCCTCGCTGCATCGCCTGCTGGACGACATGCTGGAGACGATGCGCGATGCGCCCGGCGTGGGACTGGCCGCGAACCAGATAGGCGTTCCGCTGCAGGTGGCGGTGATCGAGCTCGAGGACAAGGTGACCGAGCTGATCAACCCACAGATCGTCCGGTCCTCCGGCGAGATCATCGACTGGGAGGGGTGCCTCTCGATCCCGGGCTTCGTGGCCGAGATCGCACGCGCCGCCAAGGTCACCGTCAAGGCCAGGGATCGAAAGGGCAAGGAGTTCCGGGTCAAGGGCGAGGAGCTGTTCGCCCGGGCACTGCAGCACGAGATCGACCACCTCAACGGCGTCCTCTACGTCGACTATCTCGACACGCTGGAGGACCTCGTGCGCATCAGCGAGCACAGCGAGATACAGGAAGAGACGGCCGCGGGCATCTAGTGGCGAGCGTCGGCTAGTGGCGCGCCTGGGCCGCATCGCCTTCCTGGGCACCGGACACTTTGGCCTGCCGCTCCTCGAGCGACTGGCGACCCAGGCCGATGACCTGCTGGTCATCAGCCAGCCCGATCGTCCTGCCGGGCGTGGGCTCGCGACGCGACCTTCGGCCGTTGCCACCTGGGCACGCGAACGCGGACTGCGGGTCGAGACGCCGCGCCGTCTGCGCTCCGACGAGGGTCGCGCCCTGCTTGGCGCGTTCGCGCCGGACGGCCTGCTGCTGGCCGCCTATGGTCAGCTGGTCCCGCCGGACGTGCTGCAGACCGGTGAGCGTCCGCCGCTCAACGTGCATCCCTCTCTGCTGCCACGCCATCGGGGAGCGGCGCCCGTCGCCTCCACCATCCTGGCCGGAGACCCGGTGGGTGGGGTCAGCCTCATGGTCATGGTCCCGGAGCTCGACGCGGGGCCGATCGTGGCGCAGTGGTCCATGACCCTCAGTGGACGCGAAACGACGCCGGACCTGGAGGGGGACCTGGCTCAGCTGGCCGCGGATGCCGTTCCGCCGCAGCTCGAACGCTGGGCCGCCGGGGAGCTGGAGGCGGTGCCACAGGACGAACGGCTTGCCACGCTGATCCGTCCCTTCCGCCGGGTGGACGGATGGATCGACTGGCGTCGCCCGGCCGTGGCCATCGACCGCCAGGTGCGGGCGCTGCAGCCGTGGCCGGGTGCGTGGACCACGATCGACGGCAGGAGGCTGCATATCCGGGCCGCCCATCCGACCGCCGGGATCGACGGCGTGCCGGCGGGTGCGCTGATGCCCGGCGAATGGCCGGAGGTCGCCTGCGGCCAGGGAGCGCTGGCGCTGGATACCGTTCAGCCGGAGGGCAAGCCCGCCATGCCGGCCGATGCCTGGAGGCGCGGAGTGGCACGCGATCACGTGCTGCTGGGCGCAGGGCCTGCGCCAGAGGGCACGGGCTAGAGGAGTCAGCGCAGGGTTGGAGCCGGCTCCCCCGGCAGGTGCAGCAGGTTCTCGACGTACCGGACGCCGCGGATCGCGGCCGCTCGCTCCTCCAACTTGGCGCGCATCGCAGCGTCCGGCACCTCGCCCCGCAGCACCACGATGCCCTGCTCGGCATTGATATTGATCGCGCCCTTGGGTATCGCGCGGTCCCGCAGCAGCTCACTCTCGATCCGCTCCTTCAGCGTCGCGTCGTTGGCCGGGCTGGATGCATGGCCGCGCGCGCGGAGCGCGGCAATGCGGCCGGCTGTGCGCGACAGGAGCAGCCGTCGCTGGCGGCCGACCGATCGCCGGGTGCGCCTGACCAGCGCGCCGGCCTGGTCCGTCAGGCGAACCCGCCGACTGTGCCCGCGGTCGGGGTCAAACAGCAGCGCGGCTGCGGCGCCCAGTGCGGCGCCCAGCACTGCGGAAAATAGCCTGCCCATCGGTCCATCCCTCGTTCACGGTGGTGTATGGCTCCGGAACCCCGCATGACGCGTGCCGGACGGAGCCACCGGGCGCGGATGAATGCGCAGTCTTCACCACGACCGAATCTGGCCTTCACCGGAGCGTCACCGGGCCTCGGCTATACTCGGCTCGCTTCCAAGGAGGTAGCAGATCAACGATGGGTGGTTTCCTGCCCTACATCCTTTTTGTGATGATCCCGAGCATCGCGATCACCGGCTGGGCCGCGTGGCGCGTGCGCTCGACCTACGCCAAGTGGTCGAAGGTCGACTCGGGCATTCGCCTTTCCGCATTCGACTTTGCCAGGCAGCTGCTTGACCGGCAGGGGCTGCAGGACGTTCGCATCGAGCCGGTTCCCGGTCAGCTGACCGACCACTACGACCCGCGCGGCAAGGTGCTGCGCGTCAGCAGCGCCGTGTCGGGCAAGCCGGAGCTCGGCGGCTACGACCCGCAGGGCAAGGCCCTGGGCGTGCCCACGTCAACGGGCAATCTCTCCGTGGCCGCGGCCGCGGTCATCGCCCACGAGGTGGGCCATGCCCTCCAGGATCGCGAGCGCGACCCGTGGATGGTGGTGCGCCAGGCGATCGTGCCGGCAGTCCAGTTCGGCTCCGGCATCGGGCCCTGGCTGATCATCGGCGGGCTCATCTTCAACGTGCTGGGCCTGGCCTGGATCGGCCTGTTCGCCTTCGCTGCCGCGGTCATCTTCACCTTCGTCACGCTGCCGGTGGAGATCGGCGCGTCCGGCAAGGCGCTGGCCTTCGTCTCCAACCTCGGCATGATGGGTGAGCGCCAGACCGGCGCACGCGACGTGCTGAAGGCTGCCGCCTGGACGTACGTGGCCGCGGCCCTGGCCGCGCTGCTCACGTTCCTGTACTACCTGATGCTGATTGCCGGCCGTCGTGAC
>JBDUEE010000058.1:0-9666 GCA_040002615.1 Chloroflexota bacterium | reverse complement strand
GGCACCCCGATCGGCCGGGTCAGCCGTCCCGGATCGCCGCCAAAGCCCTCGTCAGCCGGCGGTCCCGAAGGTCCCACGGCCGGCCGGCCGATAGGTCAGGATCGTCACGCCTGACGGCACCGATCGCGACTCGACCAGCGTCAGGTCGTGCGTCTGGCCGCGTTCTGGGAAGAGCCGAAGCCCGTCACCCACTACGACGGGGTAGAGCCGCAGGTTGAGCTCGTCCACGAGGTCGCGCTCGAGCAGCCACCGGAGCAGGTCGCCGCTGCCATGGACCTGGAGCTCGCGCCCGGGCTTCGCCTTGAGCTCGCGCACGGCCGCCTCGACGTCGCCGTTGATGACGTGGGTGTTCTGCCAGGTCGGGTCCGTCAGCGTGGTCGAGGGCACGTACTTGGGCAGGACGTTGATGCCGTGTGAGACCGGATCGCCCTCGTCGTGGTGCGGCCAGTATGGCGCCCAGATCTCCCAGGTCTTGCGTCCGAGCAGGAACGCATCCGCGCGCTCGAAGTAGTCAGTGAGGAACTGCCAACCCTCCTCGTCGGCGTGCGCGGCGGTCCAACCGCCGCGGTCGAACCCGCCGCGTCGGTCCTCATCGGGGCCCCCGGGGCCCTGGTACACGCCGTCCAGGGTCACCATCATCGATGCGGTCAGCTTCATGTCGTCACTCCTTGTGGCACGTTCTGAAGATAGACGATCCACCCGCCGGAAACTCAACGGCAGGAGGAGACTCCATGGATCAGCCTCGGAAGCTTCGCTCGACGCGTGTCCTGGCCCTCATCGTGGCCGCCGCCACGATGCGCATGGCCGTTTAGCCCTTAGTGCAATCTGCGCCCTTCCATAACTTCGCGGGTTGCGGCCTCCGGCAGGAGCTGCGCTACTTAGGCGCTCGCCGACGCGCCGCGCAACGCGCTAGCCAGGTCGCGGCCGGCGCGGGTACGCGGCCAGGTCAACGTTCGGGCGCCAACCAGCTCGCGGTAGGCGCGCAGCGCCGCGGCCAGCGATGGGACGAAGTGCGGCTCATCCATCGGGCTGAAGCCGGGCTCGAACCAGACACCGAGGATTGTCAGCACTCCGGTCTTGCGCTCCAGCCGGGGCTCGATGCGGCCGACCATTCGATCGCCGAACAGCATCGGCAGCACGTAGTAGCCGTGGCGACGCTTGGCGGCTGGCACGTACACCTCCCACACGTAATCAAAGCTGAACAGCTCACGCAGCAGTCGTCGATCCCAGATGAGCGGATCCAGCGGCGCCATGAAGGTCACCTGCGGATGGCGCTGGCTGGCTGACGCGGCAGCGTCGAGGATCGGCTCCTCGTCGGCCAGCAGGTAACGGGTCTGGCGCATGCCTTCAACCGCAACAGGGATGAGAGTGCCGTCGTCGACCAGCCCGGCGGTGATGCGCGTGCGCTCGGCAGCTGTGCCGGTCCCAAGGATGATCTCCGCCTGCGGCTGCGCGCCCAGCAGCCCGACGCCGCGGTAGCGGCTCAGCAGACGGTGCCGTGTGGCCTCGCCCTCCGTTTCGCGGCCGGCGAGGAGCGTAGCTGGCACCAGGCGCTCGATCAGGTCGTAGTAGCGACGATTGCCCTCGCGGCGGGCGATGCCCAGCCGCCCGGTCACGAACAGCGCCTCCATCACCGCGCGAGCGGCCGACGTTGGCGCCCACCACCAGTCGACCGCGTGGTTGTGGTCGCGGAAGGCCGCGGTGGAAAGCGGACCATCGGCAGTGATCTTGGCCAGGATCGCGTCTGCGACGGCCGATTCCTCCCGCAGGATCGTGTCGCGGTACCGCTCGCCGGACTGGTCCCAGGCCAGGGCGTAGTGGGGCAGCTCATGCATCGGCAGGATGTTCAGGCTCTTGTTGTAGACCTCGATCAGGCGCCGATCGGTCCCGTACAGCCATTGCTCGCACCAGCCACGCCGGTAGCCCTTGATCCGTGCATGGAGCACCAGGTCGTGGTTGCGCGCCCCCGGCACCTCCAGCGGGTCGAACTGCAGGCTGCCCAAGCGCTCGACAATGCGCAGGACCGATGCCGCCTCGGGCGCCTGCGCCCGTGGCGGGTCGAGCAGATGGCGGCTCACCAGGAAGCGGCGGGCGTGGTCGGCCGTGATCCGCAGGTCTGGCGTAGGGGTCGGTGGCATCCGGGCGCCGATGCTAGCAGCGCTCGCGCCGCACGCCGATCCGTACAATGCGACGATGGGAACCGAGCGGATGCCAGAGGGCATACCACCGGCTGCGACCCTGCCCGCCGGCAGCGACTCGGCAGCACTCGACGCCGCGCGCCGGGCGCTGCGCGTGCAGATGCTGGCCACGGAGCACTGGAGCCTGTTGGCAACTCGCTCTCTTTCCTGGAATGAGGCGTTCGCGCGTGCCGGCATGTTCCTGTCGCTGCTGACCGGCTCCGTGGTGGCGCTGGCGCTGGTCGCCCAGGCCACCGCCTTCGGCGAAGGGTTCGTGCTGTTCGCCTCACTGACCCTGCCGGTGGTGCTGTTCGTGGGCCTGGCAACCTACGTCCGGTTGCTGGAGATCAACAACGAGGACTACGTATGGGTGCGCGGCATGAACCGCCTGCGCGGGGCATACCTCGAGATGGATCCAGGCCTTGCCGACTATTTCATCACTGGCACGACCGAGGACGCGGTTGGCATCTTCAAGACGTTCGGATCGGATGAGAACAGCTTGGACAGCGGGCGGTTCCACGGCTTCGTGACGA
Source organism: Chloroflexota bacterium (assembly GCA_040002615.1). Taxonomy (GTDB): domain Bacteria; phylum Chloroflexota; class Limnocylindria; order QHBO01; family QHBO01; genus DASSCW01. Next base: position 6,956 of record JBDUEE010000058.1, on the reverse strand, counting down.
CGCCCACCACCATTGCCTTCGTGGACGCCATGGTGGCCGCCGTGCTGGCCGCGATCGTGGTCGTGCAGTTCGACATGGCGATGCAGCCGGCCGCCGCGATTGGCGTGGTGGTCTTCCTGTTGAGCGGCATCGCGCTCGGCTGGTTCGGTTTTCGCAGCCAGGCAATGGCCACGCTGGCGGGCCAGCTGCCCAGCGCCAAGAGCGGGCGGCCGAGGAGCGCAGAAGAGCGTTAGCCAGGTTGGCACTCTGAGAACTGGAGTGCCAATTTGTATAATCCCGGACCGATGGCGATCAAGCGCGACTACTACGAGATCCTGGGCGTGCCACGCGATGCCTCCGACGAGGAGATCAAGCGTGCCTTTCGCCGGGCCGCGCAACGCCACCATCCGGATATCGACGCCAGCGAAGGCGCCGAGCAGCGGTTCAAGGAGCTGAACGAGGCCTACCGCATCCTGTCGGACCGGCAGCGCCGCAGCGCCTACGACATGTTCGGCCACGCCGGGGTGGACGCCGCCACCGGCGGGGGCGGCTTTGAGGGATTCGGTGGCGGCTTCGGGCCGTTCGGCGACATCTTCGACGCGTTCTTTGGCGGCTCGCCGTCCGGCACCCGCCAGCGCCGCCGGGTCGTGGCCGGCGCCGACCTCCGTTATGACCTGACCATCGACTTCGCTGAGGCAATCTCCGGCGTGACGGCCGAGATCAGCTTCCCGACGCTAGTGACCTGCGACGTCTGCGCCGGCAGCGGCGGCGAGCCCGGCACCGAGCCCGAGCGCTGCCCGGAGTGCAACGGCAGCGGGGAGCGGCGTCGGGTCAGCCAGACGATCCTGGGCCAGATGGTCAACATCACCGCCTGCCCGCGCTGCAACGGCGAGGGGCGGATCATCGCGACGCCCTGCCACAACTGCCAGGGAGAGGGCAGGGTCCGCCAGGAGCGCCGGCTGCAGATCAACGTGCCCGCCGGGATCGACTCTGGCCAGCGCATCGCGGTGGAGGGCCAGGGCGAGTCCGGGCCGCGCGGCGGGCCGCCCGGCGACCTGTACGTGGTGGTCACCGTTCGCGAGCATCCTCAGCTCGTGCGTCGCGGCACAGAGCTCTACCATGAGCTGCCTGTCACCTTCCCGCAGGCGGCGCTGGGCGCCAGCCTGAGCGTGCCGACCGTCGAGGGCAGCGAGGAGATCGCCGTCCCGGCCGGCACGCAGTCGGGCACGGAGCTGCGGCTCAAAGGGCGGGGTGTGCCGCGGCTGCGCGGCAGCGGACGTGGCGACCTGCACGTGATCCTGACAGTGGTGGTTCCGGAAAAGCCATCGAAGGCGGAGCGCGACCTGCTGAAGCAGCTCGACCAGGCCAGCGGCCCGGCGGTGCTGCCGAAGGGCAGTGGTGCGGGCCTGTTCGATCGCCTGCGCGACATCTTTGGCTGAGCGCATCGGTCGCTGGCTGGAGCTGACCGTCGAGGTCGATTCAGAGGCGGTCGAGGCGGTCAGCGAGATCCTTGGCCGCCTGGGGCGCGGCGCGGCGGTGCGTCCCACCCGGCTGATTCGGGATCCGTTCGACGAGCTGGCCGCCCGAGAGGATCCAAGCGCGCCATATGAGCTGACCACTCATCTGCCCGACGACGCCGCTGCGCCCACCGCGATCGAGTCCACCGAGCGTGCGCTCTGGCACCTGCAGGCCTTCGGCCTGCGGCCGGTGGGCGAGCTCCGGGTGCGCACAGTGGAAGAGATGGACTGGATGGATGCCTGGAAGGACGGCTACGAGCCGCAGCGCATTGGTCGCGTGCTGGTCGTACCGTCGTGGCTGGAGGCTCCGGCCGGGACCGATGACCTGGTGCTGCGGCTGGATCCGGGCATGGCCTTTGGCACCGGCCTGCATCCGACCACGCGCGCCTGCCTGGAGCTCCTTCAGCAGGTTGGACCGATGCCACCGCGGGTGCTGGACGTCGGCAGCGGCTCAGGCATCCTGGGGCTCGTGGCCATTGCGCTTGGCGCGGGGCACGTCGACGCCCTCGACACCGATGCGGTGGCCGTCGAGACCACGCTGTCCAACGCCGCCGCCAACGGCATGGCCGATCGCATCAGCGCTCGCACCGGCACGCTACAGGCCGCGTTCCCGGAGCCGTATGCGCTGGTGCTTGCCAACCTCGTGGCCGTGGTCCTGGTCGAGTTGGCCCCGCGGCTGGCCGCGCACCTGAGGCCGGGTGGGACATTGCTGGCCAGTGGGATCATCACCGAGCGGAGCAGCGAGGTCGCATCGGCGCTGACCGCCGCCGGCCTTGTCCTGGAGGAGCGCGTCGACGACGGCGAGTGGGTGTCGCTGCGGATGAGCCGGGCGTGACCGTGCACCGCTTCTTCGTGGAGCCGGAGGCGATGGCCGAAGAGCGGTTCCCGCTGCCGGCCGGCATCGCGCACCAGGTCACCCGCGTGCTGCGACTGCGTGACGGGGAACAGCTCGTGCTGCTCGACGGTCGAGGCGAGGCGGCTACCGTGCGTTTGCTTCGCGGCGAGTGCGTGGTCGAGTCGCGCGGTCCTGCCGGGGGTGAGCCGGCGCATCGGCTCACGATCTGGCAGGCGTTGCTGCGCGGAGATCACCTGGAGCCGGTGATCCGCCACGGGACGGAGATTGGCATCGCAGCGTTCCGCCTCGTCGTATCGGAGCGCTGCGTGGCGCGCGAGCTGTCACCACGGAAGCTGGAGCGGCTGCGTGTCGTGGCCCGCGAGGCAGCTGAGCAGTCCGAGCGCGGGATCGTGCCGGTGGTCAGCGCCCCGGTTCCGTTCGACGTCGCGCTGGCGAGCTCGTCGGTCCTGCTGTTCGAGCGCCATGAGGGGATGCGGCTGTCCGCGCTGGAGCCACCGGCCGGGCTGATCATCGGCCCGGAGGGAGGCTTCACACCCGACGAGGTGACAGGCGCCGAACAGGCGGGCCGGCTGATCGCCGGGTTGGGGCCGCGCATCCTGCGAGCGGAGGCAGTTGCGGTGGCTGCCGCGGCGGTCGTCTTGTCCCGGACTGGCGACTTCGCCTAGGCTCTGGCTCACATGGCCGATTACGAGCCCGATTGCCTCTTCTGCAAGATCGCTGCGGGCGAGATCCCGTCAGATATCCTGCACTCCGACGAGCGAGTGGTTCTATTCCGCGACGCCAACCCGCGGGCGCCGACTCACGTGCTGGCCATCCCGCGCCGCCACATTCCCTCTGCGGCTGAGCTGACCGATGCCGACGGCGAGCTCCTGGCCGCCCTGTTTGGCGCGCTGCGGCGGGTGGCCGAAGAGGCGGGATTACGCGGCTACCGGATCGTGACCAACGTGGGGGCAGATGCCGGGCAGAGCGTCTTCCATCTGCATTTCCACCTGCTCGGCGGACGCCAGATGTCCTGGCCGCCCGGGTGATGGCCGACGACTATGACCAGGCGGTTCGCCGCGTTGACCACCTGCACCCCCGCTGATAGACTCCGCGGGCTTGCGCGCCGGACCGGCGTGCGGCGGGCTCTTCCCGCCTATCGGTCCAACATCAGGCGCGATTCCGAAGCAGATAGGAGGCGAGACGTTTGGCAGAGGTCCGCGTGGGCGAGAACGAGACGTTCGAGAGCGCGCTGCGCCGCTTCAACAAGAAGATCCAGCAATCGGGGATCCTGGCTGAGGCACGACGCCGCGAGCATTACGAAAAGCCCAGCGTGAAGCGGAAGCGCAAGGAAGCCAAGAAGCGCAAGGCTATTCGCGCATAGTCGCCAGACGCCCTTCCTCAGCGGGCCGGTCGAACGGTTTACAGCCGATGAACAGACCGATGACGCCCGCCACCCCGAACCGATGACCCTCCAGCAGCGGATCGAGTCCGCCATGCGTGAGGCCATGCTCGCTCGCGATATCCGGCGGGTGGGGACGCTGCGCATGGCCATGGCCGCCTTCCAGAACCGCCGCATCGAGCTGGGCCGCGACCTGACCAACGAGGACGTGGTAGACGTGCTGAGCAAGCAGATGAAGCAGCGTCGCGAGTCGATCGAGCACTTCCAGGCCGCCGGGCGCGATGCGATGGTGCAGGTCGAGCAAGAGGAGTCGGCCATCATCGCCGAGTACCTGCCGCAGCCGCTGTCGCATGAAGAACTTAGTGAGCTTGTGAGCGCCGCCATCGTCGAGACGGGTGCGTCGACGTCTGCCGATCTGGGCAAGGTGATGGGTCGGGTGACGCCGCAGACCAAGGGGCGGGCCGACGGCAAGGTCGTGGCCGACCTGGTGCGGCGGCAGCTGGGCGGCTGAGCCGATGTTCATTCCGCGCACTTTGGCGGAGACAGAGGGCGGCGGCGGACGCGGCCCGTGGGCAAGGGCATTCATCGTGGGCGCGCTGCTGGCCATCAGCCTGTGGGCGATCATGACCATCAGCGTCTCGGCCGGCCAGGTCAGCCTGGCGGTCGGCCAAGTTGCCCAGTCCGAGATTCGGGCACCGCGCAGCCTCAGCTTCGTCTCAGAGTCGCAGACCAACGCGGCCAAGGAGGAGGCAGCCGACGGCGTCCAGACCGTTTATGTCCCGATCGCGCCGAAGGCGGACATCAGCGAGGAGCAGTTGCGTGCCTACGACGCGGTGGTCGGCGGCATCACTCGCACGCTGGAGCGGCGAGACTCCGACACCATGCCTGCCGAGGATGTTCCCGCCGAGCTGAATCGGGTGGCGCCGCAGCTGACCCTCGCGCAGGTCGATCGGCTGAGCCACATGTCGCTGGCAGCCTGGCAAAGGATCGCGGACGCGGGCAGGACCGTGCTGGAGGCCACCCAGGCGGGGGAGATTCGCGACGACCAGCTCACCGATGCGCGCCAGCAGCTGCGTACCAACATCACCAACGACCTGAGTCAAGCGGACCGCGACCTCGCCGGCGACCTGGCCGAGGACTTCGTCGCCCCGAACTTCGAGGCCTCGGCAGTGGAAACGGAGGCTGCCCGCCAGGCGGCCCGCGCCACCGTCCGCGACGTGATCGTCAGCGTCGGACCGAACGAGGCGATCGTGCGCCCCGGCGACCGCATCACGCAGCTCGACCTGGAGACGCTGGAGGCGTTGGGCCTGACCCAGCCCAGCCTGGAAGCGTCGACGATCGGCGGGAACGCACTGATCGCGATCATCGTCTCGTCGCTGCTCGTCGGCTTCCTGTGGCGATTCGAGCCGCAGATCTGGTTCCGTAACCGCTCCCTGCTCCTCTTCGCGCTTGCGCTGCTGGGCAGCGCGATAGCCGTGCGCATCGCCGCGGACCGAGCGCTGTGGGCCTACGTGGTGCCGACCGCGGCCACGGTCCTGCTCACCGGCATCCTGCTCGACGGCGCTGCAGGCGCGGCAATGGCCGTGGCTCTCGCAGTGCTTGCCGGCGTCATGAACCGCGACGCGTTGGAACCAGCGGTCTACACCCTGGCCGGTGGCGTGGCCGCCCTGACTGCCATCGTGCGGGCGGAACGCCTGAACGCGTTCGTGCGAGCCGGCGTCGTGCTGGCGCTCACAAACACCGCGGTGCTGACCGCATTCAACCTGCTTGAACAGGGTGACGTCGCAGCGCTGCTGCAGGGAATTGCCGCGGGCTCGGTGAACGCGGGCCTGGCCGTCGTGCTGGCCGTGGGCTCGTTTGCGGTCATCGGCAACCTGTTCGGCATCATGACCGTCTTCCAGCTGCTGGAGCTTGCGAACCCCTCATCCCGCCTGCTGCGACGGCTCCTGCTCGACACGCCGGGCACCTACCACCACAGCGTGATGGTCGGCAACCTGGCCGAGCGCGCGGCGGAGACCATTGGCGCGGACCCCCTGATGGCGCGCGTGGCGGCCTACTACCACGACATCGGCAAGATGAAGAACCCACTCGCCTTCATCGAGAACCAGGCCGGCGCCCACAACATCCACGACGACCTGTCGGCAGAGGTGAGCGCCCGGATCATCAGCAGCCATATCAAGGATGGGATCGACCTGGGTTACGAGCACGGGCTGCCGGTCCAGATCATCGGCTTCATCCCGCAGCACCACGGCACCAGCGTGATGAGCTACTTCTACGGCAAGGCGCTGCGCGAGGTGGCGGGCAACGACGAGCTGATTCCGAAGGACGTGTTCCGCTACCCCGGCCCCAAACCGCAGAGCCGCGAGGCGGCGATCCTGATGCTCGCCGATGGAGTGGAGGCATCGGTCCGATCGCTCGACGACAAGGACGAAGCGAGCATCCGTGCCATGGTGGACAGCATCGTCGACGCACGCGTGGAGGATGGCCAGCTGGACGATGCGGAGCTGACCCTGAAGAACCTGGCCCAGATCAAGCACGCCTTCGTGCAGCAGCTGCTGGGCATGTATCACAGCCGCATCAAGTACCCCGACAACGTCGTGCCGCTGGAGGCGTCCCGCCGAGAAGAGGCCTGAGCCAGACCTTGAGCCGCGGCGTTCGGACGCCTACGATGCACACATGGGCTGCGCGATCACGTTCCATGACCACATCGGGCGAGATCAGCTTGAGGCGGCCATTGAGCCGATGACGGTCGGACAGCTTCGCGAGCTGCTGGAGTCGGCGGTCGGCGAGACCGTCCACGCTGCCACCGGGCGTGCCGACTGCGAGGTGGAGCTGACACTGACCGGCGACTCCGAGATGGAGCGTCTGAACTTCGATCACATGGGCGAGCGCAGTCCCACCGACGTGCTCGCGTTTCCGCTGCACGCGTGGACCGTGGACGGGCAGCATTCATATCTGTCCGATGACGACGGCATATCACCGGCGGGCGCCACCCTGCTGGGCGACATCGTCATCGACCTGGACCAGGCGGTGCGCCAGGCGAGCGCAGGCAACTGGAGCGTCGCCGAGGAGATCGTGCTGCTGGCGATCCACAGCTGCCTGCACCTCCTCGGACACGACCACGCCGACATCGACGAGGAGCAGGCCATGCGCGGCCTGGAGCACGAGGTGCTGGCTGCCATGCATCGTCGTCATCGCGACGTGAGCTGGAAGCCCGGCTCAC
>JBDUEE010000057.1:0-5290 GCA_040002615.1 Chloroflexota bacterium | reverse complement strand
GCGCTACTACGCACTCGGCACTCGCCCGCTGGTGGAGCCGGCGCTGGAATGGGCAGCCCTGGCCTCGTTGGCAGTGGTGATGGTGCTGCTGGGTCGCCTGGTCTTCCTGCGCACCGAGCACCGCATGCGGGTACTGGGCACCACCGGACAGCACTGACCCGAGCCTCTCTTCTCCGCCGCTCGAGCTCGCGCCCACGCTCGGACGGGCGCGCTGCTGCCCGCACGCTTTGGCGCGCCGCGTGCATCACAATACTGCCGAATGCAGAGGAATCAGCCGGATCGCCCGGGCTCGGAAACGCGCCGCGTAGATCCGCTGCTCGAGGTGCGCGAGAAACGCCGCGGTAAGAGACCGGGCGATGCCTACGTCCGCATCGTGCGCCCATTCGACGATGAGTTCGAGCGCTCCGAAGGCGGCACGCTGATCGCGTCCGAGAAGACGATCCTCGATCGGCGCGGCTGGCACTCGATCATGCGCGGGCTGCGCACCTTCCTGATCGGGCGGCCCATCTCGAGTGACCACGAGGAGCATGAGCGCCTGACCAAGGTCAAGGCGCTGGCGGTGTTCAGCAGCGACAACATCAGCTCAAGTGCCTATGGGCCAGAGGAGATCATGCGGGTGCTGGTGCTGGCCGGCACCGGCGCCCTGTTCCTGACAGTGCAGCTGGCGGCGCTGATCATCGTGATGCTGGCCATCGTCACCATCTCCTACCGCCAGACCATCAAGGCCTACCCGATGGGGGCCAGCAGCTACATCGTGGCCAGCGACAACCTGGGCGATCGGGTCGGCATCCTGGCCGCCTCGGCGCTCCTGATCGGGTATGTCGTCACAGTCGCCGTCTCCGTCTCGGCCGGCGTGGCGGCCATGACCTCGATCATCCCCGACCTCTACGACGCGCGGGTCTGGATCACGGTGGCCATGGTCGTGCTGCTGATGATCGGCAACCTGCGCGGCATCCGCGAGTCGGGCACCATCTTCATGGCCCCGACCTACCTGTACATCGTGGTGATGCTCGGGGTCATCGGCTGGGGGTTGGTTCAGTCCCTGAACGGCGGCCTGCCCCGCTTCGACGTTCCCGAGTCCTGGGTCGGGGCCGAGACGAGCGGTCAGGTGCTGGGCCTGTTCCTGATCCTGCGCGCCTTCTCGCAGGGTGCCGTGGCGCTGACCGGGGTGGAGGCTGTATCGGACGGCGTGCCTGCCTTCAAGCCGCCCGAATGGCGCAATGCCCGTACCACCCTGACCTGGGCGGCCATCATCTTCGGAATCCTGTTCCTGGGCATCGCCTACCTGGCCACGTCAGTTGGGATCGTCCCCGACCCAGACGAAAAGCAGACTGTGCTCAGCCTGCTGGTGCGCCAGGTGGCGGGCAATGGACCGATCCTGATCCTGGCGCAGGTGGCAACCGCTCTGCTGCTGGTGCTGGCCGCCAACACGAGCTTCGCCGATTTCCCGCGCCTCTCCTCGTTCCTGGCGCGCGACGGCTTCCTGCCCCGCCAGTTCGCCTTCCGCGGTGAGCGCCTTGCGTTCACCACGGGGATCCTGGCACTGGCCGGGATGGCCATCCTGCTGCTGGTCATGTTCAACGCCAGCGTCAAGGCGCTGATCCCGCTCTACACGCTGGGCGTGTTCATTGCCTTCACCATGTCGCAGACCGGCATGCTGGTGCGCTGGTATCGGCGCCGCGAGCCGGGCTGGCTGCGCGGCATGCTGATCAACGGCCTGGGGGCGGCGACCACCGGCGTGGTCATGCTGGTGGTCGCCACCAGCAACTTCTTCCAGGGATCATGGCTGGTGATCGTCCTGGTCCCGATGCTGATGGCCGTGCTATGGGGCATCCGTCACCACTACCGCACGCTGGAGGGCCGGCTGGCGCTGGACCGCATCCCGGAGGGCAAGGAGGTAGCTGCCGAGCCGATCGTGATCGTGCCCGTCGCCAGGCTGGATCGCACGGCGCGGCAGGCGATCGCCTTCGCCAACTCGATCAGCGCGCATGCCACGGCGGTGCACATCACCAATAGCCAAGAATCGGCCACCGAGCTGCGGGAACGCTGGCCGGACTGGGCCGGCAAGACCGAGCTGGTGGTGGTCGAGTCGCCATATCGCGCCCTGGTTGGGCCGCTGCTGCGCTATCTCGACGCGCTGCAGGCACAGGACCCGGGTCGCCCGGTGGTGGTCGTGCTGTCGGAGGTGGTGCCGCGCCACTGGTGGGAGAACCTCCTGCACAACCAGACCGCGCTGCGGCTCAAGCTGCGACTCTTCAATCGACCGAACACGATCGTGGCCGACGTTCCGTACCACCTGCCGGAAGACCGCTCTTAGCCGCCGCGTCCGTCGCCCCAGCCGGCGCGATTCCCACTCCCTTATGCAGGGCGGATATGGTATCGAGAAGGGGAGGCGTATTCGGGGCTCCGCTCCTCCATTTCATGCAGCAGCGGGCATACGGCGTAGTCGAATCGGCGTTGGCGTCCCGATACCATATCCGTGGTGAATGAGCGCATGGTTTACTGCCCGAACTCCAGGACGTTGATGGCGTAGATGCCGTAGGCGTGCACCGCGACGCCCAGCACCACCGCCGCCACCAGGGCGGCCGATGCCCGCTCGCGGTAGGCCCATCCCAGCAGCAGCATCAAGATCGGCACCGCGTCGAGCACGAAGCGGTAGCCGAACTGAGCAAAGCCCCACGACCCGTGCATGACATCGGGCAGCAGGATCAGGACTGCGCTGAGCATCGCCAGCGGGACGAGCGGCTTAAGCGCACGCACGCGCCAGGCCGCAGCCGACCAGAACAGGAACGGCGCGCTCAGCGTCAGCGACAGCCCCGTGAAGCTGGGCAGCAGGAACGGAAAGACGTCGCGCCACTCGAAGCTCTGCAGGAAGATCGCGTACAGATGGCGCGGGATGTACAGCGGCGAGACGAGGCCATAGCGGAACCACGGCTCATCGGTCACCACGCCGGTCTCGCCGGACGGAATGTGGGCGTAGCCGAAGTCAAAGGGTGAGCCAAAGCGCGCGACGTTGTACCAGGCCATCAGCAGCGCCGGCACCGCGATGCCAGCCAGGAGGAGGACCTGCGCCCGCGTCGGGCGCCATCGGTCAGCGTAGAGGCCAAGGAAGAGAGGGAGGCTCAACGCCACCGGCAGCCGTGCGCCGGCCGCCAGGGCGAGCATGAGGCCGGCCAGCACCGGCCAGCGGCGACTGACAGCCACATGAAGCGCCAGCAGCAGGAAGAAGGCGGCCAGCACCTGGGCCCACAGGTGAACGCCGGCCATGCCCGCCACCCACCAGTTGGTCGTAAAGGCGAAGCCGATGGTCAGGACCTGGCGAGGTCGGAAGGCGACGCCGATGCGGGCCAGCAACCAATACACAAGGGCGACATTTGCCGCGCCGATGACCGCGCAATAGACGTTCGACGAGAGCTCGCCGACGCCAATCGCCTCGGTCATCGCAACGAATGGCACCAGCACCACGGCGGGGACAGGCGGGAATGGCGAGTACTGGGCGCCGCTGCCGTCGTTGACTGGCACCAGCTCAAGCCAGGGCCGATCGACCGGGATGGAGAGGCGGCCGTGCAGAAATGCATCGGCAAGCGGCACCGACGAGTCGCTGACGACGTTCAAAGGCCCGGTGAACCAGTACACGGCGAACGCCAGGAGAATGAGGACCGCCCCGGCAAGGAATTCCGGGTTGGCGAGCCCGGGACCGAATCCCTGCGCGAACGGCGTCCGCGTGGCGGGCCCTTGCTCCGTGCTGGCAGTCACGCCGCGGATCATGCCCGATCGGACGCCCGCGGGGTGCTCAGGTCCGATCAGCCTTCGGCGCGCAAGGCGGTGGCTCCATTCGCGGCGGTGACCCTCACGCCGGAGGCCGAACGCCACGGACTGGCGCTGGCCCTGCCCGAGAAGGTTGTTTTGGCGCGCCCGGCAGGATTTGAACCCGCGACCTGATGGTCCGAAGCCACCCGCTCTGTCCACTGAGCTACGGGCGCACGACTCACGCTCAAACAGAGCGGAATGGTTGACATCCTACCCCGCCATCGGCATGGACATCGAGCGGTTGAGTGCGCGCGTTCTGGAGGTTGCCTTCAAGGGGTCCTCGGGATCGGCCTCCGTCAACGGTCAGTTCGGGCGCCGGGTCGGGCCACAGACGATCGACCCAGCGGAAGCGGTCACTCATCGGCCGAAGCTACCTGGAGCAGTGAACCAATCTCACCGTCGGTACGCCATACCATACAGACGCGCCCCTCAGCGGGTGCGATGAGGAGGCCGGGTGACCGACGAAGCCCTGGTGCAGGCGGCGGCTGCCGGCGATCGCGACGCGTTCGCCGCAATCGCCGCACCGCGTCTCGATCGACTGTTCGCCACCGCCACTCTGATCCTGCGGGATCGTGGCCAGGCGGAGGACGCGGTGCAAGAGGCGCTCGTTCGAGCTTGGCGGGACCTACCGTCCCTGCGCGATCGGCGCCGGCTCGACCCCTGGCTGTGCCGGCTGCTGGTGAACGCCTGCTATGACGAGTCGAGGCGACAGCGCCGACACGCATCCAACCTCCGCCTGCTGCCCGACCATGACCGTCCGATATCGGATTCCAGCGGCGAGCTCGGCGACCGCGACGCCCTCAACCGAGGGCTACGACAACTCTCGACCGATCACCGCGCCGTCATCGTTCATCACTACTATCTCGGCCTCTCGCTCTCCGAGACCGCCAATGCGCTCGACATCCCCGTCGGTACGGCCAAGTCACGGCTCCATCACGCGCGCCTGGCGCTGCGTGACGCGATCGGCCCCGACGCCCAGCGATCGGAGGGACACATCGCATGAACACCGAGGACCGCTTCGACGACCTGCTCACCGAGGGCCTGCGGGCCGATGCGCCGCGCGAGGCCCCCAGCCCGCTACTCGACGCAATCATGAACCGGATCGCGGAGACGCCGCAGCGCCACGGAGGATGGCTGGGGGGCCCCACGGCCAGGCTTCTCGCCGCCGCCGCGGTGCTTCTCCTGGCGGTGCTGGCCGGCACCCAGATCGCGGGCCTGATCACGCGGCCGGTCGGCACCGGCCCCTCCCCCGGCCCGTCGGTGGTGCTGAGCCCGAGCGCGGAGCCGAGCGCCACGGTTGCGCCGAGCGCGACGGCGACTCCGTCCTCGCCGGCGACCGCACCGGCGTGGACGCCCGCAGGGAGCATGATCGAGCCCCGCACCGGTCATTCAGCCACGCTGCTCGGCGATGGCAGGGTGCTGGTGGCGGGCGGCGGCGGCAGCGCGACCCCGGGCTCCATGATGGTGTACAGCTCTACGC
>JBDUEE010000056.1:0-10644 GCA_040002615.1 Chloroflexota bacterium | reverse complement strand
CGGATTCTGGTCGGATCGTCCCACGCGTCCCAGCCGGGGTCAGATTCGCCTCCATCCGATCGAGGGATCGCGTACACCGTACTTTCGTCCTTCGATGCATGCGTTGAGAGCGTGCGGCTAGCTGTTCCGTCTTGGCCGTCGCGGGCGTTCCCCGGTGCCGAAGCGGATGCTCCGGGTTAGCGGGGCATCAACGCGCGAACGCTCAGTCGCCCGCGCACCCAGGCCTCCGATGAAGGTCTCCGTCGAGGCGAAGATCGAGCGCCTGGGCGAGTTCATCGTGCTGAGCTCGTTGGGCGAACTCGCGGAGATGCCCGACAGCCTTTCGATCATCGGCGCCGCGCCCGACGGCGAGCCGCAGCCAATGCATTACTTCGATTCTCGCGGGGTGAAGCGGCTGTTCATGATGGCCTTCGAAGGCTCCACCTGGAAGATCTGGCGCGCCCCAGGCGAGGATTGGAATGGCCCGTACGGACCCGGCTTCAACCAGCGTTTCATCGGCGAGATCTCGGCCGATGGCAAGACCATCGAGGGGCGGTGGGAGCGTGGCATGGGAGACGCCGGCGATGAGTGGGAGATCGACTTCCCGATCACCTACTTCCGCAAGTAGCGCAGCATGCTCCTGGGGCCAGGCGCCTGTGGCCATCTAGCCCATCGGCGAGAGCACTCGGTCGAGCGCGATTGCGCCGCGGCGGGCGAGGGCCAGCGGATCCTCCTGCCAGTACGACTGGTTGAAGGTTTCGAGGCTCCATGGACCATCGTAGCCACGGTCCCGTAGGGACTGCACAAGCTCCCTGAGGCGGATGACGCCCAAGCCGGGTAGCACGCGGTCGCCGTCCTCGATCTCGCGGGGTGGCTTGGCGGGGGCATCGTTCAGATGAACCAGCGACAGCCGCTCGATCGGGAAGGCATCGAGCGAGCCGGCTCCGCTGGCATGCCAGTGACAGGAGTCGAGGACGAGGTCAACCCCAGGAAGGTCGCGTACCGCTTCGGCGGCGGCGGCGGCGCCACCGATCGGGCAGTCAAAGAAACCAAGGAACTCGAAGGCCAGCCCGACCCCTACCGCGGCTGCGCGGTCGCGCGCGAGCGCGAGCCCAGCCCGCATGCCGGGGAGTGCCCGAGCCGTGAGCATCCCCGGGATCCGTGGCGGGACGGCCAGGAGATAGGCGGCGCCGATCTCGCGGCAGATCTGCAGCCGCGGGGCGAGGTCGGCCTCGAGCTGTTCGCGATCAAGCGAGCCGTCGAGGCGAAGGGCAATGCGCACCCCGTTGAGGCTCCACACCTCGTTATCGCGGACGGCACGGGCCGTGGTGGCGAGCTCATCGGGCTCCTGAAGGAGGCGCTCGGCGCGCGCTTCGATCCCGCTGTAGCCGACGCTGCGAGCGACCTCGAGACAACGGGGCGTTGGCGTGGTCATGATCGTTGCCCCGTTCAGATACCGGCCCGTTTGCGGCATGAGCTCACTTCTCGCGAATGACGCCAAAGGTGAGGCCGGCCAGCACATAGCGGCGGGCCAACAGCATCAGCACCAGCGGGATCACGATGGCGATCGCCCCGCCCGCAGCCATGTCGTTCCAGATGATCTCGAACTGGGTAACCAGCCCCTGCGCGCCGACCGGGAATGTCATGGAGCGAGGGGTCGCCGTGAGGATGAAGGCGAAGACAAATTCCGCCCAATCAAAGGCAAAGACGATGATTCCGGCGGCGAGGATTCCGGTGCTCGAGAGCGGGAGGAGCACGTGCCGGAAGGCCTGCCACCGCGTGCCGCCATCAACCATCGCCGCCTCCTCGATCTCCGTGGGGATCTCCTCGAGGAATCCCTTCAGCATCCATATCGCGAGCGGCAGGTTGAAGATCGCGTACACGATGATCAGCGCTGGAAGCTGGTTGTAGAGGCCGATGGTGCGCACGATCGTGAAATAGGGGATGACGACGGCGATCGGCGGGAGGAAGCGGAGTGAGAGCGCCCAGTTGAGGACGAACCGGCGGAGTCCGCGGCGGATCGGGAGCCTTGTGATTGGGTAGCAGATGGCGAAGGCGATGACGAGCGCGAGGAGGGTGGCCGACAGCCCGACGATGATGCTGTTCACCAACATGCCACCCATCCCGCGGGTGAAGAGGACGCTCGTGTACGGAGCAACCGTGGGGTGCTGCGGAAAGAGGGTGGGCACCGCCGAGAAGAGCTCAGCCCTCGTCTTCAGCGACGTTACGACCAGGTAGTAGAGCGGGAAGACGAAGACGACGAAGGCCACCGACAGCGCGACCCAGGTCAGGAGGCGAGTGGCGACGCGCGCCATCAGCCCTTCTCCGCCGGCAGGAACCGGCTGATCACGCCGTACAGCATGGTCATCGTGGCCATCACCACCACGGCCAGGGCGGATGCCTGACCGAGATCGCTGAACCGGAATCCGACGCGGTACAGGTAGAGGCTCAGGAACTCAGTCGTGGCGCCGGGACCGCCGCCAGTCAAAACGTAAACGTGGTCGAAGACGCGCAGGACGTCGGCAATGCGGAAAAAGAGGACCAACAGGAGCAGCGGTCGCAGGTAGTAGAGCTCAATGTGTCGGAACTGGGTCCAGGGTGTTGCTCCGTCGAGTTGGGCCGCCTCGACCGATTCGGTCGGGACGGTCTGGAGCCCGGCAAAGAGGATGAGGTAGACGAACGGCGTCCATTGCCAGACGTCCACGGATGCAACGGCGAACATGGCCAACAACGGGTTCGAGAGCCAGAGGATCTGATCGTGGCCGGTATCGCCGAGTAGGGCGTTGAGAATCCCGTAGTCGGGGGCGTACACGAGCCGAAAGACGACGCCCACCGCGATCTGCGGAATCACGATCGGGATCATGGCGGCGACGTAGATGATGGCCCGAGCGACCTGCGAGTGAACCGTGCGATGGACCAGGACGGCCAGCCCCAGGCCAAGCAGGATCTCGGTTGGCAGGACGATGAGCGCATAGATCGCCGTCTGCCGGAGGGACGCGCCCAGGAGCTGATTGCCAAGTGCCCGGGCGAAGTTATCGAGGCCCACGAACTCTCCGCGTGGCGACAGCGTTGCCTGCACGAGCGCCATGACGAAGGGGATCGTCGCGATCACCACGACCGTGCCGAATACCGGCAGCAGCAATTTCAGGCCGAGGCGCTCCTCCGGGCTCCGGGCGGACCAGTTACCCGCGAGGCGGGTGGCGAGGGCCGCAGGTCCCCGCGGTGGCGGGACGGCAGGCGCCGGCAGCCGCCCTCCGCTGGGGACCTCGACCGTCATGTCAATTCAGCCGCCGTATCCGGCGTTGGTCATGAGCGTCCGAATCTCATCGGATGCCCCACTGACCACCTCATCGGCGGTCTCCTGGCCAGCCAGGGCCGCGTTCAGGTGGGTCCCGAGAATCGACTCCACCGCATTCCATTGGTCGGTTCGTGGTCGCCAGTTCGGCGGCGCCTGGAGCGCCTCCGCCAGCACCGGGAAGTATGGGTTGGCCTCAGTGAGCGAGGAGTCCTGGAGGACGCTCGTCCGTGAGGGGATGCCGCCATTTTCGGCGTACGTCTTCTGCGTGTCAGCCTGGAGCATCCACTTGATGAAGTCGGCCGCGGCCTGCTGGTTGGTCGACGCTTTGGGGATGCCGAGCATCCAGTTGCCCATCATGCCCACGCCCTGCCCACTTGGGCCGGCCGGGATCGGCTGGAACCCGACATTCCCAACGACCTCAGAGCCCTCCCCCAGGACCGCGGTGTTGATCTCGCCGGGCCACACCGATGACTGGAAGCCCTGCCCGATGGCCATGAGCCGGTCGCGGTCTGCCGCGTCGGTGCTTGCCGGATCAGCCTGGGCGACCCCCGTGAGATCGTCAACGAGGAACTTCACCGCCGCCAATGACTCGTCATTGTCGAAGACGACGTTCCAGTTCTCGTCGAAGACGTCGCCGCCGAACGACCACAGGATCGGGAGGAAGTCGGCGACAACCGGGTTTGTGGCCTTGCCGCGAATGATGTAGCCGGCAACGTCGGCGGAGTTGTGCTCCTGCGCGAGAGCCAGCACGTCGTCGTACGTTGCCGGGCCGTCCGCGCTGAGGTCCGTGCGCCACATGAACATCTCGACGTTCCCAACGATCGTCACGCCGAGCAGCTGCTGCTCCTTGTCCGTCTCGCTCGGCGGGACCGGACCACGCGGCGGCGGCCACGTACCCACGTCCCAGACCACGTCGGCGATGTCGTCGTCCCGCTCGATGCCCAATGCACCCAGGTCGGCGAGCGACGAGTCAGTCCCGAACTTCGGCATCCAGGGGTCGTCCATCATGACCAGGTCGTACGTCGCGTCGTTCGCCTGGAACGTGTTGACGAGCTTCGTGTACAGGTCGGCATAGGGTGACTCGACGATTTCGATCTCGACGCCGGTCTTTTCCTTGTACATCGGCGCGAGGGCCTTGAGACCGGTGTCCTCAACTCCCTGTACCGCGGCGATGGTGAGCTTGGTCGTTGTGGTTGTGCCGCTTCCGCTCTTTGCGGTTCCTCCACACGCGGAGATGGCAAGGATCAGGCCGACGAGCACTGTGATCAGCTTCGTCCGGTGTATCAACGGGATCCTCCTTATTCAGCGATCCGCCGAGGCGGATTGGTGTCAACGCACGTTGGCCTCAGGCCGCACCTCCTTCTCCTCCCGTCTCGGCGCAATCTCGTCCAGCGCGACTGGCCTCCGCTCGGCGAGCGAGCGTGAGGCGGCTTCGGCGATGCGCATCGCCTCGAGACCATCGCGCGCGGTGCAGGCAATTTCGCCCCGGCCGGCTGCCACCTCGACGAACGCGCTCAGCTCGGCACGATAGGCATCGGCAAACCGATCGAGGAAGCTCATCCAGCCGGGCCTAAAGGTTGGGGCATCGTGATCGAGCGGGTGGATCGGCGTATGAACCCCCAGGCCGATGGCGACCGCATCGGCGGAACCGACCAGCTCCATGCGGATGTCATAACCGACCGGGTTGTGACGCCCCCCAGCGAGCACACCGAGCATGCCACTCCGCATGCGGAGCGTTGCGACCGCGGTGTCGACATCGCCGTGCGTGGCGAAGTAGTCGAATCCCAGGGCACCACCGTCGGCATAGACCGACTCGACCTCGTCGCCCGTCACGAACCGAATCGCGTCGAAGTCGTGGATCGACGAGTCACGAAAGAAGCCGCCGGAGGTCGGAACATACGATTCGGGCGGGGGATTGTGATCGGTTGCAGTCAAGCGGACCTGGTAAAGCCGGCCGATGCTCCCGTCTTCGACCCTGCGCCGCGCCTCCCGGTAAGCTCGATCGAAGCGGCGTTGGAACCCGAGCTGGAATGGACTACCCGTCGCCTCGATCTCGTCCACCAGCTCTGCCGTCTGCGCCATGTCGAGCGCGACGGGCTTCTCGCAGAAGATCGGGATGCGCCTGCGCAGCCCGGCCCTGATCAGGTCCGGGTGGCTGCTGCTGGAGGTCGCAATGGCCAGCCCATCAGCCGCCTCGATCGCCTGGTTGACATCCATCACGCGCGCGCCCAGTTGCTGCGCCGCTCTCTCGGCGCTGGCGCGGTCAAGGTCCGCCACGACGAGCTCGTCCACCATCGGGTGATCGGCCAGGACGCGCGCATGGAGCTGACCAATGCGCCCGGTGCCGATCAATGCGATCCGCATTACCGTCGCTCCCTACGCCGCACTACCGGGCTGGGCGATGCACCAGCGCAGGACAGCGTCGAGAACGCGGCGTCCAATGGCAGCTGCCTCGCTGGCCGGTTCCCAGCTCGTGTCCTGCTCGATCATCAGCCAGCCCTCATAGCGCTCCCTGGCCAGCGCGGCGAGGATGGCAGGAAGGTCCAGCAAGCCGCTGCCCAGCGGTGCAAAGATGCGGGCGCGCAGCGCGGACTCGAACCCGGTCAGCCGACCCTCGCGGAGCGCTCGTAACGGCTCTGGGGCGACATCCTTGAGATGAAGGTGGACCATCCGGCGTCCATGGCGACCGATGATCGCGAGCGGGTCGGCCGCCCCCACGAGTGCATGGCCCACGTCCAGGCAGAGGCTGACGAGCCTGGGATCCGTCAGCTCCATGGTGCGGTCGATCTCGTCATTTGTCTCGACGTACGAGCCCGCATGGTTGTGAAACGCGAGGGGATGCCCAAGCGCCTGGCTCTCGCTCGCCAGGGCCTCCAGCGTCGTCGCAAGGGCGCGCCAACCCTTTTCGGTCAGGTGGGGTGCCTCTTCGGCGCGGCCGACCCATGCGTCACGCTCTGGGGGTCGGTTGAGTGCAACGACCAACACTTCACCCCCCGCGGCATGCAGCTCCCCAAGCCGCCGGCGTGCGATCTCGAGGGCTTCCACTGTGGGGCCCCCGACCAGGCAGGGCATCTCGACGTACGCCTCAGCCAGCCGGAGACCGTGAGCCACCAGCGCGTCACGGAGCGCGTTGCCGGCAGGAAATCCCGCGCCGAGCTGCATCCCGTCGAAGCCGAGCCGGGCAATCTCGTCGAGAAGATCTTTAGCCGCCACCTGTGGCGCCAGGTCGGGCAGATCAGCATTGTTCCAGACGATCGGCACGACCCCAATCGGAGCGGCAATCAGCTCTTCGTCAGGCGCCCGCACCCTGAGGGAGGTCATGCGGCCAGTGGCAGCCGGCGGGCTCATCGATGCTGTTCCTCGGATCGCCCGCGCTCCTGTTCGGCCCTCTGGTCCGGGTGGTAATCGGGGATCGGGACGTCCCACCATCCGGTCTTGTCAGGTCCCGCCACATCCAGCTCGCGGTTGACACGCATCACGACCAGCGACGGGCCGCCACTGGCGAGGCTGCGCTCGACCACAGCGCGGACCTCCTCCGGATCGTCCGCGCGCTCGGTCCGGACACCGAAGGCGAGGCCGATGGCCTCGTAGTCAGGCGAGTACACCGAGCCGTCGGGACGGAGGAAGTCGGTCGCCGCGCTGCGGCCGAAGAACGTCTGCTGTCCACCCTTGATGCTGATCCATCCCGAGTTGTCCAGGATCACGATGCAAACGGGCACCCCCAGCATCGTGACCGTCGCCAGTTCCTGCATGGTTTGCAGGAAATCGCCGTCGCCACAGATGGCCAGCACCTGGCGGTCAGGCGCTGCCAGCTGCGCGCCGATCGCGGCGGGGAGCGTGAAGCCCATGCTCGAGAAGCCGCCCGACGTGATGTGTGTTCTCGGGAACCGTGTCACCCAGCGCTGCTTCACCATGCCCTGTGGCAGTCCGGCGCCGGTCACCACGATCGCATCGGGCCTCGTGGCCGCCTGGATCTCCCGAATGGCGCGGGCCATGGTCATCGGCCGGCTATCGCTACCGGATTTCTCCTCCATCTGCTCGAACCAGGCCCTTTTGCGTTTCTGAATATCGGCAAAATAGGCTGTCTCCCGATAGGCCGATGGGCCTCCACCAGCGCCCAGCGCCTCGAGCAGGTCGCCCAGCGCCCCCCGGGCATCGCCGAGCAACGGGACCTCGACGGGGTAGTTCTTGCCGATCTCACGCGGATCGATGTCAATCTGGATCAGCCTGCTGGGTGGGATCGAAAATGTGACCCCGCGGCGGTAGGACGAGGCCGACCAGTCAGTGAAGCGGCAGCCAACCGACAGCAGGACGTCCGCCCGCTCGGCCAGCTCGTTCCCACACGTCGAAGCGGTGTCGCCGATGGTCTGCGCCGCGAGCTCATGGGTCTCGTCGATGGCACCCTTGCCCATCCAGGTCGTGACCACCGCGGCGCCAAGGCGCTGGGCGAGCGCGCGCAGCTCGGCCGACGCGTCGGCCGTGATCACTCCGCCTCCCGCCACGATGACCGGCCGTTCCGCCGACAGCAGCAGCTCGGCGGCGCGCGCAACATCGTCGGCGGCCGGCCGAGGTCCGCGACGCGCCTCCCGCTTGTCGGGATCGTGCATCTGCACGTCTGCGGCATCGGCCTGCACGTCCATCGGCAGGTCGAGCAGGATTGGGCCCGGACGGCCCGAGAGCATCTGGTTCCAGGCTCGGTGGAGCACGAAGGGCAGCTCGTCGACGCGCGACGGCTGCCACCACTCCTTGACGACCGCGTCGAAGACGCGTGGGTTATCGGCGGCGTGCCGGCGTTCCAGCTCCTGGAGCACGCCGTGGCCGCGCATGGTGGTGTGCACCGAGCCGGTCATGAGCAACACCGACGTGCTGTCGACGTATGCGGTCGCCATCCCCATGACCGCGTTCATGGCACCTGGTCCGATGCTCGTGAAGGCCAGCAGCGGACGGCCGGAGACGCGGTAATAGCCGTCCGCGAGGTGAACGGCCGACTGCTCGTGCATGACCTGCAGCGTGCGCACCGCATCTGACCGGTCGAGCAGCGCGTCGGTCAGCACCCAGGACCCATGGCCGGGAATCCCAACGGCGTACGGCACCTTCTGACGCACGAGATACTCGGCGACGATCTGCGCGCCAGAGAGGTGGCGTGTCTCATCGTGCGCGACTGCTTGCCCGCTCTCCCGGTCCCTGACCGCCACGTTCCGTACCTCGCTGCGCCGTTGTCGGCTGCGGTGGCAAAACGTTTTACACGGAGGTCGCGCAAGGGTAGCATCGGATCGCCGACTGAGGGAGAACCTCCTCCGAGGGCGCCGCGAGAAGACGTTGATGCAGACCCAAGAGCTGAGTCCCTTGGCCCGCACCGTGGCCGAGACGGCGACCGACATCTGGAACGACTCCTGCGCCGTCGACGAGCTTGAGTACGCCGTCGCCTTCGGCGCGGTCGGGGCAACCGCCAACCCGACAATCGTCGTCGACGTCTGGAACAAGGACCCCAGCCACTGGGCAGACCGCGTGCGCGCGCTTGCGCTCGAGGAGCCTGGCTGGACCGAGGTCGATCTGGCGTGGGCGGTCGTCGCGGAGATGAGCGTTCGCGGCGCCGCGCTGCTGGCGCCTGCGTTCGCAAAGCACGGCGGCCGTCAGGGTCGCCTGTCGATGCAGACAGATCCCACCCTCTTTCGCTCGGCGGAGCGGATGGTTGCACAGGCACGACAGTTCGCGACGCTCGCGCCGAACATCATCGTGAAGTTCCCCGCCACGGCCGCGGGAATTGCGGCGATCGAGGAGGCCACCTTTGAAGGGGTGAGCATCAACGCCACGGTGAGCTTCAGCGTGGCGCAGGCAATCGCTGCGGCAGAGGCGGTCGAGCGTGGCCTTTCGCGGCGAGAGGCTGCAGGTGAGGGGAACGACACGATGGGTCCTGTCATCACCCTCATGATGGGCCGCCTGGAAGACTGGCTTCGTGCCCTTGCAGAGCAGGGCGGCGTCATCGTGCACCCGTCAGCACTCCCTTGGTCGGGGGTCGCGGTCTTCAAACGAGCGTATGCCGAATTTCGCGAGCGAGGCTTTCGCGCCCGCCTTCTCGGTGCCGCGATCCGGCACCACCTCCACTGGTCGGAGCTGATCGGCGGGGACGTGGTCATTACCCTGCCGTCCTCATGGCAGAAGCGGTTCAATGCTTCGGGGGTGGAGGTTCGGCCACGGATCGATGATCCAGTGGACCCGGCATTCGTCGACGAGCTCCGCCTGCGATTCCCCGACTTCGAGCGGGCGCTCGAGCCCGACGGGCTGCGAGTCGACGAGTTCGAAACGTTCGCTCCCTCGGCGCGAACGCTACGCACCTTCATCGCCTCATACCACGAGCTGCTCCATCTCGTGAACGACGCTCTGCTGCCAAGCCCTCAGCTCCGCAGCGGCGCGATGTGAACCGAACCGCGATCCACGCCGCGGCTGTGCAGAACTCTCTCTCCCCGGACGAGCTCCACCTGCGTCCGAGCGCGGAGGGGCAGCTGGCGGTCGACCCGCAGCGGGCGGGCTGGCGCTACCTCTCCTTCAAGTTGCTCCGGGTCGAACGGGGGGCCAGCGTGCCGCTCGGGGGGGAGGCCAATGAGGTTGCGGTCGTGACGCTATCGGGTGGGGTGATCATCGACGACACCCAACAACAATTCGAGCTGCCGGGCCGCAATTCCGTCTGGGATGGGAAGCCATGGGCGCTCTATCTGCCGCCCGGAGGCCTGGCCACTGCCCACGCACTCGATCGGGACGCCGTTCTTGCCGTCGCATCGGCACCGAGCTCCGGCCGCCCTGGACAACGCCTCAGACCGATCATCATCACACCGGAAGATGTGGTGATCGAGGTGCGCGGTGCAGGCAACGCCACCCGCCAGATCAATCACATCATTGCGCCGGGTTTCCCTGCGGATCGGCTCGAGCTCGTCGAGGTGTACACGCCGTCCGGCAATTGGTCGAGCTGGCCACCGCACAAGCATGACGTGGACGACATGCCGGCTGAGGCCGTGCTGGAGGAGGTGTACTACTACCAATTCCGTCGCCCCCAGGCCTGGGGGATCCAGCGTCTCTATCGCCGGGATGGCACCCGCGATGCGCTGTGGGCGGTCCGTGACGGCGAGCTCGTCCTCGTTCCGGACGGCTACCACCCGTTCGTCGCGACGCAGGGCGACGACGCCTACTACCTCAACGCTCTTGCAGGGGACCGACGCACGATGGCGTGCTCGTTTGACCCAGACCTCGAGTCGGTCCGCGACGGATGGGCATCGATGCTCCCCGATCCACGCGTGCCGCTCGTTGGCGGCCCAGCGGCTTGAGGCGGAGTCGCGGACAGATCGCAGCCTCTGCTGAGGCGTTCTGGCAGG
>JBDUEE010000055.1:0-11894 GCA_040002615.1 Chloroflexota bacterium | reverse complement strand
GGCGGCTGGTGGACGCGCCCGGTGATCGGCTCGAAATCGCCGATGTTGAAGGCGAACGGCCACAGGTACCCATCCCAGCCGACGAGGTCGAAGGGATGATGGTGGTAGTGGTAGGGGGTGATGCGGTCGCGGCTGCGCACCGCGATGACGAAGTCGCCCTGTGGCTCGGTGATTGGGCCCATCTCGGCCGGCGGGCGAATGTCGCGCTGGTAGTAGGGAGAGTGCTCGAGCAGCTGACCGTAGGCGTTGCGGTAGCGTTTCGGCGGCTCGATCTCAGACGGGCTCTCGAGCCAGAGCATGCGCTGCTCGGAGCCCTGCGCGGGCACCAGCCGATAGGTGGTGCCGATCGGGATGACCAGGTAGTCACCGGCCCCGTACTCGATCGGTCCAAAGACGGTCTCCAGCGTTCCGGAGCCCTCGTGTACGAAGTACATCTCGTCCGCCACGCCGTTGCGGTAGAAGTCGCGCATCGGCTCGGCGGGCCGCACCACGCCGAAGGTCACGTCGCCGTTGAAGAAGAGCGGGACGCGACCGGACAGCCCGTCGCCCGACGATGTCAGCGCACCGGTGTTGACCAGGTGATGCCGATGCGGGCTGCGGCCCTGCGGATCGGCCGCCTCCACGCTGACGGGCGTCGGATCGTCGATCTGGTACGTCTGGGTCGGCGGCGTGTTGTGGTACAGCAGCGATGAGCGACCGGCGAACCCCTCCACGCCGAAGAGCTCTTCCGCGTAGAGCGCGCCGTCCTCGCGCCGGAACTGGGTGTGGCGCTTGTGCGGCACCCGACCGCGCTGGACGTAGAACACGGACACCATTCTATCGACCGATCGGCGCGGACCGGTGCAGTCGATGGGAGTTGCGCGCCGCGGGCCAAGGTGCGATGGTTGCACAAGCAACTACTTAGTTGGTGATTCGGCGATGGATATTGCTCTCTGGATCGCGCAGGTCCTGCTGGCGGTGGGGTTTGTGGCCGCCGGCGTCAACCACTACCGTGGCGATGACCGGGGCCAGGCCGGCATGGCCTGGATGCGCGCGCTGCCAGCCTGGCAGCTGAAGACGATCGGCGTGCTGGAGGTGCTGGGCGCTGTGGGTCTCATTCTGCCGGCAGTCACTCGGACTGCGCCATGGCTGGTCTGGCTGGCGGCCGGCTGCCTGGCGCTGTTGATGGCGTCTGCCATCATCTTCCACGTCGCCCGACGAGAGTGGGTGAGCATCGTGGCCAACGCCGTGCTGGGAGCGGTCGCCGCCTTCGTGTTCATCGGCCGTCTCGCGTTGGACCCATTTTGAGGTTAGCCCAGCGATGCCGATCACCCGCCTGAATCACGCCGTCCTCTTCGTCCGGGATGTCGACGTGGCCGCTGACTTCTACCGCGCCGCCTTCGGGTTCGAGGAGCTGGACCGTCCGACCGGCATGCGGGCGGCCTTCCTGCGTTCACCGGCGGGCGGCAACCACCACGACCTGGGCCTGTTCGAGGTCGGGCCAAATGCGGCCGAGCCACCACGCGGCTCGGTCGGCCTTTACCACCTCGCCTGGCAGATTGACACTATCGAGCAGCTGGCCGAGATGGCCAGGACCCTGTCGGAGCGCGGCGCAATGACCGGCGCCAGCGACCACGGCGTCAGCAAGTCGCTGTACGGCCGCGACCCCGATGGCCACGAGTTCGAGGTGATGTGGCAGGTGCCTGAGGAGGCGTGGGGCGAGTTCGCCCAGCAGGCCACGGTCATGCCGCTCGATCTTGAGGCCGAGGTTGCGCGCTGGGGAGCGGGCGCATCGGTCCAGTAGCCAGGCATCTCTGTCAACAACGTTGGTCCCCGCAGTTAGCGCTCGGCGCGTCGGTCGAGCACGTCGAGATCGCTGATCACCAGGCGTTCGTGCTCGAGACGCACGATTCCGTCATCGATCAGCTCAGCCAGCAGCCGGTTCACGCTCTGGCGCGTGCCGCCGATCATGGCCGCCAGGTCAGACTGGGTGTAGGGCCAGTCCAGCTCGATTGACTGCGTGGCCCCGGGATTGCCCTGCCGCGCCAGCTGCGCCAATCGGGCGGCCAGACGCCCGGCCAGGTCAAGGAAGTGCAGTTCCTCGACGTGCTTGGTCAGCCGCCGCAGCAGGGTTGCAAGTGCGGCGAACAATGCGTCGCGCAGCTCCGGGTGCTTGTCAAGCAGCTCGCGGAACACATCGCGCGGCAGGCTGAGCGTCTCGGTCGGCTCGACCGTGGTGGCGGTCGCCGATCTCGGCTGGCCATCGAGCAGCGCCAGCTCGCCGAAGAAGTCCCCGGGCTGCAGCGTGGCGATGATGGCCTCGTCGCCTTCGGCCGAGGGGAGCAGGATCTTCACCGCTCCGGCAGTGATGACGTGCAGCGCGTCGCCCGGGTCGCCCTGGTGGAAGATGACCTCGTTCCGTCGAAAGTGCCGATGCCGCAGGCGGCGGCCCACGTCGGCCAGCACGCCCTCCGGACAGGGCGCGAAGAGCGGGCAACCCCGCAGGGCGTCGATCGCGGCGCGGTCGTCGACAGTGGTCATCGGTGCCGGCAGTGTACGACGCAGGCCGGCTGCGCCCGCGGGGCATCGGTACACTCGCAGCCCGTGGCCAGCCGATTGTCAGCCACTCCCGTCTTTCGCAGCGACGCCCACCTCGCTCACACCGGCCTGATCGAGCTGCAGGGCGGCCGCGAGATCGAGTGCTTCGAGAGGCCCGAGCGCGCCATCCACATCGAGGCCGCCCTCGTCGCCGACGGCGGCTTCGAACTGTTCGAGCCCGATGCCTTCGGCATCGATCCCATCCTGGCGGTACACGATGCCTCATTGCTGGAGGTGGTCGACAACGCCTGGACCGATGCGCTGGCCGCCGGGGATGCGGATGGCTCGCGCCCGCTCCTGCCGGACACATTCAAGCTGGAGGCATACCCGGGACGGATGCAGCTTTCCGGATTGCCGGTTGGGGCCCACCGGCGGCTTGGCGCGTTCTGCTTCGATACCGCCACGCCGATCGTGGCCGGCACTGCCACTGCTGCCCGGGGGGCGGTCGACGTGGCGCTGACCGCGGCCGCGCGGGTGGCGGCCGGTGCGCCGCTTGCCTACGGGCTCTGCCGCCCGCCAGGCCATCACGCAGCGCGACGGATGTTGGGCGGCTACTGCTACTACAACAACGCCGCCATCGCGGCGGAGTGGCTGCGGCGCGAGGGCGGATTCCGGCGCGTGGCGATCCTGGACGTCGATTACCACCACGGCAACGGGACGCAGCAGCTCTTCTGGGAGCGCGGCGACGTGCTCTACGTGTCGCTGCATGCCGACCCGGCGCGGGCGTACCCGTACTTCTCCGGCTACGCGACTGAGCGGGGTTCCGGCGACGGCGACGGGCGGACACTGAACTTCCCGTTGCCGGCGCGCACCGGCCTGGACCAGTACGCCTCCGCGTTGCGCAGCGGGTTGGATGCGGTCGCGGCACACGCGCCGGATGCGCCCCTCATCCTGTCGCTGGGCTTCGACACCTTCGAGCGTGACCCGATCGGCGATCTGGCGCTGCGGACCGCCGACTACCACGAGCTGGGATCCATGGTGGCTTCTGTGGGGGTGCCGGTGGTGGCGCTGCAGGAGGGCGGCTACGCCCTGGATGCGATTGGCGCGAATGCCCTCGCGTTCCTGCGCGGCCTGGGCAGCCTGCGCGGCGAGCCGCTCACCGGCTGAGCGGGAACCGGGCGGTCGCTCCGGAACGTCTCAGCCCACCAGGATCTCGGCGAGCTGCGTGAGATCCAGGTTCCCGCCGCTGATCACGATCACCCGGCGGTCGTCGCCCTCCGGCCGGGAGGCCGCGCCCGACAGGTGAGCGGCCATGGCAGCGGCGCCGGACGGCTCGGCCACCAGCCTGGCGCCGGTCGCCAGTTGGCGGATGGCGTCGAGCATCTGGTCCTCGGTCACCGTCACGATCTCGTCCATGTAGCGCCGCAGGTGCAGGAATGGCAGGCGACCAAGCTGCTCCACCCTCAGACCGTCGGCCATGGTACGCGTCGTAAGGCTGGCGTCCCAGCGCACGATCTCGCCGGCAGCGAGCGACTCGCGGGCGTCGGCCGCCAGCTCCGGTTCGACCCCGATCACCCGGGCGTCCGGGGCCAGGGCCTTGATGGCGGTCGCGATACCCGCCGACAGTCCGCCGCCGGAGACGGGGATGAGAACCGAGGTCACCTCGGGCAGGTCTTCGGCAATCTCGAGGCCGCATGTTCCCTGCCCGGCGATGACGCGCCGATCGTCATACGGCTCGATCATGACCAGGTCGCGCTGCTCAACCAGTTCCAGCGCGATCCGGTGGCGCTCCTCCGAGCCTGGCCCGGTGAAGACGATCTCGGCGCCGTCGCGCCGCACCCCCTCGACCTTGACGGCCGGCGCCGCTTCCGGCATGACGATGACGGCCGACGTCCCCATCAGCCGTGCGGCGCGAGCCACCGCCTGGGCATGGTTGCCTGACGAGTAGGTCACCACTCCCCGGCGCCGCTCCTCGTCGGTCAGCGATGCGATCGCGTTGTAGGCGCCGCGCATCTTGAACGCGCCGACCGGCTGCAGGCTCTCAGGCTTCAGCCACGTCCGATCGTCCCAGGGCAACAAAGGGGTGCGGGTTGCCACTCCCCGGATCCGCGCAGCCGCCAAGCGGATCTCGTCGATCGTGACCAGCTCCAGCCCATCGAGCTGGTCGGCATGCTCCTCGAGGTGACTCACCACGAAGCGCTCGACGATCTCCGACAGCCGCATCTCTCCGCGCACCGGGTGCAGGCCGCGGGTCTCCCAAGCCTCGCGTGGCAGCGCACCCAGCAGGGTTGATACCTCGGCCAGCTCTGCCGTGACGCGTTGGAGCAGCACGTGCGGATCGGTGCGTCTTTCCAGTTCGATCGCTGCCACCCGACCCGGATCGGTCTTGAGGCGGCCGAACGGGATCGGCTCATCGGCTCCGTCATTGACGCCGGCAAGCACGGCGCGGATCTGACCAAGCCAATAGCCCGGAAACTCGGCCAGGTGCGCCCAGACCTGCCCTGCCTCCCAACGCTCGGTTGCGCCAGGGTCCGGATCGGTCAGGGCCGATGGAATCGGTCGCGCGGCGTGGTCCGCCAAACGCCGTTCGACCCTGGCCAGCCGTTCTCCCAACACCCCGATATCGGCGGTCATCGGTCGCTCGGCCGC
The DNA here is from genome assembly GCA_040002615.1 of Chloroflexota bacterium. Lineage (GTDB taxonomy): Bacteria > Chloroflexota > Limnocylindria > QHBO01 > QHBO01 > DASSCW01. The sequence continues at coordinate 6,728 of JBDUEE010000055.1, read as the reverse complement.
TCGATCACCGGGCTTGTGAGGGCGCCAAGCCGATCCACGCGCAGCGTGACCTCGTCTCCCGGCTCCAGCCAGCGTCCCAGGCGCTGGTCCTTGATCTCGAGCAGGCAGCCGGTGCCCACCGTGCCACTGCCGAGCAGGTCGCCGGGTCGCAGTCGCGCATCGGCGCTGGCGCGAGCCACCATCTCGCCAAATGAGAAATGCACATCGGCCCACGTCCCGCGGCTCAGCTCGGTTCCGTTGACCGCCGCGGTCATGGCCAGGTCGTACCCCTTGCCGCTCCGCGCACTGGCCAGCTCATCTGGCGTGACCAGCCACGGGCCGATGGAGGAGGCGAAATCCTTGCCCTTGGCCGGGCCCAGGCGAACGGAGGTCTCTTCGCGCTGCAGGTCGCGGGCGCTCCAGTCGTTGAAGATCAGATAGCCGCCGATCGCCTGCTCTCCTGACCCGGCGTCGAGGTCCTGGGCCGGCGTGTCGATGAGGGCGGCCACTTCCAGCTCGTAATCCAGCTCGTCTGAAGCCGCCGGCCGCCAGACCGCATCATTCGGGCCGCGGATCTCAGAAACGTTGCCGAAGTAGAAGATCGGCAGCCGATACCATGCCTCTGGAACCGTGCCGCCCCGCCGCTCCCACATCGTCCTGACGTGCTGTTCGAAGGCGTAGAAGTCGCGCAGGCTCGTTGGCTCGAGGATCGGTGGGCCGAAGAGGAGATCGCCAGCGTCAAGGACCGCCTCGTCGTCGTCGGCCGCTGCGGCGTAACCGTCCACGATCTCGGCCAGCGCGTCGACGCGCAGGCCACGCGCCAGGTGGTCATCCAGCGTGGTGACCGGCTGCCTGAACAGCGCGGAGTTGTGCGCTCGCCGCGGATCCTCGACCACGAGGCCCTGGCGCGCCTCCTCAAGGTCGAGCCAGCGCTGCGGCGCATCGCCCCGGTCGCGGGCGGCGGCCAGGCGCCAGGTCGTGCCGGCCGCTGCGGTGCGTTCCCGAACGTGGGCGATCTTCACGGTTGACTACAGGTTCCCGCGTTTCTCCTGCTCGCGCTCAATGGCTTCGAACAGCGCTTTGAAGTTGCCGACGCCGAACCCGCGGGAGCCATGGCGCTCGATGATCTCAAAGAAGAAGGTCGGCCGATCCTGCACCGGCTTGGTGAAGATCTGGAGCAGGTAGCCCTCTTCGTCCCGGTCGGCCTCGATCCCAAGCTCCTCGAGCACGTCCATCGGCACGCCGACGTCGCCGACGCGATCGGGCAATGACTCGTAGTAGGCGTGCGGTAGGCCCAGGAATTCGACCCCACGCTCGCGCAGTGCCCCGACCGTATGCACGATGTCCTCGGTCCGCAGAGCGATGTGCTGGGTACCGGCGTCGAGGTAGTAGTCCAGGAACTCCTGGATCTGGCTCTTCTTCTTGCCCCCGGCCGGCTCGTTGATGGGGAACTTGACGCGGCCGTTGCCGTTGGTCATGACCTTGGACATCAGCGCCGAGTACTCGGTGTGGATGACCTTGTCGTCGTAATGGATCAGCTGGCTGAAGCCGAGAACGTCGCGGTAGAAGGCCACGAAGCGATTCATGTCGCCCAGCCCAACGTTTCCCACGCAATGGTCGACCTCCAGCAGCTGCTGCCCGGTGGCCGCGACGGCGGGACGCCGGACTCGGTGATAGCCGGGAGCAAAGGCGCCGTGGTACTCGGAGCGGTCGACGAAGGAGTGGATCACCTCGCCGTAGGTGTGGATCGCGCTGCGCCGCAGCACGCCCTTCTGTCCCTCGAGGACGGTGGGCTCCAGGGCCGAGCGGGCGCCACGCGTCGTCGTCTCGCGCCATGCCGATTCGACGTCATCAACGGCAAAGGCAATGTCGTGCACCCCGTCGCCGTGCCTGGCAACGTGCTGCGCAATCTCGCCGTCCGGGCCCAGCGGCGCAGTGAAGACGAAGCGGATGTCGTTCTGCGCCATCACATAGCTGGATCGATCCCGGAGGCCGGTCTCCAGCCCGGCGTATGCCGTTGGCGTGAAGCCCCACAGGGCCCGATAGTAGGCCGCCGCCTGCTTTGCATTGCCGACCCAGAACTCGATGTGATCGATCCCCTTCAGGGGCAGAAAGTCCTGCGCCTCGGCTGCGGCGTTCGGGTTAACGATGGCACCGGCCTGGTTGGCAGCTGCCCGGCTGACGGTGTTCGTATCGGTCATTGCTCTTTCCTCGCCGAATCCTTGTTGCGCTTCACGTTTGGCGCCACGCTCAGCGCCACTTCGATCATCTTGTCGACGGCCGCGTCCAGCTCCTCGGGTGGGAGATAGCTCGCCTCCGGCGTCACCTCTTCCGATAGCACGTCCGATACCGTCAGCACGCATGCTGCCTGCACCCCGGCACGCGCGCTCAGGTAGAAGAGCGCGGATGCCTCCATCTCAAAGGCCAGCACACCCCGATCGCGCCATTTGATGGTGTAGTCCGCGTCAGTGTTGTAGAAGACGTCGACGGACGCCACCGTGCCGATGTGGACCGGGATGTCCGCTTCCCGGGCTGCGTGGTAGAGAGCATGGGTCAGCGCCCAGTCTGCCGTTGGCGCGTAGGGGTCACCGTGCAGGTAGGTCCGCGTGGCTCCATCAACCGGACATGCGGACATGGCGATCACCATGTCGCCGGTACGAATCCCCGGGGCGACGCCGCCGCAGGTCCCCACCCGGATCAGCTGCTCGGCTCCGAGGCGCAACAGCTCCTCGGCCACGATCGAGAAGCTCGGCGTGCCCATGCCAGTGGTCTGGACGCTGACCGGGCTGCCGCGATACGTCCCGGTCCAGCCCAACAGCCCGCGATGCGTGTTGACCTCGCGAGCCTTCTCGATGCCACCGTCGAATTGCTCGGCGATGCGCCGAGCCCGATTCGGGTCGCCCGGCAGCAGCACCAGCGGGGCGTAGTCGCCTGGCTCGGCGTGGAGATGGATCTGCGGCACGCCGCGTAGCCTACGCATCTGGGCCGAAGACGTCACGGAGGCTGCCGCGCTCGGTGACTCTCGCGCTCGGCAATGGCCAGCGCGGCCCGCCGCGCGGTCGTCGCTCGGCCCATCTCGATTGCGTCGACCAGGCTGCGATGCAGCTGCTGGAGGTGGGGATCCGTCGCCAGCACGTCAGCCCTCGCCTCGAGCTCTCCGATCAACATCGGGCCGGCCAGCTCCACGCTCGCCGCCGCGAGCTGGTTTCCCGACATCCGGAACACCGCGCGATGGAGGGCGATGTCTGTCGCGGCAAACTGTCGGGCGTCTCCCGAGCGACGAGCCAGGTCACGTTCGCCGAGGAGCAGGCGCAATTCGATGACGCGCGCATCGGTCACTCGCGTTGCAGCGGCCCCGGCCGCCATCGGCTCCAATGCCATGCGCAGCGCCGTCAGCTCGGACCGGCTGGCTCTCCGGCGAGCCGCCCTTATCATTTTCGCCCGTCGTGGCTTGCTCGCCACGAAGACTCCCACGCCATGGCGAATCCGTACCAACCCTTCGCCGCGGAGCTGGGCGAGGGCCTCCCGGATCACGGACACGCTGACCCTTGCGGTGCGGGACATCGCTCTGCTCGACTCGAGGCGCGACCCGCCTTTGAGCTCGCCAAACAGGATCCGGCGCCTGATCTGGTCCGCGACACGCTCAGCCAACGTCCCCCGCGGCAGAGGTCGCAGGCTTGCTGGTCGTGACCACCATGTATCGTGACGAGTCCGCTTCTGTCGCCTGTCGCCTCTCCGTCCCACCGTCTCCTCCAACTGCTCCGATGACCGGAACAGTCGCATGCCGCTGGTTATTGGTGGGTTAGGCGAGGCTTACCGAGGGACGAATCAGCCAGGTCGGCTAGCATCGGATGTCGAATGACGAGGCCACCTACATCGGTCAACCGGCAAGAACTGCAGTTCGCCGAAGAACAGGCGCACCGAGCAGGCGCGCTGCTGGTGGCGAGTTACGGTCGCGTCGAGAAAATCGATCGAAAGAGCAAGCGCGATGTCGTCACCGAGGTCGACTATGCGTCGGAAAGGCTGCTGATCGACGCCATCCGCCAGCGCTATCCCGGTGACGCGATCCTGGCCGAGGAGTCGGGTCATCATCAGCGGCTGGCGGCTGATGCGGCACCGACGGGGAGAACCTGGGTTATCGATCCGTTGGATGGGACGGTCAACTACGCCAACGGCATTCCCTATTTCTGCGTGGCGATAGCCCTGGTTGGGGCCGATGGACCGATGGTCGGCGTGGTCCTGGATCCCCTGCGCGATGATTGTTACGCCGCGACCAGCGACGGCCCGGCGACATTGAACGGGGAGCGGGTCGAGGCATCCGACAAGCACCAGCTCGGTGATTTTGTCGTTAGCCTGGCGATCATTGGCCGGGGCGGCCTGGGGCGCGAGCGGAGGATCGGTCGCGAGGTGAGGATCCATCGGCGCATGGGAAGCGCGGCGCTTTCTCTGGCGTACGTGGCCAATGGGCGGTTCGACGCGTTCGTGCAGAACGGCGGTCTGTCGCCCTGGGACGTCGCGGCTGCTGGCCTGATTGCCGAGCGGGCCGGCGCAACGATCACTGACCTTGCGGGCGGGCCGTGGTGGGTCGCTGGGCGGCGGGGCGCCTCCATGAGCATCGTGGCGGCCCCGTCACCGCACCACGGGAAGCTGCTCGAGCTGCTCAGCGCTGCCCGAACGCAGGTCCGCACGCGTCGTTAGCTCGGGCCAGCGGCAGGAGGCAGGCTGGACCTGAGCACCGATGCGAGCATCGCCAGGGTACGGGCCGTGGCGCCCCATACCAGCTGGCCCTCCGCCCGGTAGCCGCCTACGCGCAGCGTCCAGCCTGGACCGTGGACCAGCTCGTCAGTGATGGCGTTGTCAAGGAGCAGCTGGCGCACCGGCAGCTCGACGATGAGCGCAACCTCGTCGTCGTGTGGCGTGAACAGGGGCCTGGAAGCCGCCGTGCCGACGAAGGGACGCAGCTCAAAGTTGGTGACGGGGATCCAGACGTCATCGAGCGTTCCCAGGACAGCGACGTCCGGCGGTGCTACGCCGATCTCCTCGAATGTCTCGCGCAGGGCCGTTGCCTCACGCGATGGATCGGTCGGGTCTGAGGCACCGCCTGGCAGCGAGACCTCGCCGGCGTGCGAGCGGAGCGCTTCGTTGCGAACCGTGAGCGGCAGATGCAGCTCACCGCCGGGACCGGGGTAGAGCAGCAACAGGGTTGACGCCAGGCGGGCCGGCGGCATGGCTCGACGGTCATACCGTGGCAGGGCTGGGGCTGGGGCGGGGTTGGAGGAGGAGTCGGAGTCGGTGGTGGCGCCACGTGGCATGAAACGCGGGTCGACCGAGATTGGCCTCGGGGAGCGGCGCAGGGCATCGGCCACGCGATCCTGCCAGCCGGGCTCTGCGCGTAAGATTCGATCCATGAGCTTCTCGCCCTCCGGGCCAAGCGATCGCGACGCGCCGGCTCGCTCAGCCATCTACCACACTCGGCTGCTCGTCAATCGCACACCGCACTTCAGCACGCGGACCCGCCGCGAGGCAAATCGTGGGCTCGACATGCTCGACGCCCAACTCGGCCGCAACCAGGTCAACGTGGCGGAGGCCGTGCGTGGACTCGAGCTGCTGAACCGCTCCCATAGCTCGCTGGCCTTTGGCCTGCTGCGCGAGCCCGGCTTCGTCGAGCGCTTTGGGGCAGCTCTGCGGCAACTGGGGCTGCGCGGCATCGAACAACGGCTGGACGAAGTGCCGGGCTCGGTCATGGCGCAGCCGATACCCGGTCCTACGGGACGCCGACGGCATCGGGACGAGCTGCCTTCCGAGGAGCGTGTCGACGCGTCCGGAAGGCCGCTTCCTCCGCCTCCGGGCTTCTACTGACCTACTGATCCGGGGTCAAGGCGAGAGCCGCCAGAAGAGCCTCGTCGGTTGGGGTGTCCAGCAGCCCGAGCCGCTCGCCGACTCGCGCGGCCAGTGTCGGCTCCAGGTGCGTCGAGCGCAGCTGATCCCAACCCGACGGGGCAAAGACCGATGCCGGTGGGCCGTCGCCGACCACCATTCCGTCGCGCATGACGATGACGCGATCGAAGGTCGAGGCCACGAACTCCATGTCGTGGCTGATGGCGATCACGGTCCGCCCGTCGGCGTGCGCCCGCTCGATCACCGATCGCACGATCCCGATGCCGGCCACGTCCTGGCCGGTGGTGGGTTCGTCGAGCACCAGGACCGGCGTACGCATGGCCAGCACCGAAGCCAGCGCCAGCAGCTTGCGTCGCGACGTACCCAGGTCGTACGGGTTCGTGCCGGCGGTAGCGGCCAGCCCGACCGCCTCGAGAGCGGCCGCAACCGCTTCCTTCAGCTGGCCTGCCCGCATGCCCAGATTGCGGGGCCCGAATTCCACCTCGGTCCGCACGCTGCCGGCAAAGATCTGACGATCCGGATCCTGGAAGACGAGGCCGACACTGCGCGCCAGCCGGGCCACGGTGCTGTGGGCCGTGTCGCTCCCATCCAGCAGCAGCCGCCCGGTGGTCGGCCGCAGCAGGCCGTTGAGATGCCGCACCAGCGTGGTCTTGCCGCTCCCGTTCTGGCCGATGATGGCCGCCCGCTCGCCACGGCCGATGTGCAGCGAAACGCCGTCCAGAGCCTGAACGCCGCCGGGCTGGTACACGTGGCTGACTGCGTCGAGAGTCAGCATCGCTACGAGGTCATCGCTACGAGGTCATCGCTTCGCGCAGCCGAGCGAGGCTCGCGACAGGAAGGCCGGCAGCGGC
>JBDUEE010000054.1:0-10304 GCA_040002615.1 Chloroflexota bacterium | reverse complement strand
GAGCTGGAGGACGACCGCTACCCATACTCCTGGATCCCGCCCGAGGACGGCGCCGAGCACGCCCGTGAGCTGTCGGAGCGCGGCCCAGAGGCATTCCCGGACTGAGGTTTGTCATGACCGATGCCACCGCCATCCCCGTCAACCTGTTCGAGAACGACCGGGAGCTGATCCTGGTCACGCCGATGCCGGGGGTGGCGCCGGAGGACATCAGCGTCGATGTCCGCGATGACGGCCACCTGACCGTCCGTGCGCGTCAGCATGGCGAGGGCCAGGAGCGCATCGAATACCTGCGACGCGAGTGGAGCTACGGGCCGTTCGAGCGCACGGTCGAGCTGCCATGCGCCGTCGACGCGCGACGCGCCAACCTGGCATATGGCAACGGCGTCCTGACAGTGACCTTCCCGAAGGCGGGCGAGACCGCTCCGGCAATGCTTGCCGTGGCGACCACCGGGCATGCTCGCGGCGTGACGGTCGGCCATTCTGGGGATCCCGGCCGGACGGGCGTGGCGTGACGGCGGTGTGATCCTCTATTTCCTCCGCCATGGCGACGCCGGCGCGGTGCGGCCGCAGGACGACGACGCACGGCAGCTCACCGCGGAAGGCGTGGCCGAGTTGCAGGCCGCTGCGCAGACCTGGAGGCGGCTTGGCATTCGCCCGGAGGTGGTCATCTCCTCTCCCCTGCCGCGGGCTCAACAGAGCGCTGCGCTGCTGATCGCGGGTGTGGGACTCGCCACGCAGCCCGTCATCGACGAGCGGCTGAAGCCGGGGGCGCAGTGGGCGGACCTGGCCCAGGCCATGGCCGCCCACGCAGACGCGCAGCGAATCGCGTTCGTGGGCCACGAGCCGGACCTGTCACAGGCGGTGGCGCTGCTCACCGGCGCCACCTCACTGCGCCTGCGCAAGGGCGGAATGGCCGGCGTCGAGTTCGAAGGGACTCCTGAGCCAGGCGGCGGAGAGCTGGCCTGGTTGCTGGATCCTGATCTGTATCAGGCTGAGGCCGATGGGGCTGCCTGAACAGCCGATCAGTCCAGAACCTGACCGTCGGGTAACGCGCATCTCGGCATATGCCCTGTGCGTGAACGATGACCGGATCCTGCTATGCCGGATCGGTGCTGGAGCCTGGTCGGGCGTCGGCATGTGGACGCTCCCCGGCGGTGGCCTCGATGTTGGCGAGGAGCCGCGCGACGGAGCGCTGCGCGAGCTGACTGAGGAGACCGGCCTGCGTGGGGAGATCGTCGAGTTGGTTGAAATTCTGTCCTGGACGGGGCGCTGGCGCCATCCGCAGGATGCGGCGGATGAGGCGTATCACGGCATCCAGATCGTGTATCGGGCGCGGATCGTCGGCGGCTCGTTGCGCGACGAGGTCGACGGCTCCACGGACCTGGCAAGCTGGCTCACGCGCGATGAGGCGACCGCTCTGCCCCTGGTCCAGCTGGCCGGCGAGGGGTTGCGCCTCGCCTTCGGTGAGGTTGCTGGCTAGTCATCTGCACCTGGCGGCATCCGCAAGACCTTCTCAGGTGCTGCCACCAGCAGCGCTAGAGGACCGATCAGGGCTGCAGCGGTGCCCGCGGCGCCTCGCACGCTTCGAATTCGTGCTCAGCGGACGATGTCGCCCTCGCCCCGGGCTCCGGCGGTCCCATCTAACGCTACCCACACAGGCAGATGAGAAGTTCCGATGCCCGACGGACGGGTCCGGACGGCTCAGCCGCCTATACTCGATCGATGGCCGATCCGCGCCTGGAGTTGCACAGCCTGCTGCTGTGCGATCACGCCATCACGGCACAGGACGGCAAGGTGAGCGCCATCGGGCTGTTCAGCCAGATCAACGTTACCCGCCTGCCAACGGTGTACGGACGCTTCTTCATCGTCGCGGTCCTGGAGGCCGATCCGGGACAGCACCAGCTGACCTTTCAGGTGCTCGGTCCGTCCGGTCAGGCAATGCTGGCACGCCCACCCCAGATGCGCCTCGAAGTGCCGCCCAAGGCGATCACCGCCAACATCGTGGCTGACCTGAAGGGGCTGCAGGTGCGTGAGCTCGGCAAGCACCGCCTGGAGCTGCGCGCTGGCAATCGAGTCCTGGGCAGCACGCCATTCACCATCAACCTGTTGTGGCAGGATCGACGAGCCGCGAACGCATAGCTGTCGACGAGCAGGACCCGAACCTCTCACGATCCTGCTGTCGCCCGCGTTTCATCACATGAGACACCGTGACGGGCACCGCAAACGCGAGGCAATACCGTGGCCCTCCCCCTCTACCAGACCGTTGACGCCGCAGACGGTGTCCCGTCCGTGATCGCTGTCCGTACCACCAACGTGTTCTGCCGGCGCGGATGCCCGGCGCCGGCGCCACTGCCGGCCAATGTCGAGCAGTTCGCGACCAACCGGGAGGCGCCGTTCGCCGGCTATCGCCCCTGCCTGCGCTGCCGGCCGCTGGAAAGCCGTCCCGCTGCCACGGACGCGGAGGTGCGCCGCGCGGAGCGACTGCGCCCGGTCCTGCGTGCAGCCCGTGGCACCCGCCGCCGCCGCTCCGGGGCCGACCGCGTCGTCCTGGCCATGCTGCGCACCCCACTCGGGCCGATGCTGGCCGGTGCCACGGACGAGGGCATCTGCCTGCTGGAGTTCACCGACCGACCGATGCTGCCGACCCAGCTGGCCGTCCTTCAGCACCGCCTGCAAAGACCGCTGGTCGCCGGCCGCCATCCTATGATCGAGCGGCTGCAGATCCAGCTAGACGACTATTTCGCCGGCCAGCTGGCCGACTTCGACCTGCCGCTGATCGCGCCGGGAAGCCCCTTCCAGCAGCGAACCTAGGCGACGCTACGACACATTCCTCCCGGCCAGACCCTCAGTTACGAGGAGCTGGCGCGCGACGCTGGACGTCCGGGTGCGCAGCGCGCGGCCGGCAGCGCCAACGGCGCCAATCGGATCGCCATCGTGATTCCGTGCCATCGGGTCATCCGCAAGAACGGTGAGCTGGGCGGCTATGGTGGCGGGCTGTGGAGGAAGGCCTGGCTGCTCGACCACGAACGCCGGATGCCGGCCGCCTAAGGGCCAGCGGCGCGCTCGGCCTTCCATGCGACCAGCACGCCAACATCCTCGTACTTCCAGGCCACGTCGACTGACGCGAACCCTGCGGCGGTCAGCCAGTCGAGGTGATCGGCGGTCGTGTCCAGGTGGTCGTGCTCAACTTCATGTGGATCCTCGGGGCGGGGGTAGTCGTACAGCTCCAGCAGCCGGTCGGACGCGTGCCGAAAGGCGTCAGCCACGACCAGGATGCCACCGGGCGAGAGGTGCTCCCACAGGAGCGAGAAAAGGTGACGCTTCTCGTCGGCCCACAGGTGATGCACAGCCAGGACGCTAACGATTGCCTCAAACAGGCCATCGATGTCCGGCGAGGCAATGTCGGCGGGGCGCAGCTGCACGCGGTCCAGGTGGGCGCGCAGTCGCTGCGTGGCCTGGCCCAGCATCCGGTCCGAGACATCCAGGCCCACCACCTGCGCGGTGGGGATGGCCTCCAGGATGCGCAGTGATGTCGTGCCGGTGCCCACGCCAAGATCGAGCACGCGGCGCGGCGGCCGCAGTGAAAGCAGTCCCACGACAGAGTCATGGATCTCGTCGTAGCGCGGGACCTGCGCCCGGATCTCGGCATCGTAATGCGACGCCCAGACGTCAAAATGCTCGCCAACGGAGCGGCCGGTCATCTGGGCATCAAGGGCGGATGTCGGTCCCCATGGCGTGGTAGCCGCCGTCAACGTGGATCATCTCCCCGCTGGTCATCGCCGACCAGTCGCTGAAGAGGAAGCAGACCATCTGGCCCACTGGCGTGGCATCGGTCATTGACCAGCCCAGCGGAGCGCGCTTCTGCCATCCGCTGGCGATCTGGTCGAAGCCGGGAATATTCTTACCGGCCATGGTACGGATCGGCCCGGCCGAGACGGTGTTGACCCGGATGCCGTGTTCGCCCAGGTCACGCGCCAGGTAGCGGGTGGTCGCCTCCAGGCCCGCTTTGGCCACGCCCATCCAGTCGTAGATCGGCCAGGCGAAACGGCCGTCGAAGGTGAGGCTCACCAGGCTGGAGGAACCGGCGGCGTTCATCGGCTCCAGCATGCCCACGCCCAGCGCCTTCAGCGAGAAGGCCGAGGTCTGAAAGCCCACCGCCACGCTCTCCCAGGGGGTCTGCAGGAAGTTGCCACCCAGCCCGTCCTGCGGCATGAAGCCGACGGAATGCAGCGCGCCGTCGAGCCGGCCCCAGCGCTTGGTCACCTCGGCCGCCACCGACGCGATCTGCTCGTCGCTGTTGACGTCCATGTCCAGCACGTCGGGAACCGGATCCAGCTTCCTGGCGACGCGCTGGGTGAGGCGCATGGCGCGGCCGACGCTGGTCAGCAGCACCTCAGCCCCGGCCTCCTGCGCGACCTTCGCCACGGCGAACGCCATCGAATCGTCGGTCAGGACGCCGGTGATGAGCAACTTCTTGCCATCGAGCAGCATGTGCGTTGGCTTCCTCCTGCGGCCGATTGTAGCCCGATGGTGGCGGTCAGCCGGATGCGTGACCCAGCGGTCCTCATATGACAAGGCGGTCTTAGCATCGACGAAATCGGACCCGAATTGGGCTCAAATATGACTCGGGCGTCGTAAATGGCGACGATTCCAGCGCAAATACGTCACCGATACGACCACCAAGTAATGACGGAGCCATGCAGTCGCGAAACGAGCGGCGCCGGCGGGCATGGACGCATCGGGCTACCCTGAGCGCCGCCATGATGGTCCACCTGTACGACTATGAAGTCCCCGTCGCCAATGAGGCGGCCGGTGTGCCGAGCCTGCACGAGGCGCTCGGCCGGCTCTCCGACCCGGACCGCAAGGCGCTGCTGGGCGGCCTCTTCAAACAGGAGCGCATGCCCGGCACCATGGAGCGCCTCTCGACGCTGGTGACGGATCTGGATGCCAGCTTCCGGGACCTGCTGGCGCTGCTCGACAACGGTGGGCGGGCACGGCGCTTCGTGGCCATCGACGAGGCAAAGGCAGTCCTGGACCGATACCTGCCTGCCAGCGCCGTGGCAAGCACCCATGACTGGGATGTCGCCCGGCTGCACGAGCCCTACGGTGATGGCTCGTACCACGGCAAGCTGCTGAAGCGAGTTCGCAAACAGCTGCGCAGTGTCTCGAGCCGCGAGGCGCTGACCACTCCCTTCCTCCTCCGCCGGGAGTGGAGCCAATGAGCCGGCGCCGACGCAGCGGCCGTCCCTACCAGCCCTACCCGGAACGTCGAGTCAACTGGGGAGCGCGGCTGCTGATCGTGGCCATTGGCTTCGTCATGGTTGTCGGCATCGCCATCCTGGCGTTCACGCGCTAGCCCGCTCGCCCAGCTCTCCTTCGGCGCGGTGCTCGACCTCGAGGCGGAGGCGGCAGAGCACGTTCCACTCGTCGACGCCCAGCGACGCAGCATCGATGCGCTCCTGGAAGGAACCTGACCGAAATAGAGGGCGGTTGCCCAGCCGAGCGCGAACGATGCCGATCGGCCGATGACCTGGGCAACCAGCAGCAGGAACGGCAGGAACGGCATGCCTCACCTGCCGAGCACGCTCCGTGCCGCAACACCAACGCGGCTGTCGGGTTGGGAGGGTCAGCCGAGGTGAATAGTCACGGTGATGACGCCGGCGCCGGTGCGGGTGTCGGAGATGGCCGCCCAGGCCTCCGGCGACAGGTCCGCAACCTTCTGGTTGCTCGTTCCCCAGAAACAGCCGCAGTAGTCCACGACCGGCATGGAGACGCAGCGATCGGCGCACACGGTCACGTAGCGGGACGCGGGTGGTGAGTCAAATTGCCCGCCCAGAGCGCCAGGCAGAGCCACCACGGCCTCGCCATTCCAGCCCGCCGAGCAGCAGTACCAGGTGGCCTGGCCAGTCACCGTATCGCCGTTCATGGGTGGGGCAGTGGGTGCCGGTGGCGGTGTCAGCGCCGAGGTCGGATTGCGGTAGAGGGTCGCCTGCATCTCGGCGCTGGCGGGAGTCGGCAGGGCGCGCTGGTGGCTGGAGAACGTCTCGGCGGAGAGTGGTTGGCTTCGCTCGAGGAGGGTCAGGACCGCAAGGCGTTCGCGCCCGAGGGAGCCGCGGTCGAGCGTGCTGGTGGCCGGTCCAGCCTCCAGCAGCAGACTCGGCGTTGCGAGGCCGGGCTGCCGGGCTGACTGCACGGCAAGCGGCGCCAGCAGGGCAATCCCCACGGCGCTGATGACGGTAAGCACGGCGACGCGCCGCAGCAGCTCCGGCAATAGAATCCCCTGGTTTCAGCGGGCTTGGCCGTCCCACCGGCCGCGAACCGGCCGGGGAACCGCGAGCGAATCGGGCGCGGTCCGCGTCGCGAATCGTCCCCCATGAGGACAGCGGCCACCCTACCATCCTGGCCGCCGGCGTGTCGACTTGGACTACCTGATCTGATCTACCCTCAACCGTCTCAGACCGCCAGTACCGACATCGTCAGGAGTGCACATGCCACGCAAACAGAAGGAGCCGGAGCGCCGACGCGGGGCGGTGGTCGTGCGCGGAAAGCTCGACGCCACGCGGCTGACCGAGGACCAGGAGCTGCTGCGATCGCATCCTCCCGTCGAGTTCCGGGAGACCGATACCTGGCGCGCCCTGCGCATCCTCGGCGAGTTCGTGGAGGGCTTCGACGCGCTGGCCGACGTAGGCCCCGCGGTCAGCATCTTCGGCTCCGCCCGGATCGGACGCCGCAACCGCTATTACGGCGCGGCACGTCGCGTGGCGGAGGCGCTGGCGCGCGAAGGATTCGCCATCGTGACCGGCGGCGGGCCCGGGATCATGGAAGCCGCGAACCGCGGCGCCAAGGATGGCGGCGGCAAATCGATCGGCTGCAACATCGAGCTGCCCTTCGAGCAGGGGCTCAATGAGTACGTGGACCTTGGCATGGAGTTCCGCTACTTCTTCGTGCGCAAGGTCATGTTCGTCAAGTATGCGGAGGGCTTCGTCATCTTCCCCGGTGGCTTCGGCACGCTCGACGAGCTGTTCGAGGCGCTGACGCTCATCCAGACCGGCAAGGTCGAGCACTTCCCGGTGGTGCTTTACGGCGAGGCGTACTGGAACGGGCTGCTGCGGTGGATCCGCGACAAGCCCCTCTACGAGGAGAAGGTCAGCCCGGAGGACCTGGACCTGCTGACCATCACCGATGACGTCGAGACCGCCTGCCGCGCGATCGTCGACGCACGGCGCGACCGGGAGAAGCGGGAGGAGCGCGCGTCGGAGGAGAAGGCGAGCCAGCGTGCCACGGCAAAGGCCGTGACGGCGGCGGCGAAGGGCAAGCCCTCGTAGCTTCACGACCTCGTCCCAGCCGATCCGGGACGGATGCCACTAGCGCGCCGGATAAGGCGGCCCCGATATCCCATTCAGGTCCGTGGGGCTGTGAACGGCCGGGTAAAACGAGTGGGCCGACGATCCCGAGCCGATGCCCCAACGTGCCACTTGACGTTAGCACGTTTAGCGCTCATACTTGCTAAGCCGGACTAGCACATTGTTCAAACCGCAGGTGTCGAGGGAGACCACGCAATGTCAATTCGAACGCCGCAGGCTCGACGCATGGCCGGGCTGGTGATGACGGCCGCCCTTGTGGAGCTGACGCTCACGACCGCGTACATCCATTACAGCCTGGGCGGACTGCTGTTCACCCTGAATGCCGCGGGCTACGCGGTGCTGGCCGCGGGCATGGCGCTTACCGCGATCAACCCCGGTGGGCTCATCGGCCGGTTGGCGTGGCTGCCACGCGTGGGGTTGGCCGGCTACACCCTCGTGACCATCGGCGGCTACCTGGTGATGGGGCCGTACTTCCCGCTCGGCTGGGTGGCCAAGGCGGTCGAGGTCGCGATTCTCACGCTGCTGGCGGCCGACGTTGCCCTGGTCTACGGCTCGCCGCGCCGCCTGATTGAAGCGGCGGTAGCCTCACTGCGCCCGGAGCAGCCTCGGGCCGCGTAATTCGCCAACAGGATGCGGGGATAGCGCGAGTGGGCGGTGGCGGGCCCGACCGGATTCGAACCGGCGATCTCCAGCGTGACAGGCTGGCATGTTGGGCCGCTACACCACGGGCCCGCGGGTGCGACGGTGGCGGAGTATAGCAGGCAGCCATCCCCCCTTCAGGCTGCGCGCTCGGGAGGCTGACGCATCCCGATGAGGCGGCGGGCGATCCATCCATAGCCCACCGCCACTGCGCCCAGGCCGATGCCCGCCGGCAGCATGGCCACCGCCGGGCCACTGCCGGACGCGGCGCTGACCAGCGCCGCGGTCGCCCAGCCGATTGCCAGCAGCGACATGGTCACGCACAGCACCGCCACCGGCGTGAGCGCGGCCGGCTCGCGTCGCCGCAGCGCGAGGGCAGCGAGGCCGTGGGCCAGGCCCAACAGCAGCAGAAGGACCCCGGTGGCCGTGGTGGCCCCGCCCACAGCCGCAGCATCAATTTGCAGCGGGGGCAGCAGCGAATACAGCCACGCCGCGAAGACCAGGCCGATCACCAGGCCGACGGCGCCGGCCGCTGCCAGGAGGCCGCCGGCCAGCAGCAGGAGGACGACGGCCATCGGCTGCGGCTGCATTACCGCAGCGGTCAGAGAGTCAGCGCGGCCGGCGGGCCAGGATGATCGCCGACGCGCCGAAGATCATGGTTGTGACCGCCAGCGCCGCGGCCAGCACCGCATCGCCCGCGCCCTCGCCCATGACCCGCACCACGCCGGCCGCCGACAGGAGCCCCGCCGCTCCCGCCACGACGGCCGCGATCCGTCGGCTCCCGCGCAGGTCGGCCAGGACGGCGAGCGCCGATCCGACCAGCGCAATGCTCATGACCAGCAGGCCGATGCCACCCAGGACCTGGCCGGTGCCCAGCGCATTGACATTGGGTGGCGGCGATGATCCGAAGCGGGAGGAGGCTGTCAGGCCGAACACGAGCATGGCGATGGCGGCGATGAAGATGGCCAGGCCCAGGATGGCCATCGCCAGGACGGCAATGCTGCCTGCCTCGCCAACGTGCTCCGGCGCGAGAGAGTGCGACCGCGGCCGTGCGCGCTGAGGCGCGATCGCCTCTCGGGACCTTGCCGTTCGCGAACGCGCGGGCCGCTCTGCAGTACTCGCCTTCTTGCCGCCGACCAACCGGGTTCAACGCCTCCTTGACACGCGGCGACGCGCCGGCGGGCGCGTCGATCGGCCACCGATTGTAGGGGACGAATCCGGCATGTGCGACCGTATACTCCGCGGCGATGCCGTACGAGCCACCGCAGGACTCCCGGAGCGCCAGGCGGAGCACGATCACGCGCTGGGTGTCATTCGCCCTGGTGGCCATCCTGATTGCCCTGCTGGCATATCTCGCCTACGTCGGAATCGCGGGGTCCGGACAGCTCGCCGATCCACCGTCGCCGAGCGCCGATTGCCGGACCCCGGCCATCGCCGACGGGTGGGTCTACGAGGCGATCAACTACGACGCCGCATCGGACGCCGCCCTGGCCGACCTGCCGGATCCGGAGCACTGCCCACGACAGGGAGCCGATGCCGGCGGGGAGCTGGAGACGTCGGACGGGACGCCGATCGCGGGGTGGTACATCCCGTCGGCAAACGGTAGCGGCCCAACGGGCCCGACCGTGGTCCTGGCGCATGGGCACGGTGGCAACAAGAGCACCATGCTCGCCTTCGCCGGCGTGCTGCACGACGACTACAACGTCGTCATCTTCGACTTCCGCAATCATGGGCAGAGTGGTGGATCGCAGACGACCGCGGGCGCACTGGAGCAGGATGACCTGCGTACGGTGGTCGAGTGGGTCGACGAAGAGAAGGCCCCGGAGCGGATCGCCGTGCTTGGGGTCTCGATGGGCGGTGCCGCAGCCCTGAGCGAAGCAATCCCCGACCAGCACGTCGACGCGCTGATCCTGGACTCCACGCACGCGACGCTGGCAAACGCCCTCCAGGCTCGGCTCGAGCGAGAGGGATATCCTCTCTCGCTGCCCGGCGCCTGGGCGATCCTTTTGGGCGCGCTGATTCGGACGGGCCAGGACGTCAGCGCCGTGGACCCGGTGCAGCGCATTGCGCTGTACGACCGACCGGTGCTGATCATCGTCGGCGGGCAGGACGACGCGATCGGCCCACGGGACGGCCAGGACCTGCTCGCAGCGGCCCGCGAGGGTGGTCGCGGCACCGCTGAGCTGCGGGTGTGCGACGACGCGGGCCATGGTGAGGCGGTCGAGACCTGCAGCGGCGCCTATGCCAACTGGGTGCTAGGCTTCCTCGAGCGCAGCCTGGCACCCTAGAAGACCGTCGCGC
>JBDUEE010000053.1:0-8530 GCA_040002615.1 Chloroflexota bacterium | reverse complement strand
ATGCTGGCCGCGATCAGGAAGGCTCCGGCCGTCGACATCAGGTTGTAGAGGTTCCAGCCGGCATCGGGCGAGTAGTCGGCGATGCGCCGCGGCATGCCCGAAATGCCCAACATATGCATCGGGAAGAAGGCGAGGTTGAACCCGATGAAGTGCATCCAGAAATGGACCTTGCCCAGGCCCTCGTTCAGCCGCCGGCCGGTCATCTTGGGGAACCAGAAGTAGGTGGCCGCAAAGACGCCGAAGACGCTGCCGCCGAAGAAGACGTAGTGCAGGTGCGCCACCACGAAGTAGGTGTCCTGCAGGTGGAAGTCAACCGCCGGCGACGCGAGCATCACGCCGCTGATGCCGCCGATCAGGAACATGCTGACGAAGCCGAGCGCGAACAGCATCGGCGTGGTCAGGCTGATCGACCCACGCCACAGGGTCGCCATCCAGTTGAACATCTTCACCCCGGTCGGGATCGCGATCAGAGCGGTCATGAACGCGAAGAACGGCAGGAAGACCTGCCCGGTGGTGAACATGTGGTGCGCCCACACGCTGAAGCTGAGCAGGCCGATGCCGATGGTGGCGTAGACGAAGGCGCGATAGCCGAACAGCGGTTTGCGGCTGAAGACGGGCAGGATCTCGCTCACCACGCCCATGGCCGGCAGGATGACGATGTACACCTCCGGGTGACCGAAGAACCAGAAGATGTGCTGCCACAGGATCGGGTTGCCGCCCGCGGCGGGGTCAAAGAAATGACCGCCGTAGTTCCGATCGATGAAGAGAGCGATCAGGCCGGCGGTCAGCACCGGCGTGGCCAGCAGGATGAGCGTGGCCGTGACCAGCACGGTCCACACGAAGATCGGCATCCGGAAGAGCGTCATGCCCGGGGCCCGCATCTTGAAGATGGTGGCGATCATGTTGACCGCGCCCAGGATCGAGGCGGTGCCGACCAGCGTCAGGCCGATCAGCCACAGATCGGTGCCGACCCCGACCGCAAACCGGCTGTTCGAGAGCGGGGCGTAGCCGGTCCAGCCCTCCGCGGCAGCGCCGCCAAACATGTATCCGGAGAGGATCAGCAGGCCTCCCAACGGCAGCAACCAGAAGCTGAGGGCGTTGATGCGCGGGAATGCCATATCCGGTGCGCCGATCTGGAGCGGCACGACGTAGTTCGCAAAGCCTGAAAGGATCGGCACCACGAACAGGAAGATCATGATCGTGCCGTGCATGGTGAACGCCTGGTTGTAGGTCGCCTCGTCCAGGAACTGGAGTCCGG
Source organism: Chloroflexota bacterium (assembly GCA_040002615.1). Lineage (GTDB taxonomy): Bacteria > Chloroflexota > Limnocylindria > QHBO01 > QHBO01 > DASSCW01. The sequence goes on along the minus strand of JBDUEE010000053.1, from coordinate 7,272 downwards.
GCACGGCCAGCTCGGAGCGGATGACCATCGCCAGGGCACCGGCGAACAGGAAGAACAGGAACGAGTTGACGATGTACAGGACGCCGATCTTCTTGTGGTCAACCGTCGTCAGCCAGTCGAGCACCCACGAGCGGCGGTAGAGCTCCGCCTGCGGGGTGAGGGTGGTGGTGGCCATCGGTCTCTCGGTCCCCTACTCGACAGTCAGCTTGCCGGTCATGGCCGGCACCGGATGGAATGCGCAGTAATAGGTGTAGTCGCCGGCCGGTAATGCTGGCACACCGACCTCGTCGGTGGCATCCGGCCCGGTGAGATCAGCGGTCCGGGCAACTTCCTTGTTGTCCGCGTCCACGATCACGACGTTGTGCGGGATGCTGTCCTGGTTGGTGAAGCGCAGCGTGAACGGCTTTTCCGCGGCCGCGCGGAGCTCCGCCTTGTCGAACGCGGTATTTTGCGCGACCAGCTGAAGGACCTCGCCGCCCGGCTGCACCGATGGCTTCGCCGTACGGCCCGCCCTGGCATCCTCCAGCCACTTGTTGAAGTCGTCGCGCGTCATGGCCTGCACGCTGAACGTCATCCGGGAGTGAAAGTCTCCGCAGAACTCGGCGCACTGGCCGCCGTATACACCCACCTCGGTAACGGTGAACTCCAGGGTGTTCACCGGCTGGCCCTCCGGCACCGGGATCAGGTCCTTCTTGATGAGGAACTGCGGGACGTAGAAGGAGTGGATGACGTCCTGCGACACGAGACGCAGCCGGACCGGCTCGCCGACCGGAACGACCATGACCGGTGGCTTGGCGGCATCGCCCACCACGCTGTAATCGTTGTCCGGGTTGTTGTCGTCATCCAGGTAGCGGAACTGCCACTGCCACTGGAAGCCGTCGACCTCGATGTCAACGCCGCCCTTTGCCGGATCCGATGTGGCCTCGACGGTGCGCAGCGTGGCCACCGACAGCCCGAAAATGACGAGCACGATCACGGTGGGGATGGCGGTCCAGATGATCTCGACCATGGTGTTGCCGTGGGTCTGGGCGGGCAGGAGGTCGTCGCGCCGGCGGTAGCGGAAGATCGAGTAGACGATGAAGCCTTCCACCCCCAGGAAGACCGCCGCACCCATGGCCAGCACGATGTTGTAGAGGGTGAAGACCGATTTCGCCGCCTCCGACTTTGGTTCCGGCGGAACCATGCCGCAGCCGGCCAGGATGGCGATCACGAGCAGCGGGATGCCTGCGCGGAACGCGGTCCGCGGCCAGGCTCGGGCCGCACTTGGTGGCATCAGCTCGTCTCGTGGCTCCTCAGCGTCAGGGGATGGCACGGGCTTGGGCAGGATCTGCACCATCTCGTTCCTTCTGGGGCGCATCCAGCTCCGGCTGGGGCGGCACGGGCCGTATTGTACCGATCGCGTCGCGCGTTGGCCGTTCCGCGGATGCGATTCCCGCGCAGGTCCCCAGCGTCAGGGAGTGGGGCAGGTCTCCGGTTCGTCGGGAAGCAGCGGCCTGACCCTCACCTCGTATGTGTGACCGTTGCTCGTGAAACGGGTGAGCTCGTTGGCGGTGGCCAGCAGGCCAATCAAGGTCTGCGCCTCCTCGCCTGCGACAACGCCACAGCGCAGGTCGGCCACGTTGGTCTCGCCGCCGAAGGCTGCCGGATCGCCCGCAATGGTTCCGGCACATGCGTCAGGCATCCGTGGGCGACACAATGCGGCGGTGATCTCCCGACTCACCAGACGCCTCGCTTTGCCATGGCTGGTGGCCACGGGCGCGCTGTGGCTGGCGCCCGACGTCAGCGCGCACGGCGAGACGGTTGCCGCGCCGCAGCTGCCCGGCGTGCTGTTCGCCTGGCGCATGGATCCCCTACCGCTGGCCGGCGTAGCCCTGGCTGCGGTGGCCTACCTGTGGGCCAGCCGGCGGGTTGCGAGCCAGCATCCGCGCAATCCTCCGCGGCCGTGGCGGATGTGGTGCTTCCTGGGTGGCCTGGCCGCCATCGTGCTGGCGCTGAGCTCCCCGATCGAGGCCTACGAGGACCAGCTCTTCAGCGTGCACATGGTCCAGCACATGCTGCTCGAGCTGGTGGCTGCCCCGCTGCTCCTGCTCGGGGCTCCGGCGACGCTGGCGCTGCGCGTCGCGTCGCCATCGGTCCGTCGTCGATTGCTTGAGCTACTGCACAGTCGGGCGGTGGCGGTGTTGACCTTCCCGCTGCTGACGTGGCTGCTGTTTGCCGCCGTGAACTGGGGCTGGCATCTCAGCGAGCTGTACGACCAGGCACTGGAGAATCCGCCGCTGCATTACCTGGAGCACGCCACCTTCCTGCTGGCGGCGCTGCTGTTCTGGTGGCCAGTGGTTGCGGCAGATCCCAGCCGATGGCGCCTGCCGCACCCGGTCAGGCTCTTCTACCTGTTCCTGGCGATGCCGCAGAACTCATTCCTGGGGGTGGCGCTGATGAGCGCGCCCACAGTCCTGTACCCGCATTATCTGAGCACTCTGCGAACGTGGGGACCGACCGCGCTGGGCGATCAGAACCTGGGCGGCGTAATCATGTGGGTCGTCGGCGACCTGGCATTTCTGACGGCCATGGCGGCCGTGGTCGCCAGCTGGGTGCGCCACGAGGATCGTCGCACCGCCCGACTGGATGCCCGGCTGGACGCGGAGCAGGCGGCACGCGATCGCCGCGCGATCTGACGTGTCGGTCGGGCTTTCGGCGCCAAACGCCGCCCTGATTTGCACTAACTCAGCCAGATCCCTCGCGGAGCCCCAGATGCGGTCGTGATTTGCGCATGGGGCTTTTCGACATAGTGTGCTGCCAATAAGGCTGCCGTGGTTTGCATATGGCGCTATCCAGCGCTCTCGCTGCTGGACGCGCCACGCAGTTTAGGGCGGTGGCAGACGCACGATGCTGTCCACGGCGACAGCCGCGAAGAGCAGCGTCAGGTAGCTGATCGAGAAGCGGAAAAGCCCGATGGCGGCACGCCCATCGGCCACGTTGCGCAGCAGGCGAACCGCGTACCACATGAACGCGGCGCCCAGCACCACCGCGGCGCCCAGGTAGATGAGCCCCATCTCCGCGGCCGGGAAGAGGAGCAGGCTGACGGCCACCAGCAGCAGGGCGTAGAGCACGATCTGGCGAGCCGTCTCGGCGTCGCCGCGCACGACGGGCAGCATCGGCACGTTGGCAGCCGCGTAGTCGCTCTTGAAGCGGAGCGCCAGTGCCCAGAAATGCGGCGGGGTCCAGTAGAAGACGATGGCGAACAGCACCAGCGCCGGCACCCCGATCGTGCCGGTCACCGCAGCCCAGGCAACCAGCACCGGCACACAGCCGGCGGCCCCGCCGATGACGATGTTCTGCGGCGTGCTGCGCTTGAGCCAGATGGTGTAGACGAAGACGTAGAAGGCGATCGCGCTGGCGGCCAGCAGGGCGGAGAGCAGGTTGACCGTCAGCGTCAGCCATGCGAAGGACAGGGCGCTGAGGGCTGCGCCGAAGACCAGGGCGCTGCGCGGCTCCACGGCATGCTGCGGCAACGGCCGATGACGGGTGCGGCGCATCAGGTCGTCGATGTCACGGTCAATGAACTGGTTGATGGCGTTGGCCCCGCCTGCGGCGAGCGTCCCGCCGATCATTACCGCCGCCATCAGCCACACGGACGGGAAGCCCCGCTGCGCCAGGACCATGGTCGGCACGGTGGTGACCAGCAGCAGCTCGATGATGCGTGGCTTGGTAAGCGCCACGTAGGCGCGCAGGCTGCTGCCCATTCGTACCGGGGTGCTGGAGGTAGATCGCCCGCCTGCCGCCTGTGGCTCCTCCGCCGGCAGGCGCAGGGCTGCCAGCAGCAGCCAGACGCAGGTCGCAAACAGCGCAGCGCCAACGGCCAGGTGTGGCACCACGAACGCGGCCGACAGCCGCGACCAGACGTTGGCGGCCCCCAGCCCCAGCTGGACCAACACCAGCAGCGTCGCAGCGGTGGCCAGCTTGCGCGGCAGTCGGCCAGCCGTCGAGCGTCGCACGGACCAGGCCGTCCACAGCACCAGCGCCAGCACGACCACCGCAAGCCCCCGATGCGCCAGCTGGATGACCTGCTCCAGCGCGGACACGGCGGGCAGCAGGCTGCCATTCATGAGCGGGAAGTCGCCGAACGCCAGGCCGGCGTTGTGTCCGGTCACCCACGAACCGAGCAGCATCTGGGCGAAGACCGCGATGCCGGTGCCCGCGATCAGAACGACGGGCAGGCCACTGCGGCGGCCGGGCAGCGCGCCATTCGCCGCCCGATCGGCGATCAGGATGGTCAACGCCAGCACGGTGAGCGCCATGGCCAGGTGAGCCGTCACCAGCTCGCGGCGCAGGCCCTGGATGACGACCTGGCCGCCCAGCAACGCCTGCACGACGACCAGCAGACCGGCGACGACTGCCGCAGCCAGCAGGACCCGATCGCGACGGCGATGGGTCAGCACCGTGATCAGCGCCACGGCGCCGACCAGCGGGCCAACCGCCACGGCGGCGACGAGCCGATGAGAATGCTCAATCCAGGCGTGAAGATCAGCCGGCGGCACCCATTCGCCGAAGCACAGTGGCCAATCCGGGCAGCCGAGGCCCGAATCGGTGGCGCGAACCAGCCCGCCGACCACGATGAGGACGAAGGTTGCGGCCGCCGCGGCGATGGCCAGCTGCGCGAATCGGCTCAAGGGGTCCTCCGGCGTCGGCCGCGCCGCCGCCATGGCGAAGGAGCGGCAAGGGTGCCGAGCAATGGGCCGCGCGCTCCGCCGGCATGATACCGACGGTAGCCGGAATCGTCACCGCGACGGCCGGCCGGCAACCCTTCGTTCGGCGCTGCGGGCCTGCGGAACGCGGCGCAGGGCGATGGGCAGCAGCGGCAGCAGTCGACGCGAGACCGACGCCAGGCGCTGCATGCCTGCCTCGCGACGGCCGGACCACCGGATGCCGTATCCGCGCCGGATGCTGTCGGGCATCACCGACACGGAGATCAGGTGCGCGGCGTCCCAGGCAAGGCGCGGCGGAAACGCGGTGGGATGCAGGATCGCCGGCGCCAGCGAGCGGGCGGTGTCGCTGACCGCCACCGTGCCGTCGGCCAGCAGGCGTGCCATCTCGGCTCGCAGTTCGACCAGCGTCAACGGCACGCCGTCCTCCGGCACCCCCAGCCTGATGGCGATCTGGCGCGCCTCGGCGTGGTAGGCCTGCTGCTCAGCTTCCGTGAGGGGTGCGACGTAGCGGTCGTACACCCGGATGGCAGTGTCGACAAGGGTAGCGTGCACCCACAGCAGGAGCTGAGGATCTGTGGCCCGGTATGGCACTCCAGATTCGGGGATGCGCCCGCGCACGACCCCGTGGATGGCGTTCATGCGCCGCAGCGCGGCATCGGCGCGAGGCGCGGAGCCGAACACCACCGCGTAGCTGGCATTCAGGGTGCGGCGCAACCTGGCAAAGGGATCCGTCTGAAAGTCGGAGTGCTGCACGACACCCGCCGCCACCGCCGGATGCGCCAGCTGCATCAGCAGGGCGCATGTGCCGCCGGCCAGCACGATTGCCTCGCCGTCGACACGCCAGGCCATGCTGCCCGGGCCGAACAGTCCGGGATCGCCAGCACGGACCTCGCCGTGAGGCAGCCCGCTCACCAATTCGGCGCTGGCGGGCCGCGCCGAGGCACCGCCCGCAGCAGCAGCCCGAACGCCGCGCCCGCCGCGAAGCCGCCGACGTGGGCCAGGTAGGCCACTCCGCCGCCGGATTCGTCCGACACCACGGTGGCACCGAAGCCGCTGATCAGCTGGAACACGATCCAGATGCCGATGGCCACGATCGCCGGCACCCGCGTGACGAAGCGGAACAGGAGGACCGTCACCCGGTTTCCGGGGAACAGCACGATGTAGGCACCCAGCACGCCCGAGATCGCGCCGGAGGCACCCAGTGTGGGGATCGGTGATGCGGCAGCGCTCAGGATCTGTGCCAGGCTGCCGACCACGCCCATGACGAAGTAGGCGAGCAGGTAGAGCAGCGGCCCGGCGCGATGCTCGACGTTGTCACCGAAGACCCACAGGAACAGCATGTTGCCGCCCAGGTGGAGCCAGCTGGCATGCATGAACATGCTCGACAGCAGGGTGAGCTGGATCGGATCGGGGCCGGGCGCCTGCGGCACAAGGAAGGGCTGGCCGTTCAGCACAATCGGCTGGGCCTGGACCAGGTCCACGCCGCGCGTGATCTCGAGCGGGATGGCGCTCCAACCGTAGGTGAAGGCGACCTCGCCACCTGCCTGCTGCAGAAACAGGAAGACGGCCACGTTGATGCCGATCAGCGCCAGGGTGATGTAGGCGGGACCGTGGCCGGGCTCGTTCTCGTCGCCGATCGGGAGCATCGTTCGAATAGTACCGGCGCAGGTCGCGCCGGCCGTTCATGGGCGATGACCGGCGACCGCAGGCTGAGGGTGCCGGCGGCGCCTGGTGCCCGCTGGTCCTCTAACCCTCAGCCTCTTCCTCCGGCTGCGGGTCGCGGATGCCAACCCAGTTCACCACCGCCCCAGAGGCGCAGAGGAGTGCCGCGATCAGCATTGCCAGGTGGAAGGCATCGGTGGAGGCCTCTCGGGCGGCCTGCTTCTCCTGGGCCGATGCGTCCTGCGCGGGCGCGTTGAGCGGCGGAAGGGCGGCGCGAACCTGCGCCGAAGAGACATCCGTGGTGGGCAGCCTGGCGGCGAGCCCGCCGTAGAACGCGGCTGACACGCCGATGAAGATCACCGCAGAGGCCAGCAGCGGGCCGATGCGGCTGATCGCGTTGTTGATGGCAGATGCGAGCCCCGAATTTCCGGTCGGGACGGAGGTCATCAGTGCGGTCGTCAGCGGCGCAACCAGCATCGAGATGCCCAGGCCGAAGACCACCATCGCAGGTAGCACGTCCACGAAATAGCCCGGTGAAGGTATCAGCGTCGCCGGATCTGCAAAGTTCAGCTGCCACGCCTCGCTGCTGAAGGGCAGGCGCAGGAACCAGAGGAGCCCGAGAGCCATAAGGGCGGGGCCGACCGCCATGAACAGGCGGGGTCCACGCGCAGCGGCCAGCCGCCCGAAACGCGTCGACAGGAAAATGAGCCCGATGCTGGTCGGCACGCCGGCCATGCCCGATCCGGCCGCCGAGTAGCCCAGGGTGCCCTGCAGGAAGATCGCCTGGAAGGACGAGAAGGCATAGAGCGCCCCGTAGATGAGCAGCGTCGACAGATTGGTGACGGTGAAGTTGCGCGACTTGAAGAGCGAAGGTGGAACGAGTGGATTCTTCCGGCGCGTCATC
>JBDUEE010000052.1:0-1878 GCA_040002615.1 Chloroflexota bacterium | reverse complement strand
GCATGGGGGCGCGCGCTGACCTCGGAGGCGCCCAAACGGGTGCGGCATGCCGGCGAGTGGTCGCTGCCGGAGCCGCGGCGAGCGGCGCCGGGCACGACCCTGCGGACGCTGCAGGACAGCATGCCGCCCTGTGCGGACGGGGCGCGGCCGGTCCTGTCCGGCGACGGCAGCGAGCGAGCGATGCTGATCGGGCAGGCGCCCGGCTGGCGCGAGATCGCCACCGGCGTGCCATTCGCCCATGATGCCGGCAAGCGGCTGGCCGGGTGGGTGGCCCTCGCGGGCATTACTCTCGACGACTTTCGCGGCCGCTGGTACGTGACGTCGGTGGGCAAGTGCTACCCCGGCCGCAAGCCGGGCGCATCGGTCGACTCGCCGCCGTCGCGCGCGGAGCTCATCGTCTGGGCACCGTTCCTCGACGAGGAAGTGAGACTGCTGGCTCCATCACTGGTGGTGCTGGTTGGCGGCATGGCCCACCGTCACGCATTCGGAGTGAGTGCCCGCCTGGACGACCTGGTTGGCAAGGAGCTGAGTTGGGAACGGGCGCCGGGCGCATCGGTCCTGGCCCTGCCCCATCCCTCGGGAGCTTCGACATGGCTGAATGACCCGGCGCGGGCCGCCCTGTGGCGGCGAGCGATCGCGCTGCTGCGCGAGCGCTGGCTCGGCCTGCAGGCAGCCCAGTGAACCGCGAGGTCCGGATCGGAATTGCGCTGCTCGCGCTGCTGGGGGCGTTCGTGTTCACGATGCTGGTGGTCGGCTCGATCGGCGAGCCGCGGCCCGAGCTCCAGCGTCTGACGGTGGCCGAGGTGGCGTCGGGTCCGCCGCCGGCTGAGCGATTCGGGCGCACGGAGCTCCGCATCGTGGGCTGGTTCGCCGAGCTGGATGCGGACTGCATCGAGCAGCATCCAGTGGCGGCGCTGGCCGTGCCCTGGCTGGAGCGCGAGTGCCCGCTGCGGGTGCTCATGCCCGCCCAGCCGAACGAGAACGTGACGCAGGCGCAGCTCCTCAGCGCCGGCATCGTCATGGCGGCGCCGAACGGGCGGCCCTTCCCGTCTCGCGCCCTCCCCACCGGTCCGAATCTGCGTCTGGAGCAGCTCGTGTTCGTTGGCCATTTCGACGATCCGGCGGCGGCGAATTGCACGGCGGCGCTGTTCGAACGCTGCCGGTCGCTGTTCGTGGTGAGCGACTACGACGGGCTGGTCCGGTAGCGGGGCCGACGCGGCTCCGCGGTAATGGCCCAGCGCTTGCATGTACAGCGAGCGTGACCGAAACAGTCATCGGCGTCCTGGCGATCCTGATCGGCCTGATCGCGTGCCTGGCGGGCTACGCGGTCTTCCGCATCGTGCTGCCGATCCTCGGATTCCTGGTGGGAATGGGGCTTGGTGCGCAGCTGGCGGCCACGATCTTCGACCAGCCCTACCTCGACACGCCACTGTCCTGGATCCTGGCCATCGTGGTCGGACTCGTGGTTGCGACCATCGCGTTCGCCTGGTGGTACATCTCCGTGGCGCTGACCATTGCCGGCCTTGGCTATGCGATCGGCTACGGAGCGGGCATCGGCCTCGGATTGACCATCACGGGCTCAGTGGTGGCCGGCGTCGTGGTCGCGGTCATCTTCGCCCTGGCCGCCATCATCCTGCGCGTGCCGATCGGCGTGGTAATCGTGGTGACCGCGTTCTGGGGCTCGAGCGCCCTGATCGGCGGCGTGCTGGTCCTGATGAATCGGATTGAGCCCCGCCAGTTGCGGAACGGAACGATCGACGTCGTGATCGCCGAGTCGGCGCTGCTGCTGGCCATCTGGGTCGCCGTCGGGATTCTTGGCGTCCTGGTGCAGTGGTTCACGACTGCTCGCGCGACGACAACGACTGACGCTGGGGAGCC
>JBDUEE010000051.1:0-6017 GCA_040002615.1 Chloroflexota bacterium | reverse complement strand
CTGGGCACCCCCGGTGGCGTGGGGCGCCTTGGCGGCAGTTCTATTTGCCGTCCTGCTTCGACCTGGCCTGCGGGTAGTACAGGTGGTGGCGCTCATCGCCCTGGTCTTCGCCCTCGGTCGAGAATCGATCGTGCCGGGCTACAGCTGGTCGCCGTACTACAGGGTCGAATATTTCTCGGACGCAAGCAATCCGAGCACGACCGGGATCGGCGTCAACGGCATCATTTACCAGGCCGCCGTGTCGGTTGCCGATCGCAAGCGCGACCCGTCGGTCTACTTCCTGCCATACCAGCGCGCCGCACTCAGCAAGCTTGACAACGTCCTGATCGTGGGTGCCGGTTCGGGCACCGACACGGCCATTGCACTTGACGCCGGAGCCCGCCACGTGGATGCCGTGGAGATCGATCCGCGGCTCTATCAATTGGGCGTCCAGCGTCACCCTGATCACCCGTACGCGGATCCGCGAGTGACCGTCACCATCGACGACGCCCGCGCGTTCCTCGAGCGTACCAACGCGCAATACGACCTCATCCTTTTCGCAATGCCGGATGCCATGACCCTGGTGTCCGGCCAATCGTCGCTTCGGCTGGAGAGCTATCTCTTCACGGTCCAGGCGGTGGAGCGCGCAAAGGAGCACCTCAGGCCAACTGGCGCCATCGCGTTCTACAACTACTACCGCGAGGATTGGCTCATCGACCGGCTGGCCGGCACTCTCCAGCGCGTCTTTGGCCACCCGCCGTGCGTCGATAGCGTCGGAGAGGTCGGCCGTCTGGCTGCGATCACCCTTCGCGTTGACGGTTCCACCGCCTGCCCACAGCCATGGCGGCCAACCGACGTACAGGCGGCGCAGACGCCCGTCACCGACGACTACCCCTTCCTGTATCTCAACGAACGCTCGATTCCCGCCTTCTACCTCCTCGCCGTGGCGCTGATCCTGATCGCCTCGTCGCTGCTGGTGCGCGCAGTGGCCGGCCCGTTCCGATCGATGCGACGCTACCTGGACCTTTTCTTCATGGGCGCCGCCTTCCTGCTGCTGGAGACGAAGAGCGTCGTCCAGTTCGCCCTGCTGTTCGGGACGACGTGGTTCGTCAATGCGCTCGTCTTCACCGGCGTGCTGGTAGCCGTGCTGCTGGCTATCGAGGTCGCTCGCAGGGTGACGCTGCCCAATCCGGCCTACCTCTACGGCCTGCTCCTGGCCGCGGTCGGAGTGGCGTGGATGGTGCCGGTCGGTGCGCTACTGGGGTTCGACCCCGCACCGCGCTTCGTGGCTGCCGTCGTGATCTGGTTCACGCCGATCTTTATCGCCAACCTCGTCTTCGCCGAACGGTTCCGGAGCGTCGAGGCTTCCAACATCGCCTTCGGAGCCAACCTGCTGGGAGCGATGGTCGGAGGCGTGCTGGAGTACGTGTCCCTCCTTACCGGCTACCAGGCGCTGTTGATCCTGGTGGCGCTCCTCTACGGGGCCGCCTTCGTGGCCGGACCGGTCCGACTGCGCCGAGCCGATGCGAGGGCTCCGTTAGTCCCTGCTGCCCGATGAGCGCAATGCCGTCGGGGAGGAGGGTGGCGTCGCAGAACATCCGCATCGCGCGTACCGTGGCGATGGCAGTGATCATCGGCATCGGCATCTTCAACCTCTACCAGGCCCTCATTGGATGGACCCTGGCCGATGCCTCCGCCTACTGGAACGCCGGGCTCCGTCTCCGGGCCGGCGGGGACCTGTATCCGTTGGTCCCGATCCTCGAGGCGTCGGATGTGTACCGATACGCCCCTTGGTTCGCCTGGGTGGCCGTCCCGTTCACCTACCTGCCGATCGAGGTCGCCGGGGCGATATGGTCGGTCATCCTGCTGGCGGCATCGGCCATCGCGGTGCAGCCGCTGGTCAAGGCTCGTGCGTGGCTGCTGCTGGCCCTGTTCGGACCGATCCTGGTGGGCATCAGCGCCAACGGCAACGTGCACGCGCTGCTCATGGCTGGCCTGATGCACGGCGTCGAGCGCCGCAGCGGGCCGGTCTGGATCGCCTTAGCCGCATCGCTTAAGGTCTTCCCTCTGCTGCTGGCCCTGGTGTACGCGGGGCGCCGGCAATGGATCCGCTTCGCCTTGGCCGTGTTGCTCACCGGCCTGCTGTGGGCTCCGGCCCTGCTGTACGACCTGAGCAACTATCCGAGCCAGGCTGGCCGCGCGGTGGCCCTGTCCGCAATCCCGGTCCTGTACTTCGTGGTCGCCGGGATGGCGATCGGCGCCGCCTTGGCCCTGGCAAAGACGCGGTTCGCCTGGCTGGCCGCGGCGACAACGGTGACGCTCGCACTGCCGCGGTTATTCGTGTACGACGTGACCTACCTGATGCTCGGCGTCCTGTCGATTTCGACCAACCGGTCGACGAGCCGCTCTGCGAGCTCGATCGAGTAGTTCTGCCCGCGATCGTGCGGGTACACCTGGAACATGCTGGCAACCCAGAGACCGGGAACCGGGGTTTCGAAGGGTGGGATGTGGTCGCGATAGTCGACGGTCACGATCGGCTGCGCGAATGGAGCCGCGGAAGCCCAGGCATCGGTCACCCATTCACGGGCGAAGGCTGGGTTTATGCGGGCCAGGTGCGGGGCGAACTGCTCGACCACCTCCTCGGTTGAGGATCGGAGGAGTGGATCGTCCATCGGCCGATAGTTGCCCAGGTAGACCAGGTGCCGGCCGCCGTAGTCGGCGGGCTCCATGTAGTTGGTGTGCTCGACCAGGGCCATGAACGGGAAGCCAGGATCGTTGACGTTCATCCAGTAGCTGTCCGTCAGCGGCCGATCCAGCGCAAGGACCAGGCAATGCGCACCATAGGCCTGTCCCCACTCATGCCGGGCGCGATAGTCCTCGGGCAGCTCTGGGGCGAGGCGGCAGGTGAGGCGCACCGCCAGCGTCGAGACGACGCGATCCACCTGGACGTCGCCATTCGCGGTGGACACCGTCAGACCTCCGCCGGCATTGCTGCGGATCTCGCGCACTTCCGTTCCGAAACGCAGCTCCCCGCCAAGGCCGTCGATCCGTTCGGCGAGCCTGTCGTATAGGCGCTGGAATCCGCCACGCAGGTAGCCCAGCTCAGCCGTCCGATCGTGCACCCGCGCCCAGAACCAGGGCATCGCGATCTCTCCGGCCAGCGCCCCAAATTTGCCACGCAGCAGCGGCTCCCAGACCACGTCGTATGCGCGCGCGCCCATTCGCCGCTTGATCCAATCGGCCGCCGTCTGGCCCTCGAGCCGCTCCGGGCTGGACAGCAGACGGAGGTACGCGAGCCAGGCTCCCATCCGCAGCCGATCGGCCACCGGCAGTGGAGAGAAGCGCAGCAACGAGGCCGGCGAGTCCAGCTGGTGGACGCGCCCATCGCTGAGCGTCACGGTCTTTGGCCTGCGCCAGGTCAGGTCGGGTCTCAGGCCAAGCTCGTCGATGAGCCCGATAGCCTTGACGTCGCCGCGAAACAGGTGGTGGTAGAACTTGTCGAGCCAGATGCCGGGCGCCACCTCGAAGCCCGCGGCCAGCCCACCGGGCAGCGGCTCGCGCTCGACGACGACGACCTCGTCGCCCCGCTGGGCGAGCCTCAGCGCCACAGTCAGGCCCAGGGCGCCGGCGCCAAGGACAGCAGTGCGGGTGCCGCTCACCTCGTCAACCGGTACACCGGCCACCCCTGCAGCACGCCGTAGAGCTCGTATTTCTCGCGCACGAATTCGCGGAGCGGATCCAGAAGGTCAAGCTCTCTTCCCTCCGTGGCGGTTGGCCGGTAGATCAGGAGCGGCAAGCCGCCCGGCTGGCCGACATCCGGTGAGCCGGCGTCGACGACCACTGCGGGCGGGTCACGCTCCAGGTCGGCGCGCATCTCCGCAATGAGTGCCGGTGTCGCGTAGCCGGGAGTGGTCAGCGGAAACAGATACGGGTAGCGCAAGGCCGGCGCGCGCTCAGTTGCTCGGTAGAGATAGGGCTGGTTGCCCCAGACCAGCATCGTCTGCCCAGGGATCGTAATTCCGTGTATGACGCCGGCGATTGCCCGTGCTTTGTCATTCGCGGCAACCCAGATACGCAGCTCCTGGAGCCCTCCGGCGACCCCGGCCAACGTTGCTACGAGCAGGAGTACCACCCCGGCCGCGGCGAGAATCGGTGTCATGCGTCGACGCCGTTGGCGAAGCCGATCCAGATCGGCCCAGCCGACGCCACCCAGGACAGCCAGAGGCACCATGATCGGCACGATGTAGTGGGCGTAGAAACGGCCCTGGACGACAAGGAGGATCAGTCCGCCGCCTGTCCAGGCTGCAGCAGCCAAGGAAAGGGATCTCCCCTCCGGCCAGCGGCGCATGGCGAGCAGGCCAGCCGCACCAAGCGCCAGCAGCGGCACCAGCGCCAACACTGTCCATGGAAGAGGACTCAAAGCGCCCGCCGCATCCTGCGCAGCAAGTCGGTACGCCGCGTTGTAGGTGAAAACCGCGTCGATCGCGGGCGCCAGGACCCCCAGCACCCCAAGGGCGGCAACCGTCGCGAGGATGACGGCGAGCCCGCCGGTCGCAGCGGCGGCCAGCCTGCGAACTGGCGCGGCACTTCGCATGGCAAGGACGACAAGGGCGAGCACAGCAGCCGCGACCTGGACTGATATCAGGACACCAACGGCAAGCAGGGCGCCCGCGGCCATCCAACGTCGAGTCGTTGCCGGTGCGGCCACGAGCAGAACCGCGCCGGTTGCCGCAACCGTGGCGGGCTGCTCCGCCAGCCCTCCGCCGAGGGCGATGAGGTATTGCCCGGAGAGCAGCACGAGCAGGATCGCCAGTGCTGGTGCGACTTGGCTAAGCCCGGCGCGAAGCAGCAGCCTGGCCACGAGCAAGCCAGTTACGGCGGTGGCCACCACGCTGAGCGCCCATGTGATGAGCCAGGGATACACCAGTCCGCGACCAGCCTCTGCCGCGGCGGTCAGCAGGTAGATCCCCGGCGGCTTGTGGTCCCAGATGCCGCCGTACAGCGGCACGCCCTCGACCACGCGCCAGCCCACGACGTCGAACACCGCCGCGTCCAGTGATGGACCGACGACGAGGCCCGGCAGATGCGCTGCCGCGGATACGGCGACGAGAGCCAGAGCAAGGAGGCGCCAACTCCGGAAGTCGACCATTTGCAGTGCAGCATGGCCCATCGCTGCGCACCGCTGGACCTCGCGGCTACAAGCACCGATGTCGCGGAAGGAGCCGCCGGAGTGTTGCCTGCTGGCACTATCGGCCTAGTCGGCGGTATGCCGGAGCTCCAGTAGGGTTCGCCTCGCGCCCACACCGAAGGAGAAGGCTTGTCCAAGCGCCTGAGGCTGATCCTGCTCAGCTTCCTGATGCTGTTCGTGGAGCTGGCGCTCATCCGGTGGACCGGCTCCAACATCCTCTACCTGTCCTACTTCAGCAATTTCGTGCTGCTGGGCAGCTTCCTGGGGATCGGCATCGGCTTCCTGCGAGCGCACGCGCGTCGGAACCTATTTCCGTTTGCGCCGGTCGCCCTCGCCTTCTTCGTGGGTTTCGTGCTCATCTTTCCGGTCGAGATCGATCGTTCGGGCAGCGATCTCATCTACTTCGGATACCTGACCACCACCGGCCTCCCGACCTGGGTGATGCTCCCGATCGTTTTCGTCGCCGTCGCCGGGGTAATGGCCATGATCGCTGAAGGCGTGGCGCGGACCTTCGCCGAATTCGAGGCGCTCGAGGCATATCGGCTGGATATCGCCGGCAGCATCTGCGGGATCGTCGCCTTCAGCCTGCTCTCGTTCGTTTGGGCTCCACCGCTGGCCTGGGGGATCGTGGCGGCACTGCTGTTCGCGCTCCTGCTGCGGGGACACATGCGGGCGCTGCAATGGTTGGCGCTGGCCGGCCTGGTGTTCATGCTCGGGCGCGAAACGATTGTCCCTGAGTGGAGCTGGTCGCCCTACTACAAGGTCCAAGTAGGCGAGGCAGATGGGACGGGCAGGGTCGTGATCAGCGCCAATGGCATTCCGCACCAGGCGATTTCACCGACTGCGCAGC
>JBDUEE010000050.1:0-4363 GCA_040002615.1 Chloroflexota bacterium | reverse complement strand
GAAGGCCACCAAGTTGAACGATTCGTGCAGCTCCGCGCCGTACCTCAGCGCGCCGGATTTGTTCCCCGAGTAGCCGTGCAAAAGGATGACGGTGGGAGCGGTTGGCCCTGCGCCGTTCGCGGCGGGCACGTACCAGCCGCCGATCCGGATCCCGTCGGTCGTGACCACCTCGTTGTCGGCTCTGGCGCCCTGCGAGGCGCAGTCGGCCATGTCGGGGTTGTCCGCCTTCAGCGTCGCGTCGTCGGCAATGTCGTAGTTGATTGCCTCGTACTCCCACCCGAAGAGCACGTCCGGCGTCCGGCAGTCGCGATCGCGCGCCTCGTCCACGTTGACTGCCTGGCGCGACCCCTCGTAGCCAACGTAGACGGTGTAGCCGATGCCACCGACCAGCACCAAGATCAGCAGCAGCGTCAGCAGTCGTCGCACACACGCAGCCTATCCCCTTGGGCTGCGGTGGGACTGCGGCAAGCGGCCGTAGTCGATCCGCAGTCGTCATGCGGTATCGATTACCCGAGCGCCGATTCCACGGCGGATTGCGGTGGACGGGCCCGGCAGATTATGGAGGTATCTCCAATGCGATCCTTGAGCACGCTCGTCGCCGTTGTGGCGCTATTCGTCGCGGCTCCCGCCGCCCAGGCGGCCGACGGGGCCCCAAGTGGGTTCGCTGGCAACTGGGTCTCGATCGACTGCGCCACGTCGGAGACTGGACAGGTCGACTGCGACCAATGGGGTGATGGCAGTGCGATGACGATGCACATCGGCCAGGGAGATACGCCGCGGGTGATCTTCCAGGACACCTACGCCCGCTACTGCGCCAACAATGGAAGCGCATCCACCCGGTGGGTCGCGGCGGGAAACGGTGAGTATGACGACATCTTCCTGTGGCTCACGTTCTCCAAGAGCGGTTGCGGGAACGTTGCCGCGGGCGGGTACGGCGGGGTGCAGCTGTACCACGACGCAGGCGGCGACACGATCTGGGACGACGCCGATGGCGACGGCTGGGGTTACCTCTGGTACCGGATGGACTAGCGGAAGGACACCTCGCCCGGAGGCTCGGCGCGATTTTGCGCCGGGCCTCCTCTTAGTAAGGGGCGTCCGCGTCCAGGCTTGCAGAACGCTCTAGAAAGTGGCCTCCGTGTCCAGTTCGCGCATACGGCGTCCCACCACCTCAAAGACCGCGGTCCGAACCTCTGGCGCGGAATCGAGGAGCTGCTGGAAGCGCGGGTAGGTCATGACCAGCAGCTGACATGGTGATTCGGCGATGGCGGTGGCGGTGCGCGGACCGCCGTCGAGCAGCGCGATTTCGCCGAGGAAGTCGCCGTCTCGCAGCGTGTTGATGGCCTGCCCACCCCGCTCGATGCGGACGCTCCCAGACACGATGACGAAGAAGTAGCCCTCGTGCCGACCTTCGGTGGTCAGCGCCGTACCGGCCTCCACGTCCCGCTCTTCCGTTATCTTGCCGATCGCCTCGAGCGCCTCGGATCCCAGACCCGCGAACAGCGGAACGCGCTGCAGCAGCGCCAGCTTGGGGTCCTGATTCTCACCCTCCACCTCAGAATCGTAGACCGCCATGCAAGCATGCCCGGCGTTGGGTGGCCTTGAGGACCGTTGCGCAACTGCCCCCACGTGGTGCATAGTCCGCTGCGAACCCAATCTCATCCGCTCGAGACACGAGGAGGAACAACTGTGCACATCACCATTGCAGTTCCTCCCGGCCGCTCGGAGTAACGCCACCAGCCTCTGATCTGAGGCGACATCGGCGCTCCTGATCCGGTCGGGATCCATCCACCGACCCTGATCTTCAGGAGCGCTTTTCGTGCATTCCACGACATCGCCGCTTCGGTCGGACCTCGCCTGGCCCCACGGGGAGCCGTACGAGGACCAACCACGCGGCACTCTCAAGTCCGGCAAGGAAGCCGAGATCTTCCTGGTGGAGCGTCGCTACGCCAGCGGACCTCGCCTGCTCGCCCACAAGCGATACCGACCGCGCTACCCGGTCAAGGGCCAGCTGCGCGCCGAGGGATTCTCGAACTCGACCCTGTACCGCGGCGACAGCATCTACAAGGCTGGGTGGTTCCTGCCCACGCGCGACAAGCGGGCGCTGATGGGCGGCAGCCGCTACGGCCACGAGCTGGCGGGCCGTCTGTGGCCGATGCAGGAGTGGACGATGCTGCGCCGAGCCTGGGAGGCGGGCGCATCGGTCCCCTACCCGGTCGAACAGACCGATCACGGGCTGCTCATGGAGTTCATCGGCGATGAGTCGATGGCAGCCCCCAAGCTGGGCCAGGCCAGGCTGTCCGGCGCCGAGCTGGCGACGGCCTGGGAGCAGCTGCTTGCCAACCTGCGCGCAATGACCGGCGCGGGCCTGGTGCACGCCGATCTATCGGCCTACAACCTGCTCTGGTGGGATGGGCGGCTGGTGGTCATCGACCTGCCGCAGGCGGTGGAGTTCACGACCAATACCGATGCCTACGAGCTCCTGCACCGAGACGTCGCCAACGTCGGTGACTGGTTCACGCGGCGTGGGCTGGCGGTGGACGTCGAGGTGGCCTACGCGGAGCTGCTGTCGCTGGCGTGGTGATGCACTGGCGTGGTGATGCACTTCCACGATGACGAAGACCTCATCCCGGCAACATGGTCCTTCGGGAATGGCGGCTATTCAGTGGAGATATGGTATCGGCAAGTTCGGACTGATTTGGCCACACTTTATGCTCGGGAGTGCATCGGCCGATGCCGGAACCGGCCCAAACGGTCATCTTCCCGACACCATATCCGTCATGAATAGGCGTTGGCGGATGGACTCCGCCAGCGTGCGGTCGAGAGGCAGGCACCCGGTCAGCCCGCCTCTGGTTCCTCAGGCTCGAACTCCGGCGCGGCGGGGGTCTCGGGCACGTGGCTGGCTTCGACCATGGTGGGCCGCCCGTCCCGCTCCTTCCAGCGCGTCTCCAGGCGTATGGATCCGCCATCCCCGACCAGGTGCAGCACCGCGCGGTAGGCCTTGGCGGTCATCTCCACCGATTCGACGGTCGCCTCCGTCAGGGGGAGCGGCAGCATGGATACCACCGAGCCCAGGTTGGACTGCAGCTCCCGGCTCATCTCCTGGGAGGCCAGACCGATATCCCCGGCCAGGAGCGCATCGCAATGGGCCTGGGCATGCTCGCGGACGCTCTGCTCATCCATCGGCTGATTTTACCGATGCCTGGCTAAGGGAGAGTGGCTCGCTCGACCGGAAATTTGCCAAATGGCTCGTGCTGGGGCCGGCCCGTCGCCATACGGTAGAGGCGACACGACTTGAGGCATGGACTGCGGAGGAGGCATTTCTCAGATGACACGCATGCTGCGGCCCGGTGTTGCGCTGGTGGCCGCGTTGATGCTGCTGTTGATCGTCGCCACGCTGGCGCTCGCCGAGCAGAGCCTGCTCGGTGGCAAGCTGCGCACCGGCGACACCGTCACCGTCGCCAGTAGCGAGACCGTCAACGGCGACCTTTACGCGTTCGCCGGCAGCGTGAGGATGGAAGGCACGGTTGACGGCGACCTCGTGGCACTTGGCGGACAAATCACGGTGAGCGGCAAGGTAACCGGCGACCTGATCGCCGCCGGCGGCACCATCTCGGTGACTGGCACGGTCGACGGCGACGCTCGCACCGCAGGTGGCCAGGTGACGGTCAGCGGCCCGGTTGGTGAGGACCTGGTGATCGCCGGCGGCCAGACGACGCTCGCCAGCGGCGGCACGGTCGGCGGTGATCTGATCATTTCCGGCGGCAACGTTTCGGTCGCCGGGTCCGTGACCGGCAATGTCGAGGCGAGCGCCGGCACCTACGCCCGCAGTGGCACTGTTGGCGGGACCGAGCACGTGGTGCAGTCCTCGCAGGGTGGCGTGCAGGAGCCGGAGCCGGGCAGCAAGGTGCTGGACGCGATCCGCCATTTCATCGTCCTGCTCCTACTCGGCGCCCTGATCCTGTGGCTGATGCCGCGGGTCCTGCGGACCTCAGCCGAGACGCTGCGTCGGCAGCCCCTGCTCGCCCTGGGAGCTGGTGTGCTGACGTTTCTCGCCTACATCGTCTTCGTCATCGCAGCCCTGCTGCTGATGATCCTGCTGGCGATCCTGTTCGGGCTCCTGAAAATGGGCGCGCTGGTCGCGATCGAGCTCATCGCCAGCCTGCTGGCGATCACCGTCGTATCGTTCCTGTTCGTACTGGCAATTGCCTTCGTGGCCGACCTTGTGGTCGGCCTGACGCTGGGGCGGTTGGTCGCCTCCGATCCGCCCGCCAGCCGTTGGCAGGAGCTGTTGATCCTGGCCGCGGGCGCCGCGGTGGTGGTGATCGTCACGTCACTGCCCATCATCGGCGGCTTGGCCAAGCTG
>JBDUEE010000049.1:0-11847 GCA_040002615.1 Chloroflexota bacterium | reverse complement strand
GCAGATCCAGCCGGCGCAGGCCGAGCAGCAGGCGCAGTCGCTTCTCGTCGGCCACGCCGTAGTCGCGGTAATTATTGCCGGCCCGCGGCGGTGCCGGCAGGAGGCCGCGCGCTTCGTAGAAACGCACCGCCTGGGGTGTGGCGCCGACCCGCTCGGCCAGCTCGCTGATCCGCATGCCCACACCCTAAACCCTCTAGCGGCTGGAAGGTCAAGGGCCGGTCATAACTGCACACCAACCTTCCTGGAGCTCGCCAAAGAGGAACATGGCTACATCGGAGTGCTGCTCGGGGTAACCGATGAGACGGCAATGCGCTGGGCGCCGTACGACGGGCTCATCCTCGGCGGCGCGGGAATCGCGCCCATCGGCGCAGCCATCGTGCTCCTGAGCCGCCGACGGCCACCCTGGTGACGTATCGCTTGGGATTCCCAAGGCTGCCGTAGTGGCGCTGGCCCAGCGCAGTCCGCACCGCGTCCACTGACGAGTCAGGTTACCCACCTGATGGTCACCTGACCGCGTTTGTGGCGGGTCACCTGACTCGCCCGCCAACACGGCGCGCGACGCGGCCGCGATGCGGGGTGCGGCCGAAGCAGGTCCGGATTGTCGAATGCCGCCCCGTACGCGTGGGCCAGGGCGTAGCCCAGCTCGCCGCCCTCGTGGATCGAGCCGGGCGTCTCCGGAGCCACGTGGCTCGGCACCCCGCCGGGGAAGCTGAACTGGCGGAACAGCTGGCGCAGCCCCGCCTCGTCGCGCGTGATGTGCGGATAGCGCTCGGTGTACGTCCCCTCGAGATAGGTGTTGGCGACCAGTCCCGGCCCGCCGTGACCGGGGCCGGTGATGTACATCGCGTTCAGGTCGCGTTCCCGGATGGCGCGGTTGAGATGGACGTACACCAGGTTGAGGCCCGGGACCGTGCCGAAGTGGCCCAGCAGGCGCGGCTTGATGTGCTCGGCCTGGAGCGGCTCGCGGAGGAGCGGGTTGTCGAGAAGGTAGATCTGTCCAACCGACAGATAGTTCGCGGCACGCCAGTACGCATCGATCCTCCGGAGCGTGTCGGGGTCGAGCGGACCGGCCGGCGCCTGCGAGCGCGGTTCGGCGGTGGTCGGCATAGGGAGTCCTCCAGGTCGGCGTGCGATCAGGCTACCAAGCCGCGCCGAGGGCGATGTGACGGGGCCGGCCCAGCAGACCGACCCCGTCTAGGAGGATCGTGGTCTTGATCAGCCTCCTCAGTCGCTGTCGAGCACCGGGTTCCAGCCATATCGAACACGGCCCCACAGGATGGCCGCATCGTGACCTGATGACCGCCGAACCCGTGCCCCGGCGACGCGCGCGGGCGGTGGCAGATCGCCTGATGCGGGACTTCGGCGTGAGCGTTCGGGCTGGTGAACTGTGGCTCGCTGAGTGCCAAGCGGAGCGCGTCACCACCGAGGGATCCGCAGAGGTTCAGGCTGGCCGGCTCGATGACGACCGACCGCAGACCCTGCCTGCCGCCGCGGTAGCCCCTCACCAAGACCGGCCGTCACCGGTTCGCCCTGTTCGGGACCGCCGATGCCCGATCCCTCGGTAGATCGAGAGGGAGTCGTGCGGAGCGCGGCTTCGACGGCGGCGGCGAGTAGCCCGCTATTCGGCGGGCCGAGGGCCGGCCTCACCTGATGCGGTCCTTCGGTCTGGACCCAGTCGAGCATCAGGCCCCCGGATGTCAGCACGACGGGCTTCTCCGGGTAGAGATCTCGAAGATCTTCGATCAGCGCGTGCCTGCCATCGCCGGAGGCCCAGACGTCGTAGACGAGGACGTCGGCCCGATCGACCTGCCAGCATCCATCCCCACGCAGGACCGGACAGGGGCTGCCACCGATCGGTCCAGCGCACTGCTCCACCTCATAGCCCGCCCGCCGAAGTTCGTCGACCTCAATGTCGGCAACGTCGATGTCGTGGTGGACCACAAGCACCCGTGTCATTGCACTTGCCTCCTTCCGCCACGGCAGGCCCGATCCGCTGCGCCGGCGGCACCGCCAGGCGAGCCTCCGTGTCCGGCGAGCATCGACCGTTCGCCGAGGGCAGGAACAGAGTCGAACGTCACGTATTTGAGGGCCGAACGGGGCGCCGGCCGGGGACCCCGCCGGTGCTGGCTGACACCTGGGATGGCGACGCTCCACGTCGCGTGCCGGCCACCCTGAACCCGGCCGGGCGTGGTTTGGCTCGGGCCACTCGCCCGCCGGCGCCCGAAGACGCGCTAGCCTATCCGCGTGCCGAGCCACACTGAGCCAGCTGCTGAGAGTCCGACCCTTCCGCCGGCGCTTCAGGCGCTCGACGCCGCCGTCCGCGGCCTCGGCGGCGTCCTCGACGTTGAGCAGGTCCTCCAGCTGATCGTCGATCGCGTGCGTGATCTGGTCGCTGCGCAGTACGCGGCCCTCGGCTTTGTCGACGAGGCGGGCCTGATCACCGAGTTCATCTCCAGCGGCATTAGCCCCGAGCAGCGGCGCGCAATCGGCGACTTGCCACATGGCCGCGGTCTCCTGGGCCTGATCATCCGTGAGAACCGCTCATACCGGATCCCGAACATCGCCTCGCATCCGGAGAGCTACGGCTTCCCGCCCAACCATCCGCCGATGCACTCGTTCCTGGGGGTGCCGGTCACCGTCAGGGGCGAAGTCGTCGGGCGCCTGTACCTCACTAACAAGCAGAGCGCACCGGAGTTCGGCGCCGATGACCAGGCGCTGGTCGAGACGTTCGCGCTGCACGCCGGCATCGCAATCGAGAACGCGCGCCTCTATGGGCAGGTGCAGCGGCTGGCGGTGGTGGACGAGCGGGACCGCATCAGCCGCGACCTGCACGACAGCGTCATTCAGATGATCTACGCGGTGACGCTGTCCCTCGACGACGTTCCGGAGCTGGTCAGCGAGGCGCCCGCCGAGGCCCGCCAACGCGTCGACGACGCAATCGACGCGCTGCATGGCGTGATCCGCGACATCCGCAACTTCATCTTCGGGCTGCGCCCGCTGCTGCTCGATTCGGGCAGCCTGCTGGACGGCATGCGCGCCCTGGCCGAGGAGCTGCGCCGGAACACGACCATCGAAATCGACCTCGTCGGCGATGAGCCGGACGGCCTGTCGGTGGAGGTGGTCGCCGAGTTGCTGGCCATCGCGCGCGAGGCGCTGGCCAATCTGGCGCGCCACTCGGGCGCCAGGCACGCCTCGATGCGGCTCGCTGCGCCTGACAAGAGTGTGCGACTCGAGATCGCGGATGATGGTCGCGGCCTGAGGCCCGAAGCGGACATCGTCCGCAGCCATCATGGTCTGGCCAACATGCGGGCGCGCGCCGAGGCGCTCGGGGGCACCTTCGCCATCAAGAGCGACCCTGACGCGGGGACTCGTATCATCGTGGCCATTCCGTGGACGGGAACGCGGCGCGGAGCCAGCCCATGACAACCGAGCACCCCCAGCGGCGTCTGCGGCTGCTGGTCGTCGACGACCACGAGGTCGTGCGCCAGGGTCTGGTGTCGCTGCTCGACCGCCGGTCTGGGTTCGAGGTCGTCGCCCAAGCGGGATCGGCCGCCGAGTCCATCGCACTCGCGGCGCGGTACGAGCCGGATCTGGTGATCATGGATGTGCGCCTGCCGGACGGCTCAGGCATCGAGGCCTGCCGCGAGATCCGCGCCGCCCGCCCCGAGACGCGGGTGGTGATGCTCACCAGCTACCCGGACGAGGAGGCGGTGCTGTCCGCCATCATCGCCGGCGCCAGCGGCTACCTGCTCAAGCAGATCCGTGGCCGCGACCTGGTGAGCGCCCTCGAGGCGGTCGGCCGCGGCGAGTCGCTGCTCGACTCAGCTGTGACCGAGAAGGTGCTCGAGCGGGTGCGGCGGCTGGCGAGCGGCGCCGCCAGCGACGAGCTGGCTGAGCTCACCGCCCAGGAGCGCAAGATCCTGCTGCTGGTGGCGGAGGGTAAGACCAACAAGGAGATCGCCGGCGACGTCTTTCTGTCCGACAAGACGGTCAAGAACTACGTCAGCAGCATTCTCTCCAAGCTCAACCTCCAGCGTCGGACCCAGGCGGCTGCCTTCGTCGCCAAGCGCCATCTGTTGCCGCCCGACGAGGCCTAGCCGGCGCCCCGCTGCGCCGGGCGATCGAGCTCGCTCAGGAGCCAGCGCGCCGTCCCTTCCGCCGCGATATGTAGCAGCGCGCGGTCGGCAATGCGACCCACCACGCCGCCCGGCGGGGCGTACCAGCCGGAGAGGGTCAGCTCCTCGCCGCGAGCGACGATCGTCCCCGAGAAAACCGGGAAGAGCGGTGCCAGCGTGGAGGCCCGCCAGCTGACTTCGACCTGCCAGCCACTGTCGAGAGGCTGGACGGGGCCGAGGTCGACGTACGCCGCCTTGCCGAAGGTCACCAGCGACGGACGATCGCTGACCCGCAGCCGCAGGTCGGCCTGATGGCGATGCATGCCGGCCGGTGCCGGCTCGACCTCCGGGCCGAGCCAGGCGCGCGCCGCCCGGATGGCCCAAGCCAGGCGAGATGGGTCGCTCTCGGCGCGCCGCCGCACGACGAGGCGGCTCAGCCACGCGTCGGTTCCCGGCACCGGCTTGGCCGCGGCCATGGTCACCGCTCCGCGACGATGAGCGCCGTGACCATCCCGAACATCCCGTCGGGACCTTCGGCGTGGGTCAGGATGTGGCAGTGGAAGGCCCGCACGTCCAGCTCGGTCGCCTCCACCAGGACATCGATCCGCTCACCGGGCGCGACCAGCACGGTGTCCTCGTAGTGCGGATCGGGCAGGAGGTAGCCGTCCTTGGCGATCACCAACTGCGGGATGCCGTGCAGGTGCATGGGGTGGATCTGGAGCCCCTCGTTCATGTAGCGCACGCGGATCGTCTGCCCCTGGGTGGCGACGATCGGCTCGGTGGCCGGGAAGCCCTTGCCGTTGAGCGCGAAGCCGAGCGGCCCATCGTTGATGATCATCGTGTAGTCGATGTCGGCCGCCGGCTCGTCGGTCGCCGCCGGATCGGTCACCACGAAGGCGCCCAGCAGACCCATCGGCACCTGGTGCTCGGCCATGAAGTGGCTGTGGTACATGTGCGAACCGGCGTTGCGCAGGGTGAATTCGTAGGTGAAGGACTCGCCGGGCATGACGGCCGGCTGGGTGATTACCGGCACGCCTTCCATGGCGTTCGGCACCATCAGGCCGTGTGAATGGATGGTGGTCGGGACGGGCAGCTCGTTGTGCAGGATGATCCGCACCTTGTCGCCAACCTCGGCGCGCAGCTGCGGCCCGGGCACGGACCCGTTGTAGGCGTACGCCTCGAGGACCGTGCCCGGCTCGGTCTCCCATTGGATCACGGAGGCGGTGATCTCCCACTGCTTCGTTCCGTCGTCGGTGATCGTGGGCTCCAGGATCTGGTTGCCCTTGCCCTCGGTCTCGGCCGGGAACTGGGCAGTGCGCGCCGCATCGGCGTCACGCAGCTCCTCCGCGCTGATCGGCGCTGAGGGCGCCGGAGTCATCGACGCGCCGTCGGTGACCATCTCCTCGCCGCGCATCCCACCGTCGGCATGGCCGGGCACGGAGCAGATAAACGAGAGGCCGGCCACCGGGATCGTCACCTCTCCGCTCGCCGTGGTGTGGGCCGCCGCCTCGATCTTCGTCCCCTCGGCAAAGGTGAGGTCGTGGAGGATGCCCCCGTCATTGACGAAGCTGACCCGGTAACGGCCTGCCGCGCTGACGTGCACCATCGCCGGCTCGAAGCCCAGGTCGAAGGCGTGGATCTCGAACCTGCCCGCGGGCCCCGGTGGCACGGTCGAGGCTGGCGTCGAGGGCCGGGCGGCCGTGTCGCTGCCGGGCGCGCCGAGGACGACGGCTGCCAGGAGCATGACCAGCGCGAACATGGCGCCGGAGGTAGTGAAGGCGATCCAGAGGGCGAGCGACCGAGGCATGAGTTCTCCGTGTCGGTGACAGAAACGGCTGGTCCCAAGCACGGTATGCGGAGGGCACCCAGTGACCCTAGGGCCGAACGGACCGAGACCGCAGGGCCGGTTGGCCGCCGAATAGGTCCGTGTGTCACCTGTGCTCCGCAGGGCGAACCGACGACAGTAGCCTCAATGGATACGCAGAAAGAAGAGGCTACTTCCATGACTCGTCGATTGAGAGGACTCGGAATCGTCCTGGCGGTCATCGGTTTCGCCTTCGTGGCGGCCGGTGCCTTTACCTTCATCAAGACCCAGGAGGGGTACAAGTCGCTGAACGCGTTCAGCGCGGCGCAGGGCGTTCAGCTCAGCTACAACGAAGAGGGCCAGCTGGTCGATGGCGGCGAGACCGAGGGCGCAGTGGCAATCATGTCGCTGCTGAAGGATGGCTGGGGTTACCCGGTCGTTGATAGCGACCTGAATCCGAATGACCCGATCGTCAACACGGCGAGCGAGTACATGTTCCAGATGGCGACCATCGCCTATCACACCCTGAGCGGCGTCCAGACCGTGGTGCTGACCGAGCCGGTCGACTACAACGGCAAGACGTACGCAGCCGGTACCTACGAATTCCCGGTCGACGGGCGCTACTTCTCCGACTTTGATCGCCTGAACCCGATCGAGGGTCCGGCCCGGGACCAGGCGTGGAGCGGAACCGCTCACGCACTGATCGGTGAGCTTGGCGTTGGGACCGTCACCGCCACTGCACTGCAGATGGGCCTGGCACTGGCCGGTCTCTTCGCCGGACTGGGCGCCACGCTGATCCTTACCGGCGCCGGCCTGGTGTGGGCCACCCGCCCCGAGACCGTCCCGGTCCCGGTCCTGCGGCCAGCGGTCACGCCGGCCTGACCTGCCTATGACCGGTGATAGCACCGGCGCGGTCGCGAGGAGCCTGATCCAGCGGGGTCAGGCTCCTGGGCGTTGGTCCACCGGCGTCGCCACTAGCCGATGCTCTACGGCGTCCGCAGGCTAGGGTCACTGCGATCGTTCTCGCTGCTTGTGACCTTCGGCGGGCAACAACGGGCCGACCGGCAGTTTGGAACCTCGCCCTGCATCGGCAGGATGCCACCAAGACTGATCCGACTGGGCGGATGCCATCTGTGCCAGGACGGCCGCGCGATGAGGAGAGATCACGATGGTTACTGCAGCCCTTCATGAACAAGGAGAGGAACCGATGACCGCCACCACCGCCTTCTCGCCTGGGGAGGTCGCCGCCTTGGCAGAGCGCCTGGGCGTGACCAATGAAGTCGACTTGGAGCAACTGCGCATCGGCATGCAGGTCGAGCTCGAGCACGGTGGCCGCGATCCGCTCACCAACGTGACCGATGACGACCCGCTGCTCACCGCCAAGATCGCGCTGGCCCACCTGCGTGAGCTGCCTGACTACTACACTCGGCTGGCCGCTATGGAGGCTGCCGGCGAAGGGCGCCCACCCCGGGTCCGTGACCTGATGAGCCTCGAGCCGGTAACAATCCGAAACAACGCGCCGTTGGTGACGGCCGATCGGCTGATGCGAGAATTCGGAGTCAGCGGTCTGCCGGTGATCGACGACGAGGGCGCCCTGGTGGGCGTGTTGAGCCGAACCGATCTCATGGCCGTCGCGGGCGATGCGGGAATCGATGCCTGGCAGGGCATGCCGGTCGCCACCACCATGACCGCACCGGCCCTAACGGTTGACGCCGACGCCCCCTTGGCCGACGCCGCTGCCAAGCTGGAGCAGCATCATGTCCACCGGCTGGTGGTCATCGAGCCGGAGGGCCGCCGACCGATCGGGATCCTTTCGACCAGCGACCTGGTTCGCTCGCTCGTCGACGGCTAGCCTGGGGCCGGAGGCCCCGAGCCGTCGGGTCCGTTCGGACCGCAGCTCACGCCTCCGAGCCGATGTCTGGATCCTTGAGCAGGACACGGAGCAGGTCGAGGGAGCTGACGACCCCGATTGGCGCGTCCTCGTCGTCGACGACCACCAGGCGGTGAATATGCCGCGTCACCATCAGCTGTGCGGCCCGCGCCAAGGTCGTGCCGGTGTGGACGGTGACGGCGGGCGTGGTCATCAGGTGGCGGACGAGTACCTTCTCCCAGTTGCCGCTGATCATGCCGCTCGACCTGGCGACCACCATGTCCGTCTGGCTGATTACACCGATCGCCGCGTTGCCGCTAACGACTGGCAGCCCAGACACACGGTAGGTCTTCAGCAGGCGCTCGGCCTCGCTGACCGGAGCGTCAGCCCGAATCACGACCGGGTCGATGGTCATGAGGTTGCCGACTCGCAGGTCACTGGCTGCGATGGTCATGTCCGCTCCTCCGACTGGTGTTTCCGATGCTGTCGGGGCAAATGTTCGCCGCGCTCCGCCACTTGATCGAGAGCCAGATGGCCCGCCGCAATCGGTCCAAACCGCCCTTCCTCGCCGTGGGAAACCGGCCGAGCATCGCAGGATCAACGCCAGGAGGCTGGTAATGACGCTTGGAGGTATGGCATGACCGTCTCCGCAGCTGAACGCAGTGGGACCGAGGAGCGGCGTATCCGCGTCGTCCGCGATCGCGTCGCCTGCTGGCGGATCGGCTCGGTCGGCCTCGATCGATGCCGAGAGTGCCTCTATCTCGTGCGGCTGGAGGCTGAAACGCCCGACACACCTGGACACGTGGTCTGCACGAACGCGTTTCTGGAGGCCGAACCCGAATTCGTCTGGTAACAAGGGCGATTCCCGGATGAGCACACCCCGCTCCGAGAATGCGGCGAGAAGGCGCCGCAGCCGGCTCCGCTCTGAAGCGGGACCGGCCGCTGGGTCGCAGTGTGCCTACCGCGTGACAATGACCGTTGTCTTCGCGTGGGTCGCGACGTGCTCGGACACACTGCCCTGCAGCACGCGCTCCAGCCCGCCAAGCCCACGGCTTCCCAGGACGATGGTGTCGTAGCCACCTTCCTCGGCCTTCTGTTCGATCACCCGCGCGGGATCGCCGCTCGGCTGGTGGAGCTGCGCCTCGATCCCAGCCTCCATGAGGATGCGCTGCGCCTGCCGTAGCTGATCGGCGTGAACCGCTGGATCGTCCCATGGGTCGATCGGTGACAGGGGATGGACGGGGACCACGCTCACCACGCCGATAGCGGCGTCAAATGCCTTCGCGAGGTCGATCGCCGTGGCAAGGGCATGATCGGCGGGCTCCGTCCCGTCGTATGCCACGAGGATCTTCTTCATCTCCAGACTCCTTTCCATCGAGGGCTCGGCTGACACCTCTGTCTCGCGCGTGAGCCGGCTCAGTCAGGATGGTGGTGTGGCCATGGCTCAGCGAACAGGGCCATCGGACCCTTTGCAGCAGGCCATCGGTCGGGAGATCGCTGTGAAGAGGCGGCGCGCCCGGGATCGAGCTGAACGGGCCGCGAGGTGGCTTCCTCCGTGCTTCATGGCGCGGCACAGCCCGACGGCGGAGCCCACGCTCGCCGATTCTTGTGACCTTCGGCCGATGCGCAAGGGGCCAACCGGCATTTCGGGGCGCTGACCGAGATCGTCAGGATTAGGCCAGTGGCGGGACGACCCGCGCCGTCGACTGGTCTGTGGCAGGTCGGATCCCCGCCTTAAGAGGAGAGATCACGATGGTTATTGCAGCTCGCGACGTTCAGGAGCCCACACTCGAGGCTCCGACCATGCGCGCCGCGGTCTTCCACGCACCAGGTGACATCCGGGTCGAGGAGGTCCCACGGCCGCGACCGGGTCCGGGGGAGGCGCTCATGCGGGTCACCTTAACCACGATCTGCGGGACCGATGTCCACATCCTCAAAGGGGAGTACCCGGTCCAGCCCGGACTGATCGTGGGCCACGAGCCGGTCGGCGTGATCGAAGAGCTCGGACCCGGCGTCGTCGGCTACGAGGTCGGCGAGCGCGTGCTGGTGGGCGCCATCACGCCCTGCGGCCAATGCCACGCTTGCCTCAGCGGCAAGCCGAGCCAATGCGGTCACGGCTCCGGCTACGAGGCCATCGGCGGCTGGCGTTTCGGCAACACGATCAACGGCGCGCAGGCCGAGTACCTGCTCGTGCCGTATGCGCAGGCCAACCTGGCCAAGATCCCTGACACGCTGACCGATGAGCAGGTCGTCCTGCTGGCAGACATCGCCTCCACCGGCTTCTCCGGGGCCGAGTCGGGCGAGGTCCGCATCGGCGACTCGGTGGTGGTCTTCGCCCAGGGACCGATCGGCCTGTGCGCGACGGCCGGCGCGAAGCTGATGGGCGCCGCGCTCGTGATTGGCGTAGACGGGGATCCGACCCGGCAGGCCATGGCACGCCAGATGGGCGCCGATATCGTGCTCGACCCTCAGCTGGTCGACGTGGTCGCCGAGGTCGCGCGCATCACCGGCGGCGGCGCCGACGTGGCGATCGAGGCACTGGGACTGCAGGAGACGTTCGAGAACGCGCTGCGCAGCATCCGCCCCGGCGGAACGCTGTCGAGCCTGGGAGTCTACTCGGGCAAGCTCCAGGTGCCGTACGACGCATTTGCCGCGGGACTGGGCGATCACACGATCGTCACCACCCTCTGCCCGGGCGGCAAGGAGCGGATGGAGCGGTTGATGAAGATGGTGGCGTCCGGCCGCTTCGACCCCACGCCGCTGCTGACGCATCGGTTCTCGCTCGATGAGATCGGCGAGGCGTATCGGGTCTTCAGCAACCGCCTGGACGGCGTGCTGAAGGTCGCCATCCGTCCGTAAGGGGCTAGCCCTCGTCGTGGTAACGGACAAGTAAGACCGGGTAAGGGAAAGGAGCCAGGTGATGACCAGCGAGAGTTGCCAAGCGATGGGCGAGATGATGGGCGGCATGATGGGTCAGATGATGGCCGGCGGCATGTCGGGGAGCGGGATGATGTGGGGCGGCGTCCCCTGGTTCGGCCTGATCGCCCTGGGCGTGCTCCTGGTGGTCGGGCTGGCGGTCGCGCTCGCTATCACCCGGCGCCCGACCGGCGACGATTCGCGGGATATCCTCCGGCGACGCTTCGCGCGCGGGGAGCTGAGCGCCGCTGAGTTCGCCGATGCGCTGAAGGCGCTCGGCTAGCTCCAGTTCCCAACCAGGTTGTTGACGGGTGAGGGCCCGTACAAGATCTCCGCTGCCTCCTGCTTGCCCATCAATCCGTCGAGCTGAGCGTCGTGCTCGCTCGTCCTCGTAAGCGTGGCAACGGGGATGTCGGCTTGGGCCATCGGATCCGCCTGCAGGGAGCGAAGGTCGTCCCGGTATGTGGTCGCACAGCCCGCCACGAGTAGCGCCAAGGCGGCCGCTGCCAAGGCGGATGAGGGGATTCGGACGTATAGCGTCATATCGTAGGGGTCATTGCACACGACCAACGTGTGCCAAATATAGTGGACCGAGGCGGGCTGGCCGTTGCCGGCCGTCAGCGGGAGGCCTTGACATGAGTCATATAGTCACGATATGACTCATATCTCCACTGGGTCGATGGGCGCGTACAACCAGGTCCGAGCGGCGCAGGCGCAGGCGACGCGGGCCCGCATCCTCGAGGCCACCGTCAGCGTGATGGCTCGCGGCGTCGCGACCGTGTCCATTCCCGCGGTCGCGCGCGAGGCCGGCGTGTCGGTCCCGACGGTTTACCGCCACTTCGGGACGAAGCGCGACCTCCTCGCAGCGGTCTTCCCGCATGTCGTGCGCCGCGCCGGTCTCGATGAGCTCGTTCCCCCACGTTCAATCGACGAACTCGGGCACGGAGTGCGCGCTCTTTTCGAACGCATCGACTCGGCCGGGGACCTCGCTCGGGTAGCGGCCGCGAGCCCGGCGGCCGAGGAGGTGCGCCGCGTCGACATGCCCGCTCGGCTCGAGATGAGCCGCCGGCTCGCCGATTCCATCATGCCGAAGCTCACACCGGGCGACCGGGATCGGATCGCACGCCTCCTGACGATCCTGA
>JBDUEE010000048.1:0-12867 GCA_040002615.1 Chloroflexota bacterium | reverse complement strand
GTCACCATGCTGGTGCGGCGTGACCAGTTCCGCGGCAGCAAGATCATGCAGGACCGTGCCTTCGCGCATCCCAAGATCGACGTGCGCTGGAACACCGAGGTGACCGACGTGCGCGGCGACATGACCGTCAACCAGCTGCAGCTGCGTGACACGGCCGAGGACGCGGAGTCAACGATCGACGTACAGGGCCTGTTCATCGCCATCGGCTACAAGCCGAACACGGAGCTGTTCCGCGGCCAGCTGGACCTGGACCCGCGCGGCTACTGCAAGACGGCTGAGGACGGTGACACCAACACCAACGTCGAGGGCGTGTTCGTGGCCGGCGACGTCCACGATCATCGCTATCGACAGGCGGTCACCGCGGCCGGTGACGGCTGCAAGGCGGCCATCGACGCCGAGCGCTGGCTGGAGTCGATCGGCGAAGTGGAGCGGGTGACCGCCACCAACTGGTAACCCCATCGCAACTGCGAATTGGCGGTGCGCGGCGTGGGTCCGCCTGTATCTCCAGCTCGCACGCCCGGTTGCTCTAGCCGTTGCGACTCAGCTGTTCTTCCACCGCGGGCAACACATCCTCCTGAATTGCTCCGGCGACGAGCGCAGCCAAGATGCGGGTGTCCTGCGTGTTGGCAGGGACATCCCACCATATGTCCTCCCCGCTGGGTAAAAGTTGCCCGATGCGTTTTTGCCACGCCGACGAACCGTAGAGCACGTTCGGAGCCGGCTTCGCGGGTAGCCACGGCTGGATCTTGCGTTGCCGCTGCCATTCCGCCTTGGACGCAACGGTTAGGTTCGCCGTGAAGCGCACAACGTCGCGGCGTGCTGTAGGTCGACTTCTGGAAAGCAATCGTTACCCAGAAAATGTCGTCGGCCAGCGTGAATGCTCTCTGCCGGAACCTTTGAAGCCCAAGTCCCGGAGTCGCGGTGCGATGTCATCTCTCAACATCGCGGCAAACGTGTCCTGGGCAGATCGCATGGACGCAGAGTAGCGACGACGACGTCGAACGCCCGGCGCTACTACGCGTCGCGCCGTTATTCAGTGGAGATATGGTGTCGCGAAGCTAACCGCGATTTGGCATCAATCTATGAAGCGGCGCGCATATTGCGTCGCGTGGGCAGCCGAAATCGGCCCGATCTTGCCGACACCATATCCGTAGTGCATGGCGCCTCGTCGCCAAGGGTCAGTCAGGCAGCGCGCTCCCCATTCGTGGTCGCCAAGGCCGGACCGCCACCGTGAGCAGGCCCTTCTGCACGGACCGGTCGCTGGCCGCGATGCTCTCAGCGTCCGCCAGCTGATCGGCTTCGATGATGGCGATGCCCACCGGGCCGCCGTCGGCCGGTCCGGCCGGCTCGTCGTCGAATGGCCCGCCCAGCACCAGGCGCTGCTCCTGGTCGACGCCGCGCATGAAGAGGATGTGATCCATGATCCCCGGCTGCTCCGGAAATGGAACGCCCGCCTCCCAGCGCGGGCCGGGCCGATGGAAGAGGACGAACAGCGCCACGCCTCAGCCTTCAAGCAGTGCGGCGACGAGCTCCGGCGTGACGCCCTCGCGGCGTGCATCGGCCATGTGCTCCAGCGTACGGCGCCACGAATCGTCAGCGGCCACCGCGATCGCCATCTCGCGCCGCGCGGCGGGCAGGTCACCGCCACTGGCCAGCTCGACGGCACGCCAGAAGACCAGCTCGTAGGCCTCGGGCGCCACGCGCCGCGCCTCCGCATAGCGCTCCTGTGCGCTCACCCCCGCCCTGGCCGCGTCGCCCTCATCATTGAGCAGGTCGTAGGCGAGCTGCATGGTCACGATGCGGCGCAGCTCCGGCACGGGATCCGGATGGTCCTCGATCCGGAGATCCATCAGCCGCCCACGCCACGCCGCAGGCCTGAGCCCAGCCTCCACGATCATGATCGCTGCCGACTGGCGGCCGCGGACGTCCCCGCCCTCCCGCTCGGCAGCCTCCAGCGCGCGCAGCATGCGCTCGACCAGGGCCGCACCCTCAACCAGCGCGGCCTCGTAGGCGGCGGCCATGGCCGGCCAGCAGGTGTCGCGCGCCAGCAGGTTGCCCTGCACGGTGAATCCGTCGCGCACGAGGTGGCCCGCAGCAGGGATGCACTCCTCGCCGGTGTGCGCCGCCGCGCGCCCGTCCCCATCCACGATTCCCAGCTGCCGAGTGCGCGGGCTCGTGTCGCTGGCCAGCAGCGCCGCCACTGTCCGCTCGGCCGACATCCCGGAACGCAGCAGCTCCAGGCCAATCGGCCCGAACGCGACATTGACCGATGCCTGGGTGGCCACTGCGCCCACGCCGGCTTCCAGCCACGGCACCACCGGCCCAACCCCCAGGTAGTGCGACTGCACTGCGATCCCGAACCGGCCGGTCTGCGGATCGCGGGCCACGATCGAATACGTCATAGCGGCTACGTTAGCGGCGCCCAATCGCCTTCATGTACCGATGATGACAGCCGCCGTACACTTACTGGCCCAGCGTCGACCGGTCCCAGAATCGGGCACTCGCCCGACGTCGCGCCGGCGCATTCCCACGGAGGTGACCATGAACGCATTCATCATCGAGCTCCAGGATCGGCCCGGCGCCTTGGCCGACGTCGCCGATGCGATCGCCGAGAAGGGCATCAATATCGCCGGTGTTGCCGGGGCCACTGCCAGCGGCAGCGGCGGGGTCGCCCTGTTGACCAACGACGAGGCGGGCACGCGCTCCGCGCTCGATGGGTCGGGCGCCCGCTATCGGGAGGTGGCGCTGGCCACGGCATCGCTCGAGGACAAGCCCGGCGTGCTGGCCGAGGTGGCTCGCAAGCTCGCCAATGCCGGCGTGAACATCGAGGCGATCTTCCCAATGGGCATGGAGGCCGGCAAGATCACCATCGCTTTCGGCGTCGATAACATCGAGGCGGCCAAGTCGGCGCTCAGCCAGTACGCCGGCGTCAGCGCCTGACCTGATGAGCACCGGGCGGCCGCGGCGCCGGCCGCCCGCATCGGGCTATGGCTCGCGTGGCCCAAGTGCGACGCGCGCCACGTCCGGCACGTCGGTGACGAAGCCCCATAGCCCGAACACGGCAAGGTGTTTCATGCGATCCGGATCGTTCACCACGTAGCATCCCAGCTGGCGGCCGTAGGCCATGGCCTGGGACAGCGCCGGAGCCGGGTCGATCCCCAGGTCACCTTCCCAGGGGTGCACCGCAGCGTGCCCGTGCTCGACCGCCCAGCGCAGCGCCGGCTCCAGCGGCTGGTAGGGCACCAACAGGTATCCGGTCGGCAGTTCGGGTTCCAGGGCATGCGCCTCGTTGATTGTTGCCTCGTCGAATGAGATGAGGCTGGCGCGCCCCTGCTCGCGGACCGGCCTGCCGCGCAGCGCTTCGACCACGCTTGGTACCGCCGCCCGCGCCTTGACCTCGACCATGAGTCCCACGCCATCCGGCAGCCAGTCTAGGACCTCCGGCAGGGTCGGAATCTTGAGGCCCTTGCCCGCGAAGGGAGTGGAGCCGTCCGGGGTCGGGAATCGGGCGCCGGCGTCGAAGCGACGCAGCGCGGGCATGCTGAGCCCATCGACGCGACCGACGCCATCGGTCGTCCGATCCACGGTCTCGTCGTTGATGAGCGCCATCTCGCCGTCCTGCGAGAGGTGGACATTCAGCTCGATCGCGTCCGCCCCGGCCTCGACCGCCAGCCGGTAGGCCTCCATGGTGTTCTCCGGCGCCTGGACCGATGCGCCCCGGTGTGCGACCACCAGTGTCACCGCGGCACCCCGCCCGGTGGCACCATCACTGCCGCCAGCGCGGCGAGCCCGTCGGCAGGCGGCGCAGTGCCCTCCGGCACGGAGCGGACGATCGGGGAGCCCATCACGTCGCCGATGATACCGACGCCCGAATCGGGGCGAGCGTCAGGCGCGCGTCAGGCGCGCAGCTGCTGCCCCAGGACGGTCGTGATGGCGCGAACGATCGCTTCGCGATCGAAGCCCGGTCCGCGCTCCGCCTGGTGCGCAATCGCGCCATGCATCAGCAGCGCGGCGCCCATGGCAATCGCCTCCACGTCAACGTCGGGCGGAACCTCGCCCCGGGCCATCGCCTCGCGGATGAACATGGCGGAGAAGCCGCGATGCTGATCGAAGACGCGGACCAGTTGGTCGCGCAGGCGTGGGTTGCGATCGGCCTCCGCCCAGGCGTGCACCATGATCGCGCCCCAGCCCTCCTCGGTCAGCGAGTTCACGAAGTGGTCGATGGCCGCGCGCAACCGGGCGCGGGGGTCTGGGATCAGTGCCAGCACCGCGGCCAGCTCGTTCAGCTGTGCCTCCGAGCTCTGCTGGCAGACCGACAGAAAGAGCTCCTCTTTGCTGGAGAAGTAGCGGTAGATGAGGCCGACGCTCACGCCGGACCGGGCCGCGATGGCGGGCACGCTGGTCGCGCGGTAGCCTGAGGTGGCGAATGCCTGCTGGGCACCCGCCAGGATCTGGTCCCGCATCTGTGCCGCGTGCTTGGCGGCAGGCTGGAGCGGAGATGCCGCCTCAGGGGTATCGGTGAACATACATTCATTCTGGGCTTGACACGGCCAGTTTGCAAGCCGTAGATTGTCCACTGACCACTGAACGAGCATTCATCTAACGGTACGGAGGCCTCGCGCGTGTTTGCTGCCCTGGGCAGGTTCGACTATCGGTTCCGACGCTGGCTACCGCTGGCCGCGCTGGCCGTGTTGATCGGCACAAATGTCGCCGCCGCCAACTGGGGTGGCGAGCTGTCCCAGGGCGGCTGGCAGATTCCGGGTTCGGAGTCGGTGCAGGCCGAGGCCCTCATCAGGGAACGTTTCGGCGCCAGCCAGGAGCGGATGCTCGTCATCTATCGCAACAACGAGGCCGATGCCACCTCGCCCGCCTTTCAGGCGGCCGTCGCTGCCAGCCTCGAACGGGTGGCGGCCGATGACCAGGTCGACTCGGTGATCACCTACAGCCAAGCCCTGCCCGATTCCGCCCTCATCAGCGACGACGGCCATGCCACCTTCGCGGTCGTCAACCTGATCGCCGATCGAACGGCGGCCACGGCCGACAGCGAGCGACTGGCGGCCCTCGTCGACCCGCCGGCTGGCATGCAGACCACGATTACCGGCGTTCCCATCCTCCAGCAGCAGTTCAACGCAGCAATTGAGCGTGACCTGCTGCAGGCAGAGCTGATCAGCCTGCCGGTGGCACTCATCATCCTGCTGGTCGTCGTCGGCGCGGTCGTCGGCGCCGGCCTGCCGCTGCTGATGGCCGCGCTGGCGCTGGGGACCTCCTTCGCGGCGATCTCCCTGGCAGCAGGCCAGATCGAGATGTCGATCTTCGTGACCAACATCGCGACCATGATCGGGTTGGCGCTGGCGATCGATTACTCGTTGTTCATGGTCAGCCGCTTTCGCGAGGAGCTACGTGCCGGCTACAGCGTCGAGGTTGCGATCGAGCGGATGATGGCGACCGTCGGCAAGGCGGTGGCCGTGTCCGGCATCGCAGTGGCCGTCGGTCTCACGGCCCTCATCGTCTTCGCGGCTCCGGCCCTGCGCAGCATGGGAATCGGCGGCGTGCTGGTGGTGTTGTCGACCCTCCTCTTCGGGCTGACCGCACTGCCCGCCCTGCTGGCCATGCTCGGCCCTCGCGTCAACCGCCTTCGCGTTCCGCTGCCGGCCTTCATCCGACCAGCCAGCGGCAATGAGCCCGCCGAGCAGCACCACGGCGTCTGGGTGAAGATCGCCCACTTCGTGATGCGTTGGCCGCTGCAGGTCGCCGTGCCGGCGCTCGCCATCCTGCTGCTGGCAGGACTTCCTTTCCTCCACCTCGAGCTGTCCACAGGCGGCAACCTTGACGATCTGCCGCCCAGTTCGGCCCGGACCGGCTTTGAGATCCTGCGCGACCAGTTCCCCGGCGGCGACTCAAATCCGGTCGTGGTCGCTGTGCAGTTCCCGGATTCGGACCTGGATGCCGATCGGCGGGACGATCTGGCGGCGTACGTCGATCGCCTGGCCGGCCTTGACGGCGCCACCCAGGTCAGCAGCCTGCTCACCCCGCCGCCGGGCATGGCCCGTGACCAATACCTGGCGCTGCTGGCGATGCCCGTCTCGCAGCGGCCAACGGGGCTGAACGACTACATCGGTGGTTGGATCTCCGGTGACACCACGCGCCTCGAGGTGGCCAGTCGCATCGACGCCGACTCGGATGCGGGTCGTGCGTTCGTGCAGCGCGTGCGCGACGCGGAGCCCCCCGCAGGGTCGCAAGTGCTGACCGCCGGCCTCGGATCGCAGTCGGCTGACTTCCTGGTCGCCTTCGACGGCGCCATCCCGGTTGCGGTGGGGATCGTCATCGGTGTCACCTTCCTCGTCCTGTTCCTGACCTTCGGATCGATCCTGCTGCCGGTGAAGGCAGTGCTCATGTCGCTCCTGTCGATCAGCGCCTCCTTCGGCGCGCTGGTCTGGATCTTCCAGGATGGCAACCTATCGAACCTGTTGGGCTTCCAGACCGGGGGCACGGTGATCGCCAGCACCCCGGTGATCATGTTCGCGATCTTGTTCGGCCTGTCGATGGACTACGAGGTGCTGCTGCTGTCGCGCATCCGGGAGCGCTACGTCGCGACCGGCGACAACAACCGGTCGGTGGCCGAGGGGATCGGCGTCACCGGTGGAATCATCACCGGCGCGGCGCTGATCATGGTCGGCGTGTTCGGCGCCTTCGCGCTTGGCGACGTGGTCATGATCAAGGCGCTGGGCTTTGCCATGGCAATCGCCGTGCTCGTGGACGCGACCATCGTGCGAGGCATCCTGGTGCCGGCCTTCATGCGGATCATGGGCGCCCTCAACTGGTGGGCGCCGCGCGGCCTGCAGCGGGCAATCGCGCGCGTTGGCCTGTACGAGGGACCCATCAGGGCCGATGACGCTCTGCCTGACGTCCCCGCCTCGCCGGAGGCTGCGCCGGCGCGGTAGTCTGCTCATCGATGAGCAAGCGTTCCGACCTCGATCGCCTGACGCGTCGCTGGCGTGAGCGCCACGACGCGCGTCGGGCGGGGGACGACCTTCGTCCGCGCGCCAATCCGGGCCGCGAGGCGCTGGCCCGCCGCGGCTTTCCCTACCAGGATCTGAATCCCGCCGAGTACGTGGCCGAGCACGGCGCAGCCATGGTCGGCTTCACCTACGACGAAGAGTCATACGCGGATGCCGAGCTGGACGCCTGGATCGTCGACGTCGGCCGCCTGCTGCGCGAGCAGCGCCAGGGACCGGCCGAGCCAGACGCGGCTCAGGCGCCTGCGGCCACGAAGCCGCCGGCCAAGAAGCCTGCGGCCAAGAAGGCATCGGCCAAGAAGCCGGCCGCCACGAGGCCTGCGGCCAAGAAGCCGGCCGCCACGAGGCCTGCGGCCGATGGCTGAAGCGCCCGACTGGGCGCGCGCGCTGGTCCTGCTCGTCTGCTCGGAGGCCGATGCGCGGCTGCCGCGCCTCAGCTGGCGCCTGCGCGACCGCCCGACCTCGTCCGGGGTGACCCACCGGTCGGCCGGCAGCATCTCGTTGGTGGCGGGCAGCGATCCGCTCGACCGGCGACTGACGCTGCTCCACGAGCTGGCGCACTGGCTCGCGCCTGCTCCGCCCAGCCGCCGAAGCCGGGCGCGCCACCACGGTGCCGCGTTCTACGCCATCGCCTTCCCACTTTACCGTCGGCACGGGATCCCGGATGCTGCCGCGCTGGCCGGGGAGTCCGCTCGGTATCCCAGCGCCCTCACGCATGCCCGGGTCATGGGCGTGGCCGGCGCTGATCAGGCGTGGCGCGAACGTCGTGCCGCGCTGCGCGACCAGGCTCGCCGTCGCCCGCCGATGCGGGTCCTCGTCGGTGAGCACACCGTGCGCCTGGTGCGCGACGGTCGCTGGACTCGCTGCGAAATTTGCGGCGTGCGGGTGGTGGGGCCGGTCCTGCGCCGCCTCCGCCGCCGGCCGGGCCGCCACGTACTGATGGGTATTGCCTGACACCGAGCAATGCGCGCGGCCCGGTCCTCGCGGATCGGCAAATTTATACGCCAGCCGCACCAGATCGCACGACTTGACAATCCAGGCTCTGGTGCGGCTGTGGCCTGCACCTGCCAGTTTCAGGGCCTACGACGCGGATTCAGGCGGCTGTCATCTGAATCTGCCCATCTCGGCTCATTACGAGCTGGCTCATTACGAGCTGGCGCGGAACAGAGCGACGGCCTCACCCAGGTGGCGGATCGCCGGCGGGGTGGTCGGCTCCAGCGCAACCTGGACGTGTCCGACTCCAAGGTCGGCGTATACCCGCAGCTCGGCGGCGAGCTGCCCGGGCGAGCCGGTAATGGCGCTGGACGTGATCTCGAGCGGCGGATGTTCCGCGTCGGCGTACTCGGGGAGCACCACGTTGATCCCCACCGTGACCTCAAGCGTGGCCGGATCGCGCCCGGCGTCCGCCAGCGCGGCACGCAACCCCTCCATCCGAGGTGGCAGCTGCGAGGCTGGACCCAGCCAGGCGGCGTTCCACGAGTCGGCATGGCGGGCAACGAGCTGCAGCATGCGCGGACCGCTACCCGCGATCAGGATCGGGGTCGACCGCCCGTCCGGGCGCTCATAACGCGGCAGGACCTCCATGTCGCCCACCCGATGCCACCGGCCCCTGAACGAGGCGCGCCCGGAGCGTACCGAGGGCACCAGGATCTCCAGCGCCTCCTCGAAGCGGCCGACGCGGTGGTCGAAAGGAAAGCCGAACGCCTCGAATTCGGGCTCGTGCCAGCCGCAGCCGACTCCCAGGATCAGCCGACCGCCACTGACCTCCTCGAATGTGGCTGCCATCTTGGCAAGCAGCGCGGGCGAACGGAACGGCATGGCCAGCACAAGGATCCCCAGCTCGACCCGCGAGGTGATGGCCGCCATGGCCGCAAGGATCGTCCAGGCCTCGTGGATGCCCTGGGTGGGATCGGTCCCGAACCGGAACAGGAGATGGTCATAGACCCAGGCCGAGTCGAATCCCGCCTCCTCGGTGGCACTGCGCTGCCACCCGGGTCGCCTCCCAGCCGGGGACCACGCCGGTGCCCTCCTGTGGACCGATCGGCATAACCACCCCAACCTTCATCGACTCCTCCTCACGCGCTGCCTACGGCCTGCTGGCTCGCGACGTTCACCGTCTCATCTAGCCTGTGGCCCACCATGGACCAATCGCTCCCCCTGGGCGGCCTCCGCATCTTGGACTGCTCACGGGTGCTGGCCGGTCCCTTCGCGACCATGCTGCTGGCCGACCTGGGCGCCGACGTCATCAAGCTGGAGCCACCGGCCGGCGACGAGAGCCGTGGCTGGGGGCCGCCGTGGTGGGGCGACGCGGCCGAGCGGCGGAGCGCCTACTTTGCATCGGTCAACCGCAACAAGCGGTCGATCGTGGTCGACCTGCATACCGATGCCGGGCGCGCCCTGCTGGACCGCCTGGCCGCCACCGCCGATCTGCTGGTCCACAACGCCCGGCCATCCAGCGCCTCCCGCCTGGGGCTGGACCAGGCACGCCTCCGGGAGACGCACCCCGGGCTGGTGGTGGCCGCGGTGGGTGGCTTCGCCGGAAACAACCGTGAGCTGCCCGCCTACGACCTTTTGGCCCAGGCGATGAGCGGCCTGATGTCGGTCACCGGCGAGCCAGATGGCCCGCCGCAGAAGGCGGGCGTGGCGGTGCTGGACCTGCTGGCCGGGCTGGAGCTGGCAGTCGGGGCGCTGGCCACTCTGCTGGGCCGGACGCGGGGAGGCGAGCCGGTCGCCGCTCCCGCCGTGGAGGTGAGCTTGATGGAGTCGAGCGTGGCGGCGCTGACCAACGTGCTGGCAAACCACCTGGCCAGCGGCCGAGAGCCGGAGCGCTGGGGCAACGAGCACCCCAATATCGTCCCGTACCAGGTCTTTGCCGCGCGGGACGGGCACCTGGCCATCGCCGTGGGCAATGACGCTCAGTTCACGCGGCTGCTGACGGTGGTGGGGCTAAGGGCGGAACCGGGGTGGGCGACCAACGCCGGTCGGGTGGCCGCGCGGCGGGACCTCGTCGCGCGTCTGGCGGGCGTGGTGGCGAGTCGCGGCCGCGACGAGCTGGTCCAGTCCCTGCGCGCCGCGGACGTGCCGTCCGGACCGGTGGCCAGCGTGGGCGAGGCGGTGAGCGAGATGCAGGACGCTCATGACGGAGCCTGGATCCAGGTCAGTGGCGAGATGCGCCTTGCTCCCGACCCGATACGGCTCGGCGGCAACATCCTGACGCTGCGCAGCGAGCCACCGCTGATCGGCCAGCACACGGACGAGGTGCTGGGGGAGCTGGGGCTGAATGGCGACGACATTCTCGCGATGCGCGCCCAGGGAATCGTGGCCTAGCGCCTCAACGTCCCAGGTGGTCGACGACCTCCATGGCCAGGGCCTCGATCCCGCGGCGGTGGACGACCACGCGCCGGCCGACGCCGCACACCTCCGCTCGGTACAGGCCGCTCACCTTGTGCGGAAGCGGGGTGGGTGCCCAGACCACCAGCAGGTCGGCCCAGGCACAGTCGCGCATGGCGTCGGCGCCACTGGGCAGATTGCTGGTGCCGTCCACGAACCGCAGCTGAATTGAGCTGGGCCGCAGTGTCCGCTCCATCTCACTCCACATCGGCGGTCGCCCGCCCACGATCAGGACCCGATGCACCCCTGCCCTGGCGCACGACGCCGCCATGCTGCGCAGCGCCCGGGTGTTGTTCGAGCCGGAGCAGATGCTGCAGTGGGCCCGATCGGTCTCGACTGCCTGGCGTCCATCGCCGGCCACGGCCGAGACGCAGGCTGGATCCGAGCAGTGTCGTACCAGCTCCAGGCTGAGCGCATCGCGGGCGCGGTGGAGCTTCTCGTCGGCCATCCGCTCCTTGCCCGGGCGAGTGAGCCCGGCCCGCTCCAGAACGGCACGGGCGCTTGCCGTGCTGGCGGGCGCAACGAAGCCCTCTCCCCTCAGCAGCTCGGCGATGGCGGTGTCGCTCACGCGCCGGAGCGTGGGGGCGGCCAGCGAACGTGTCAAACGTCCTATTGCCCGGACAGTGCCTCCACCAACGGTGCCATCTCCTCCATGGCGTGGCCGGGAATCGCGTAGTGGCTGACGCCCAGTCGGTCCCGGCGGCGTTCGAGCCGCTCGCGCAGCTGGCCCAGCGTTCCGTACAGGAGGTATGGCGATCCGACGGCCGCCACCACCATTCCCTTCGCGGCCGCCGCAAGCGAACCCGCCAGGCCGTGGCCACTGCCGACCATGCCGGCGTCGGCGCAATAGATGGAGAGCTCCAGGTTCGAGAACCGGTCGCCGGCGGTGACGCGGACCACCTCGACTTTGCGCGCCAGCGCCTCCTCGGTCGCGTCGCGCACCCGGGGTCGCCCGGCGGTGGTGAACTGCGGGATCAGGCCCACGATCTCCGCCTCGCGCGCAGCCAGCCGCAGCATGCGCGGCCCACCTGCCCCGATATGCAGCGGCGGCCTCGGCTGCTGCACCGGCCGCGGCCGCACCTTCGCTGCCCCCAGCCGGTAATGCGGCCCGACGTGGGTGACCGTCTCGCCCTGCAGCAGTCGTTTGACCAGCGGCAGCGCCTCCGCCAGCCGGTCGATGCGGCGGCCCGGCGCCTCATATGCCAACCCAAGCTGGCGGTAGTCGGTGGTCCGCCAGCCGGCGCCCAGTCCCAGCTCCAGCCGTCCGCCCGACAGCACGTCCAGGCTGGCAGCCTCGCGCGCCATCACAAGGGGATGCCGGAAATCGTTGGCAAAGACGTACGGGCCGATGCGAAGGCGACTCGTCACAGCGGCGGCGGCGGCGAGCGCGGAGATCGGTGAAAGCTGCCGTCCCAGGTGATCCGGCACCAGCAGCGTGTCGTAGCCGAGAGCTTCGGCTCGACGCGAAAAGGTCAGCCAGGCGTCGCCGGTCGATGCGTATGCCGCGTGGACGGCGAAGCGGAAGGGATGCACCTTCGTACGGTAACCATGCGAACAAGGGTGCCATTCGGCCCGTGCCATGCGGCCTGCCGGCTTACCCCCAATGGCGAGGCGGCCGCGCGGACCTTTGCCTCATGTCACGGACGGCGGTTCAGCCGTAGCCTTCGATGGATGCCGATCGGGGAAGCCGAACGGCCGAAGGAGTAGTCCCGATGACCATCGTCGCGAGTGGCCTCGATCTGTATGGGATCCTGCAAGTGGATCCCCGCGCCGAAGCCGGCGTCATCCAGGCTGCCTACCGCGCGTTGGCGCTGCGGATGCACCCGGACCACAGCCGGAATGACA
This sequence comes from Chloroflexota bacterium, assembly GCA_040002615.1. Classification (GTDB taxonomy): domain Bacteria; phylum Chloroflexota; class Limnocylindria; order QHBO01; family QHBO01; genus DASSCW01. The sequence goes on along the minus strand of JBDUEE010000048.1, from coordinate 616 downwards.
ACACCGCGGGGGCCATGGCCATGCTCAACCGTGCATACGGTGTGCTGCGCGACCCCGGCCAGCGCAGTGCCTACGACCAAACACGTTCGTCCACGACCGCCCTGCCAATTGCCGATGCGCGGACCTCAACGGTCAGCGAGCGCCTCCGGCCACGCAGCGACGATCGCGGCGCCGAGTCCATGACCGTCAGCTTCGGCCGCTACCAGGGCTGGACCCTGCAGCAGATCTCACAGCAGGATCCGGAGTACCTCGAGTGGCTGCGCCGCCATTCATCGGGGATCGGCTACCGCCGCCAGATCGACGTGATCCTGGATGCCAAGCGCACCGCTGCAGCTGTCGCGGCACCCAACAGGCGTCGCCGCTAGCCTCATCGGCTACTCGCCGATATCCTCGTTCCATAGCTCCGGCCGCTCTGCGATGAACGCCTCCATCATCGCCACGCACTCCGAGTCGTCGAGCACCACCAGCTCCACGCCCCGCGAGCGAAGCAGCTCTTCTCCACCCAGGAAGGTTCTGTGCTCCCCGATCACCACTCGCGGGATCTCGTAGAGCAGGATCGCCCCGGTGCACATGTCGCACGGCGACAGCGTGGTGACCATGGTGGCGCGGCGGTAGA